>NZ_JBSFYQ010000041.1:0-62930 GCF_053599855.1 Micromonospora sp. NPDC005161
CCCGGGTCTTGACGACCCGGGGCGCCGCCGACTTATTTGATGATGACCGGGGTCGAGAGCAGTTCGTTGTCCGCTGGGAGCGCGTCGCGGCTCGGGCTCGGGTCGGCCGAGGCCCGGAAGGTGAGCTTCCCGTAGGCCAGGTCGTCGCTGGTGACGGTGTAGGTGAACGAGAATCGGGTGGTCTTGTTGCTGCTCGTGGCCGGGACCGGCTGGGTCAACGCCCCGACCGGTTGGTAGCCCGACGTTGGAGTGCTCCGTGCGAGCTCGACCCGTACGCTCTCGTCGTACCGGGTGTTCCGGATGTGGACGTCGACTCCGATGGTCTGCCCCACCCGCGCCGTCGTGGGCACCGTCATCCGCACGATTGCGACGTCGTGGGTGCGCACCTGGATCACGTGGGCGGCGGACGCGGTCCGCCCGTCAGGCGTCCGTACCGTCAATCTGACGGTGTGATCGCCATCGGCTGTTATCTGGTGGACCGGATTCGGGTCGGCCGACGTCGTCCCGTCACCGAAGTCCCAGGCGTAGGAGGAGATGCCCGCACCCGCCGGGTCATTGACGGAGCTGCTGAGACTGATCCGGTCGTAGGAGCTGGGCTCGCCCGGCCAGTAGGAGAACTCCGCCGTGGGTTGCTTCGCGACCTCCAGTTGGAAGGTGTGCACGTTGATTCCGTCCGCCGCCACCTGGAACAGGTATGTCTTACCCGCCTCCGCACGGAAGGTCAGCGGTCGATAGCTGTAGAGGGTGCTGCATTCCGACATGACCAGGTCGGTGAGCGAGGAGCCCGTGTACACGGCCATGCCTGCATAGCCCGGGCTCGTTCGGGCCGTGATCGACTCGGTGGTCGTCGGTGTGTACGAGTACCAGGCCGTACGGGTCGGGGTGAAACAGGACGAGGGCTCGCCCGTCTCCCGGGTGGCACCCTGGTAGTCCTGCGCCTCCGCGTAGGGCAGCGCGCCGACCGGAATCGCGTCGGCGAAGTTGTCGTTCGCCGGCGGCAGGACCTCCTTGACCGAGAACCGAAGCGAACCGCCCCCGTCGCGGCCGTTGCCGCAGCAGTAACCGGCCATGAAGCGATAGGTGGTGCCAGCGTTGACGGTGAAGGCGAGCCGCGCGTCCTGGCTGTAGTAATTGTCGTTGCAGCCGACCAAGGTCAGTGCCCCCTGGTCACCGGTCCAGGCGGAGAGCACCGTGTTGTAGTTGCTGCCGATGGTGTCGGCCTGGATCCACATGTCCCGCGTCGGCGTGAAGCTGAACCACACCGATCCGTTGTTGTAGCACCCGGTCGGATCGGTAGGGTCCGACGTGGCGTCGCTGGTGTCGATGGTGGTGGTGAAGGGAACGGACTCCACCGCGATGGCGGCGGAGTAGTCGTCGTTGGTCGGCGCAGCGAAGGCGGCGGTCTGCCCCCCGAGCAGCAGAGCGATCACCCCCGTGAACGCGACCACGAGCCGTGCCACATTCCGTCTGACCACTGCAAATCCTCCTAGTTCCCGTATCCCGCCACGTCTGGCGCTGTCGCCAGCGGAGGGATACCGGTGGTACGGATACAAAGAAGGGCCTCTCTTTTTCACGTCGGCGGCGCGCGAACGAAGGAATCCGAAGTCTCTGCGTGAGAGGGTTAAGAGATCGCTAAGGGTGTGCTAAAGGTTGCCCGGTGTAGGGCAGCGAGACGCGTGGCTGACTGTTAGACCTCGTCCCCGTCGCCGATGTAGCGGTGGGGGTTGGTGGCGGTGTTGTGGGGCCCGTGGTCGCTGGGCAGCTCGTGCAGCCACCGGCGGGAGCCGGGGTTGGCGGTGAGGGTCCACGCGGGTCCGGCGGGGTGCTCGCCGTGCAGGCCGGTGGCGATGGGCATGACGGTGGGCACGCCGGTGAGGGCGTCGACCAGGTTGGTCTCACGGCGGCGGTTCGGTACGCGCAGCAGAACCGGGTAGCGGGGACCGAACTCGGCGAGGCGCTCGTAGGCGCGCAGCTTGCGCACCACGGTGGCGAGGGGCTCGGTGCCGTTGTCGTGTTCGAGGAAGAACCCCACGGTTCGGCCGCCGGCCTGCCAGATGCCGTGGGCGTCGGGTCGGATCTCGGCGAGGGCGTAGGCGGTGGTGGCGTGCTGCTCGGACCACCACCGCGCGAGGCGGGCGTTGTCGTCGGTGCGGGCGTAGGCGAGCAGGTCGACGAACAGTTGGTTGGTGCCGAGCAGGTGCCGCAGCCGGGGGCTGCCGATGATTCGTTCGGTGCGTTCGATGCTGCTGCGCGGTGGCCGGGCATCCGCCCGTTGCGGGTCGGTGTAGGTGGTGGGGTGTACGAGCATGCCGAGCGGTCCGAGGGTGTAGAGGTGCTGGTTGTCGCCGGTGGTGACGTCGACGAAGCGGTGTACGGCATCGATGGTGTGCAGGGTGGCCAGCCGCAGCCGGGCTGAGCGAGCCGACGGGAACAGGGCTTGGGTGATCTGGTCGGTGGACAGTACGTAGTGCTCCGCGAGCCAGGCCAGAAGCTGCCGGTCGCGCAGGGTCAGGCGACGCAAGTAGGCCAGGCGCTGTCGCTTGCTGGCGGGGGAACGGGAGGAGGACGGACGAGATGCGGGAGTGGAGGATTCGCTGGACATGAGGGGATCTCCTCAGGAAGTAGAAGGAGTGGATCCCTCCCATGGGGAGGGAGTCTGGAACTGTCGACGCCGATGACGATGGGCACTCACGGGCGGTGTGCTGCGCTGACAGACCCATCCGGGCACCTGGCAGCGACGTGAGGTGGTGGGAGGTGGTGAAGGAGCGGTGAAGCCTCAGCGGAAGGCGTCACGGAAGGCCGAGATTCGTCGCGGCACCGCCATCGCCTGGTAGGCGGGCGGGACGGGGTCAGGCTTTACGTGCCCTGCGGCTGCCGCCCTTGGTGCTGGCGATGTCGCCAGCGCTGCCCGCGTCGGTGCTGGTGCTGGTCCGCTCCCCGCGGGAGAGCCGGTCGACGAGGGCGTCGATGGCGCTGGCGTCCTGCGGCGTGATGGCTGCCGCGGCGACCTGGCGGATCGCGGTCGCCTCGCCGACGACCGGCTTGGGCGGGCGCGTTTTCATGGTGAACGCCGGTGTTTGCCGTCCGTCGGCGACGAGGCGGGTGGCGGCGGTGTAGGCGTCGAGGTGGGTCAGGTCGTGCTCGTCGAGTTCCGGCAGCGTGTGGCGGGCGAGCACTCGGGCGTCTTCCGGCGCACAGGAGAAGTAGATCTTGTTGCGGGCGTTCGCCGAGGCCGCTGCGAGGAGGTCCCTGGGGAATTGGGCCAGGTCCTGGTGGGACAGGACCAGCGACAGCCGGTACTTGCGGGCCTCGGCGAGCATCGTGTCCAGCGAGTTGGCGAGGGTCAGGAAGTTTTGGGCCTCGTCGATGATCAGGGTGGCGTCGCGGCGCTTGTCGGGGTTGATTCGGGCGCGGGCGGTGGCGGCCTGCCACACCTGCGCCAGGACGAGGGAGCCGAGGAGCTTGCTGGTGTCCTCGCCCAGCTGCCCCTTCGGGATGCGTACGAGCAGCGCTCCGCCGTCGAGGACCTTGCCCATGTCGAAGCTGGAGTGCGGGTAGCGCATGGTGCGTTTGACGAAGTCTCGGAGCAGGAACGCGCGCAGGCGGGCGAGGACGGGGCCGATGACCTGTGAGCGTAGGGCGGGGTTGAGTTCGTCGTACCACTGCCAGAACCCGGAAAGCCCGGCTGGGTCGTCGAGGTTGACCGTCATCGCCGACCGGAACTGCGCCGAGTTCAGAAGCGGTGGGATGTGTTGGAGGGTGACGTTGGCGTGGCGGAGCAGTGTCAGGCAGGCCACCCGCATCACGTCGTCCATCCGCGGCCCCCAGGCCTTGGCGAAGATGTTCCCGAAGATCGACACGAGGTTGTCCACGACCAGGTCGGGGTCATCGCCGGACAGCGGGTTGAGGGTGGGCGGGTTGGGCTGGTCAGGATCGAACAGCACTACCCGGTCGGCCACGCTCGCAGGGAGCCGGTCGAGGATGTCGAGGACCATGTCGCCGTGCGGGTCGATGACGACGGTGCCGCGACCGGCTTTGATGTCGTCGACGGCCATGTTGACCAGCAGCGTGGTCTTCCCAGAGCCGGTGGATCCGATCACGTGCAGGTGATAGCGCGAATCCGGCACGGACAGGGCTACGCCGTGGCCGCCGATCTCGGCGGTGCCGAGGACCTTCGTGCCGCGTCCGCCGGTGGGGACGGCGACGGGGGTGGGCATGGACTTCGCGCGGGCCCTGTCGAGGCCGGGGACGGCGAGGTCGCGGGGGAGCGCCGCGAGCGCCGCCAGCTCGGGCGTGGACGCCAGGAACCCTGAGCCGAGGCGCCGCCCGGCGATGACTTCCAGGGGTGCGGATATGCGGGTGCGGTGGGTGAGGCGGTTGCGGCCGGAGTAGACCGCGAACGACGAGGCGATCGTGTCGGCCACCCCACGGAGCCGTTCCATCGGGCTGGAGCCGCTGCGCTGGCTGTCCTTGGCCACGGCATAGCGGATCGCGGTCTGCCACAGCAGGTGGGAGGTCTTGTCGAGGATCGCCCGCACGTCCCGCTCCACGCCCGGGTCCCGCCGCCCGGCTGGCTGGGCAGGACGGCTCGCCCCGCCGGTGCGCGCCGGCAGGAACAGCTCGATGAGCCACAGCAGTGGGGCGGCGGGGTTGATCGCCGGTACGGCGGTCTTGCCGTCGCGCAGCCGTGCGGCGGCGCGACGAGCGCGCAGGGCGCGTCGGGGTGTGGCGGGGCGGGCGAGGACCTGCACGCAGGAGTACTCGTCGGCCCGCAGTCCGGACCCGGCGGACATCAGCGCCCGCAGGGGGTCGTTGTCGTGGTCGGTGTTCAGGGGGAGCCACTCGGCGGCGGTGGGCAACAGGTGCCCGCCGACCGCGGCTGGTACGTCGAAAGGGATCGGGGGGGTGGCGGCGTCGTCGGTGGTGGTGACGGCGCCGGGCCACGCGGCGCGGATCGCGGCCTCGACGGCGCCGGGCGGGACGGTGCCGGGCACCCATACCGTGATGAGCAGTTGCCGGCCGGTCCAGGTGTACTGCCATGCCACGTGCGGGCTGCCGTAGAGCAGACGCCGCCGCCGTGACGGGGTCAGCGTTCCCGCGAGGTTCGCCCACAGGGCGGCGGCGCCGTGCGGATCGACTTCAGGTGGCGGGGCGATCGTGACCAGCCGAGCGCCGTCGGCGTGCCGGCGGTGCCGCCACACCTGGAGCAGGTTGCGTGCCGCGACGTAGGCGACGAGCCCGGCGGCCGCTACGGCGAGCAGCCACGGCCGCTGTGTGGCCCACTGCGCGCCGTCGACGACCCATCGACCCGGGCCGGTCGGGGGCGCCACGAACCCGGCGCCCGGCCCCCAAGGGCTGGGCGCCGGTGCCGATGGGGCCGGCATGGTCATCTCTAGTGCTCTCATAGGTCGTCTGCCTCCTCGTCGTCGAGGGCGGCCAGCTCTGCCGGCCGCGTCGTGCACAGCGGGTGCTCTCCGTCGGAGGAGATGGCCTCGAAGCTGCTGCGGTTGGTGCCAGAAATGAGCAGCCCCTGACCGGTGCGGGCGGCGAGCAGCAGCCGCCGTTCCCCGGCGGTGAGACCGAACGCGTCGCCGATGGCGTCGATGGCCTGGGGGGCCTGCTTGAGCAGCACCTGGGTGGCGGCGTTGGCGACCACGGCCCGGCCGAGGTCGGTGCCGAGGACGTCGGCGACGTCCTGGGTGATGACCGTCAGCCCGGCATTGCGCTTGCGCGCGGCCTTGGACATGCGGAACAGGAACCGGGCTCCCTCGCCGTCGCGCATGAGCAGCCACGCCTCGTCGACGACGACGAGCCGGCGGGTGGCCAGGCGGGCCCGGCCGGGGGCGTCAACGTCCCGCCAGATGGAGTCGAGGGCGAGCAGCGTGCCGACGGTGCGCAGCTCGTCGGGCAGGTGCCGCAGCGACCACACCACCAGATGCCCCTGCGGGTGGGTGGTGGTCGGCCCGTCGAACAGGTCGGAGAACGACCCTTCGACCCAGGGGGCGAGCCGGGCGGCGAGCTGCCGCGCCGCGGGGTCGGTGTCGCCGTCGAGCGTGACGGCGAGGTCGCGCAACAGCGGGGCTGAGCGGTGGTGGGTGGCCGGGTCGGCGGTGATGCCGGCCTGCCGGTAGACGGCCAGGATCGCCCGGTCCAGGGCGGCGCGTTCGGCCGGCGGCGGCTGCTGCCCGAGCAGCACTGCGGTGAGGGTGTGCAGGAACAGGCCGCGGCGGGTGAGCACGTCCGGGCGGGTGTCCCCGGCGGGCAGGTCGAGCGGATTGACTCTCACTCCCGCGACGCCGAGGCGCACGACGGCCCCGCCGACGGCGTCGGCGAGTCGCAGGTACTCGTCCTCGGGGTCGATGACCGCGATCTGAACCCCTTGGTACAGGTTCCGCAGGAGCTCGAGTTTGACGAAGTAGCTCTTGCCGGCGCCGGAGCGAGCGAGGACGACCGAGTTGTGGTTCTCCTGTGCCCACCGGTCCCACCACACGACGCCCCCGGAGTCCGGGTTGACCCCGTACAGCACTCCGCCCTCGATCGGCGGGTCGCCGGGCAGCGGCGCGGGCAGGTCGGCGCTGGCGAGGGGAAACGCGGCAGCTAGGGCAGCGGTGTCCATGGTGCGCCGCATCTGCAGCGAGTCCGTCGCGAGGGGCAGGGTGGTGGTCCACCCGGCCAGGTGCCGCCACGTGGCGGGTTGCACCTCGATCAAGGTCGACGCGGCGGCGGCCTTGACCTGCGCGCACGCCTCGAGGAGTTCGTCCTCGGTGCGGGCGTGCACGGTCAGGTACAGGCCGACGCGGAACAGCTTCGCCGCCCCGCGGGCGAGACGCTCGGCGAGGTCCGCGGCGTCGTCCGCTGCCGCCTCGACGGCAGGGTCGGGCAGCTTGCCCCGTTCGCTGTCAGCCCGCCGGGATGATTCGAACCGGGCCCGCTGGGTGCGCAACCGTGATGCCGCGACCGGTGCCGGTAGCGGGTCGATGTGCAAGGCCAGGTCGAGCCGACCCGGCCAGGACAGCAGCGGCTCCAGCCAGGCGGGGCCGACTTCGGCCGGGTAGCCGGTGACCACGAGGGTGGCGGCGTAGCCGTCGCCGACCCGCAGCATCCGCGGAGTGACCTCCACCGAGGTGGGAGCAACCGCGGCCGCCAGCCCGGTGGATAAGGCGGCTCGGTCGATTGTGGTGGACTTTCTGGGAATCCTCATGTCCGTCGCTTCTTTCTGCGCGGTCCCCGCTCAACAGGGCGGGGTGAGCTGATGACGGTGTCGGGTGCGGCTAAGCCACCAGGACAGGGCGGCCGATAGGGGTCGGCCGCCGCGGCGATCGCGGCGGTGACCGCCGCCCCGTCGAGGGCGCGGGTGGCGACGCCGAGGCCGGACAGGGCGCGGACGGTGTCGTCAGCGCGGCGGCGGGCGGCGTGCTCACCCCGTTCTCCGGCGCGGGCGCGGGTGACGATGAGGACCTGCCGCCGCAGCGGATCCCGCCGAGTCGCGAGGGTGTCGAGGAACCGGGCGTGATCCGCCGCCGCGTCGGCCAGCGCCGGGTGCGGGAGGTCGTCGGCCGCCTGCGCCAGCTTCCGTGCGTGAGAGCGCAGGTCGACCGGCTGCGCGGACACGACGATCTGCGTCGGCGTGGACAGCGAGTTGAGCCACCGGCCGAACGTGTCGACCAGCGCGGCCTGCTCGTCCGGGGTGCGCAGGGCGAGGTTGACGTTGGTGGCGGCGACCATCGCCGCCCGGGTGCTGCCGAGTCGGATCTCCCCGCTGTCGTCAATGGCGTCGGCGGGCAGCTTCAACGGCGCGGGCAGCACCACGGGGCTCTTCGGGGCTTGCACCCAGTCCGGTGTCTTCGACGTCGTGTCGGTGGTCGACAGCCCCCGCGGTGCCCGCGAGTGCCGCACGGCGGCGAGTAGCCACACGTCCAGGGACAGCCCGTCGCGGCGGCCCACGGCGATGCCGAACACCAGCCCACTCATGACGACAGCCGCGCCGAGCAGCACCGGCGCCGGCAGCAGGTCGTGCAGGGCCCGCCATGCGCCGTAGAAGGCGAGGGCGGCTACGGCGAGGATGGCCAGCTGCCGGAACGTGAGCCCGTAGAGCACCTTGTCGGGTGCGTCAACGTCGGCGGGCATCCACGCCCGCCCCGGCTCGGCGTCCCGGTCGAGGCGGCTCATCGGGTCACCGCCCGGATCCGGCCCAGGCCGGGTATCGACCGGGTGACCTGCTGCACCACGATCACCCGCACCGCCGCGCCGAGCATGTTCGCGCCCCCGCCACCGCCGCTAGTGGAGACGAAGCGGCGCATCAGGGCGGGCACCCGCAGCGTGGTCCACAGCATGACCATGACCACGAACAGGTTGATCACCCCGCCCGGATCCACCGGCAGCCCGAGCACGGGCAGCAGATTGTCGGGGTCGGTGAGCATCCACTGCCCGGCGTAGAGGGTGAACCCCTGCACGACCGGCACCGCGAGGGTGCCGGTGTAGGAGCGCCACCACAGCCGGGCCATCGGATCGGTCTGCGGCAGGGCGTGGCAAGCGAGGGCCAGGGGAGCGAACGCGGTCAGCACCAACACGACGGCGAACCGGACGATCACGCTGAACGCGGTGCTGGCCAGAAGGACCGCGATGATGGCCACGCACACGACGAACAGCAGCACCGCGGTTTTGTCCTGACCGGCGGCGACGTGAGCCTTGATCCCTCGCAGCGCTCCGTCGCTGTCACCCTCGGGCGTAGTCAGGGCGGCGGTGAGGGCGTTGGCGAGGTCGATGAGCATGCCGCACCACAGCTGCGAGAAGTGAGCGGCGACGAACCCGACGATCAAGCGGGGGATGAGGTCCTTGACCGTGTAGCGGGAGCCCTCGCTGCCGCCAGCGGTCATGGTGAGCACGCCGACGGCGACGAACGCCAGGACGAACACGGTGTCCACGACGAGGACCGAACGGCCGGTCAACGCCTGCACCTGCGGCAGCGCGGTGACGTTCGGGGTGACCAGCAGCGCGCTGCTGATCACCCCGATCAGCGCGTCCAGACAGGCCAGGATCGCCGCCGCCAGCCAGTCCAGGATCTGATCGAGAAGCCAACCCATGTCAGCCCCCGACGATGCCATGGACGACCTGCAGCAGCACCGGCGCGAGAACCGCCAGGCCGTAGCCGACCAGGGCGTTCTTCAGCGCGCCCTTGGCCCTGTCGACCTGGGCCGGGTCACCCCCGGCGGTAGCCCAGTACACGCCGGCCAGGACGAGGAACAGGGTGGCGACGGCGGCGAGGATGCCCATTAGCCACGTCTGCAGGTTGCCGATCACGACCGGCAGCGAGTTCACCGCCAGGTACACCGGCTCGCCCGTGTCGGCGAACGCCGCCGCCGGAACGGACAGGAAAAGGGCGACCTGGGCCGCGACGATGGCGGACCGGCCGGCGGGGCGGATGGTGCGGTGGTGGGTGAGGGCACGCAGGCGTGCCGGGATGCGGGACATGAGTGGGTCACCTCCGGCCCCGTCGCCGTCACCAGGGGCGGGGCGGCGGGGCGCTAGCGGGCGGTCACGGGGACCGCCGCCGGGCGCGGAAAACGGGACGCGTCATGAGCCGCACTAGCCTCGGGAGGAGCTCGTCCTCCCTCGCGGGTTGCGGTGTTCGATGAGGTGTCAGCGCACCAAGCACTGCGCGGCACCCGAGGCGTCCAGCTCGTGGCGGCCCGAGGATGTCCGGGCCCGGCGGCGGGTGGAACCTCCCGGGTGCCCGGCACGGGCCGGGCGGGATGAGTTCCGCACCCTCAAACCCGCGTTTGTGTGCTCTGGCGAACACGGTCCCCGCTCACAGCGGCTCACAGCGCCACCCAGATGACTCCCACCGCAGGTCACACGAGGGGTATGTTCGCTCGATGTACTCGATGCAGGTCTCTCATCACGTGAGTGCCTCGCGTCCAGCCGTCTACAGGGCGCTTTTGGACCCGGACGCGATCGCGAGATGGCGGGTGCCGGCCGGCATGAGCAGCTACGTGCATGAATTCGATGCCTGCGAAGGTGGCTCCTTCCGCGTCTCGCTCACATACGACGCGCCGGATGGCGCCGGCAAGTCGGCACCACATACCGACACTTACCACGGCCACTTTCTGAAGCTCGTGCCGAACGAGCAGCTGGTGGAAGTGCTCGAGTTTGAGACAGCAGACCCCGCGCTTCAGGGCACGATGACGATGACGACCACGCTCACCGATGCAGATGGCGGCACTGAGGTCCTCGTCGTGCACGACGGCATCCCCGATGGTGTGCCCGCGGCTGACAACGAGACGGGCACCCGCATGGCCCTGGCAAACCTTGCCCAGCTCGTTGAGGCGGACGAGCGCACCCGGTAACCAGCGATCAACCCGCTTAGCCTCGCGTGTCGGGGTCCACTGCGGGTGCAGGGCCGGCACAGCCGAACGTCCTCGCCAGTGGATCGGTGAGACCGGCGAGGACGTTCACGGGGTTCGCGTGTGGCGGCACCGGATTGACGCGGTGCGCGGGTGTGACTCAGGCGGCGCGCGCCGCCGTCGCGGACACGGGCCCCTGATCGGCGATGCGGCGGCCAACCGCGGCGAAGCCGGTGCGGGTGGCCGAGCGGTGCACGGCTTGATGGGCGAGTTCGTCGGCCGTCTGCTGGCTGGTCACGCCGGTGAGCAGCCCTCTGGCGAGGGCGTCGGCGAGACGGGTGTCGATACGTGCCAGCCGCATGCGCAACGCGTCGACGGTGATGCCGAGGCGGGCGGCGACCGGTTCGATCGCCCGCCGCCCGAGCCGGATGTCGATGTAGGGCTGCTCGTCCTCCCGGTCGAGGATGCCCAGGCCGACCGCCCGTTGGACGAGGAGGTCCGGGTGCCCGTAGGGCACGGTGGGGGTACGGGGACCGGTGACGTGGTCGACGTTGTCCACCGGCATGTACTCGCCGGCCTGCTGGCGTAGGGCGTAGCCGGCCCGGAACGCGGCCCGGCACAGCGCCGCGTAGGGGGCGTCGCGGGACAGGTCGACCCGGTCGCGCAGCGCGGCCAGGAAGCCGGTGAGGACCTCAGCGCCGATGTCGTCCGGGTCGCCGCCGTAGCCGGCGCACAGGTGGCTGGCGTAGCGGCGCAGCGCCGGCATCGCCATGCCGACCGCGGCGATCACCCACGCCGGCCCGTCGAGGCGGGCGCGGCGGATCAGCTCCCCCCACACCTCGTCGCGCGCGGTGAAGGCGCGGGGGTGCGCGAGGAGCCAGTCCCGCAGCGCCGGCAGTGTCATGACATCGCCGGGCAGGCCGGTGTCGGGGTCGAACGAGTCGAGGTCGAGTGTCATCGGTACGGGCTGGCAGGTCAGTGACGCGAACGCGGCGTCGGCGGCGTCCAGCGGCGAGGCGGGCCAGTCGATGTCAGATGCGGTCATGTCACACTCCCGAGGGCAACGGAGATCGTCGATTGACATTGCGGTGGTGTCGCGGCACCAGGCAGGCGCCGATTACGACACGAGCGCCTCACAAGGCCCTCACAGCGCAGGTTGCGCCGCCTCTGGCACCTCCGCGCCGACAATGACACAATCTCTGACACGCGATCCCTGACCCCGATCATCATCGATGACAGCGGTGTGTGACACAGCCCGTGACCGGCACTGTGACACCGCCACCCCGCCGCGGCATCGACTCTCCGCGCCCCAGCGGGCGAGGTGTCCGTCCGACCGGCGTCGGCGACGATGACAACGGCGGCGATGACACTCACAGCCGCTTACGAGCGCTCACAACGACTAGGGTCCAGCCGGTGGCACGGTCGCAGGCCGCAATGTCGCACCGGACGCCGCCGATGTCATCGCGGCGTCGACCCCCGTAACGACGGTGTAGGCATCGGACGTGGCAGCCCCATGTCGCCGAGGCTGTTGTCATGACACGGCCGGCGACGATGCCTGCACCTATCACCGCTGGGACCGACAGCGCTTTGACATAGATGACAGTCTATCGGGCTGGTTGTGAGTGGCTGTGAGCCGCTGTGAGAACGGGGGGCGTTCGCCAGAGCACACAAACACGGGTTTGAGGGTGTCAGCGCACTGCCCGCGCGGCGCGGAGCCGACACCACATGAGCGAGCACACGCCGCAGCACCACGGCCCCACCCGCCCCGTCGACCCGGACCACTTCCGCGCCGACCCAACTTTGACCGACCTCGTGGCCGGCGACCCGCCGGTGCCGATCACCGTGTGGCGCACCGCCCGCACCTCCGCCGACACCGGTCGCATCGTCGGCGCTCGCTTGGCCTACCGCCTCGTGTCCGCCTACAGCCGGCCCGGCGACACGGTCATCGACTGCACCGACGACCACGCCCTGTCCACCGCCTGCCTCGCCGGGCGGCGCCAGCACCACCCTGGCTGGTTCACCGACGGGCCCAGCCTCCTCATCGGCCCTGCCAGCGAACCGGCCGAGCCCCACCCGTCCGCCCAGCAGCAGTCTGACGACGGCGACGTTCAGGAGGTAAGCGCCTGGTTCGGTGACGACCTCACCGACCCGCCCGACCCCGGTGGCTCGCCGCAGGCGACCGGCCTGCTGGTCGCCTCCTGGCCCCTCGACGCGAACGAGGCCACGAACCGGGTACGCCTGGCGTGTCTACTGACCGGGGGCGCCCGGCTGCTGCGCGCCGGCGGGTGCCTCGTGCTCATCGTCGCGGTTCCCGCCGGCACCATCGCCCTGCCGGAGGACTTCAGCCCTCTCGCCTCCGTGGCGGCGAGCGTCGGGCTGGGGTATCTGCAGCACATCGTCGCGGTCACCGCCGACACCGACGCGGACACCTTCGTCTACCACGGCACCGACGCAGAACTCCTCGCCCTCGCCCACGAGATGGCCGGGCAGCAGTGGATGCTCACGCACCACCGCGTCCACGCCGACCTGCTGGTGTTCAGCCCTCCACCGGTCACCCCGCCACAGCGGCGGCGGAGCCGCGAGGGCGGTGACCGACGTGGCTGAGCACCCCACCACCCACGGAGCGGATGAGCCGGGCCGGCCGGAGGGCGCCGGCGGCATGCACCGCGCCCACGAGGATCGCCACCGGGATTACGACGGACGCCACCCGGTGCCGACGGGGCCAGAGGGCCTGTCGGTGTGGGCGACCGCCCAGCGCACCGGGCCGGTGCAGCGGCGAGGCCGGTACGTTCCCGAGTCGGTGAAGCACCCCGCCCGGATGCTGCCGGCGATCGCCGCCCATGCCGTCGCCGCCTACACCAAGCCCGGGGACCTGGTCCTCGACCCGATGTGCGGCATCGGCACCACCCTCGTTGAGGCCACCCACGCCGGCCGCGACGCCATCGGCGTCGAATACGAGTCCCGCTGGTCCGACATCGCCGACGCCAACATCACCCACGCCCAGCGTCAGGGAGCGACCGGCAGGGCTGCGGTGATGCGCGGCGACGCAACCCGCATCCGGTCCCTCGTCCCCGCCGACCTCGCCGGCCAGGTCGCCCTGGTGGTGACCTCTCCTCCGTACGGGCCGACCGTCCACGGCCTGGTCCGCCCCGGCACCGACGGGGTCGCGAAGTTCGACAACGCCTACAACGACGGCACCGACCGCGGAAACCTCGCCTACCGAGACCTCACCGGCCTCGCCGACGGGTTCGCCCAGATCCTGGCCGGCTGCCACACCCTGCTGCGTCCCGGCGGCGTCGTCGTGGTCACCGCCCGGCCCTGGCGCAAGCACGGCCAGCTGGTCGACCTGCCGTCTGCCGTCATCGGCGCCGGAATCCGCGCCGGCCTGACACCGGTGGACCGATGCGTCGCCCTCCTGGCGGCCGTCCGCAGCGGGCACCTCGTCGCCCGGCCCAGCTTCTTTCAGCTCCAGCAGGTCCGCCGAGCCCGCACCGCAGGCACCCCCATGCACCTCATCGCACACGAAGACGTCCTCGTGTTCGCCAACACCCAGCCCATCCTCACCAGCGGAAGCGCCGCTGCATCCACCGCCGGCAACCGTGATGACCAGCGCACCTGAGCGCGTTCACCTGGGAGGCCTACCCGATACCGGCAGGTTGTCCGCCACCCGCCGAACGCAACGAACCGACCTGCCGGCCCAGTTGTCCGCCGTCAACACCTCGACCGCATTCAGGAGAACTGCCCTCATGAACCCATCCACTCCGACGACCGCCGCAACCAACGACGACGCACCCCAGGTGAGGACGGTGGAACGGATCCGCGCCCTCGGCGCGGTCACCGACATCACCACGCCCGATCGCCTTGCGCGCGGGGCAGGGGCGAATGGGTGGCTCCTTTCAGCGCCGCCGCCGTACCCCAGCGCTGTCTCCTCGGCGCGCTCAGCCCGGCGGCGGCAGGGCGGTTGATGGCTGGTGCCGCCGGGCGGGCAAACTGGATGGCCATGTCGCCGTTCACGCCCACCCTCCGGTTGCACGATCGGTACGTCCTGCGCGAGCGCATCGGCCTCGGCGGGATGTCCGAGGTGTGGCGCGCCGACGACGAGGTGCTCGGCCGGCCCGTCGCCGTGAAGGCGCTCGCCGGTGAGTTCGCCGTCGACCCGCAGCTGCGGGCCACCATCCAGCGCGAGGCCCGCGCCGCCGCCCGGCTGACCCACCCCCACATCACCCAGGTGTACGACTACGGCGAGGCGAGCCTGGCCGGCGGCACGGTGGTGCCGTACCTGGTGATGGAGCTGGTCGACGGGCGCAACCTCGCCGACCGGCTCACCGGCGGCCCGCTCGCCTGGCCCGAGGCGGTCCGGATCGCCGGCCAGGTCGCCGCGGCGCTCGCCGCCGCACACCGGATCGGGGTGGTGCACCGCGACATCAAGCCGGGCAACGTGATGCTCACCGACACCGGCGCCAAGGTGCTCGACTTCGGCATCGCCGCGCTCGCCGGCCCGCACCACCCGCTCGCCGGCCAGACAGGCGAACTGCTGATGGGCACCCCGGCCTACTTCGCCCCGGAGCGGCTGGCCGTCGGCCCGCCCAACCCGGCCAGCGACGTCTACGCCCTCGGTGCGCTGCTCTACCGCTCCCTGGCCGGCCGGGCGCCGCTGCCCGTGCAGACCTGGGAGGACGCGATGGAGGTGCACGCCGGGCGCACCCCGCTGCCGCCGCTGCGCATCCCCGGCCTGCCCACCGACATCGCCGAGCTCAGCCTCGCCTGCCTGGCGGCCGACCCGGCCCGCCGGCCCACGGCGGCACAGCTCGCCACCCGGTTCGGCGCTGGCCAGCCGGCCGATCCGCCCACCGCGGTCCTGCCCACCCTGCCGGCCGGACGGGCGGCCGTCGCGCCCGCGCAACCGCCCACGCTGATCGACCGGTCGCTGCCCACGGCGCGACCGGTGCGCGCCGCATCGCCGGCAGGCCCGTCGCGCCGGTCGAATCGGCTGCTCGCGATGCTCGTCGCGGCCGGCCTTGCCCTCGTCGTCGGGGTGGTCGGAATGCTTACCCTCGGCGGCGAACCGGACAGTCCGCCCGCCGCGCCACCGGTCGCCGTCACACCCGTCGAGCAGCCGGCGTCGGAGGCGCCGGGCGATTCGTCCGATCCGGGTAGCGCTCCGCCAACGACCGGCGGGCTCACGCCGGTCACTCTGCGGCAGCTGGCCGCCCAGCTGACGGCGGTGATCGACAACGCGGAGAGCCGGAGCGAGATCGACCCAAAGACGGCCGAGGAGCTGCGGGACAAGCTCGCCGATCTGGACCGGGGCAAGCCCAAGGACCGCGCCAAGCGGATACGGGAACTGAGCGAGCGGGTCGCCGACGCGGCCGACGGGGGCCGGATCAGCGCCGACGCCGCCACCCGCCTTCAGGACCTGCTCGCCGGGTACTCGCAGGCGCGGGGCGAGGAAGACGACGACTGACAGCTCAGGCGCCGGCTGATGCGGTCGGTTGTCCGAGGCAGGCGAGGGCCGCTAACCGACCGGCGTTCCGTTGAGGTGTCGTCGCGCCGTCCGGTCGGCGACGCCAGCTCGCCGGGCGATGTCCGCCACGGTGGCGGTGGGGTCGGCGGCGCGCGCGGCGAGCACGCGGGCGGCAGCGGACGGCCGGGTGCCGTTGCCAGCTGGCGGAGTCTTCACCGGCCGGCCCTGCCGGTGGTCGGCACGCGGTTGCGAAGTCGGCGCTGCGATGACCCGGCCTGGGGCCTCCGGAGCGCTGGTGGGAGACTCTTCCACCTCCTTGCCGCTGTCGGCCGGAGTGCCTGCCGGTCGACCGCCGGTCAGCATCTCCACCACCAGCAGCAGCGCCAGGGCTGGCCAGGCGGAGATGACCCGGGCCACCAGGTTGTCCGGCGCCGCCAGAACATTCGCGACGATCGACGCCACCACACCGATCAGGAAGGACACCCGCGCCGACATCCGCCCCGGCCGCCCGCCGGCGCGGTCGGTGCACTCGTTACGGCTAGGAACAAGGCGAAGGCGGCAGGCAGGCAGCTTGTCATCACCAATCCCGGTAGGAACGCCCGTCGGGTCCTGGGTATCACCGGCGTTCTGGACGTCCTCTCATCCGGCAGTAGCTCACCAGCGGCCCATACTCCGCGGGTGCCCACGGGACCCGCTCGCTGTTGGTCGGCTCGGCGTCACTGGCGACCTGGGTGGCAGGGTGGATGGTGTCGCCGGCTTTGGCTGGCGGCGTGGCCCGTGACGTTGGCGACCTGGGCGGAACGGTGCGCGGTGTCACCGGCCTGACTGGCGTTGTGAGCGGTGAGGTTGGCGGCACGCTGGACGGCACCGCCGGCGGTCTCGGCGTCGCTGGCGTGACCGGCGATTTGGGCGGCGCCGTGCACGACGTTGGCAGTGCCGCTGGCGACGTCGGTGTTCACGGCGACGCGTACGCCAGCGTGGAAGGCGGGCTCCTGGGGCCTGACCGAAGGCCCGCTCGAGCTGCACCTCTGCTTCATGCGGAGGCCGGGATCGCGTTCTATCGTGCCGTTCCTGGCCTCCGCATTGGCGTTGTCGCCCTCGTTGAGTTGCCTCGGCGCCAACGGGCCGGGCCCCGCTTGAGCACCCAACGCGGAAGCCTTCCTTGAACCGGAAGAGAGCCCCATCTCGCAGAACTGCCTGGTACAACCGCTCGCGTTCGACAAGTGAACGCGTGGGACCGGTCCCTCCGTTGTTCCTGAAGGAGAGAGAGTTGGGCGGTCTCAGCGCGGCCGGCAAACCCGGGTTGAAGTGCTCGGCCGGGAGATGGCCTCCAAGGGGGCGGGGCTGGGTTGCCTCCCGGCTTCAATCCACCGGATTCGGTTCCATTTGAACACCCCGCCTCCGACCCCGCCGGCAGGGGCACATACTGTTTCTTGTTGCTCGAATTGAGCCGCACCCACCACATGTCGTCGCGAGGAGCAATTGTCATGGCTCGCAAAGTGATCACGGTGTTGACAGACGACCTCGATGGGGGGAAGGCGGACCGTACGGTCGAGTTCAGCCTGGACGGCGTTTCATACGCCATCGACCTGTCGGACGAGAACATCGGTACCCTTCGCAAGGCCCTCGACGACTATATCTCCGCTGGCAGGCGGATCGGTCGAGGCGGTGTCGACGCCCGCCGATCCGCACAATGGTCGGCGAGCCCCGCGACTTCCAGGGCGACCGACCGGGCGCGGACCGGTCGGTCCGTGAATGGGCCGCCCAGAACGGCTACGAGGTCTCCGAACGGGGACGCATCCCGACGTCGGTTCTGGAGGCATATCGCAATCGCTGACAAGGGGGCGAGGCTCGCCGGTCCCACAGGTCCGGTGCCTGCCTTCCGTCAGGTCCGCTGATCCGTCCAGTCATGACCGGGGCCGGACAAGATCGGGTATCAGTCTTGGAGCGCGGGTGATCAGCGGTAGCACCGCCAGGCATACGGATCGTCGGGGTTGGATGTCCGGGCGTATGCGCCCGACTCATATGTGTCGCGGCAGGCGACGTCCATGTCGACGATGGACGCGGAGAGAAGCCTCGTACATTGCCAACGGCCGTCATTGCGGGAGTCCGCTGAGCCCCCGGTGTGCCGGTCACAGTACCGCCGGACCATGTTCCCCACCTCCCGGCCGCTTGATGGGCCGAGCAGGACCGGGCCCGAGCTCTGAGTCGGTGTCGGCGTGCCCACGGTGGACGTCGGGGTCGGAGTGACGGAAGGCGTGACCGACGGTGTGGCGCTGGGCGTGGCGGAGCGTGTTCCCGACGGTGTGGCGCTTGGCGTGGTTGAGGAGTTGCGCAGTGCCGCGGAATCGGGCGGCGTTGACGGTATCTCGGGGAGGGCAATCGGTTGCTCAGACGGGTACGGCGGGGTGGTGGCCGCCGACAGCGGGAGCCCGTCTTCCGGCGGCCGGCCTGACCCCCGCATGAACGCCAGAGCGCAGACAAGCGCCCCCAGCGCGAGTAGGCCGACCGGGATCAGCCAGCGCCGCCGCCGGCTGGCCGGCCGTGGGCGGGCAGCAACGTCCCGGTTGTGCTTCCTCCGTGGCCGCACCTCGGGCGCCTCGGGGTTCCGCGCGCCCGGCTCCTCGTGGCGGTACTGGTTGCGGCTGGCGTAATCGTCGTGGGGGTACTCCTCGTGGGCGTAGCCCGCCTCGGGTTGGGCGTACCTCTCCTGCTGCGCGCCGTACGCGTTGTCGTGGACCGAACTGGCATCGCTCGGTCCGTACCGGTCCTGGGCCCGACGTTCCTCCCGGTAGGCCTGGTCGCGAGCGTCGTCCGTATAGGTCTGGTCGGGCTGGTAGTACGCGGGTTCGGGATCGACCGGTGAGTCGAACGATGGGTATTTGTGCTCGTGCTGAGGGTAGGCCCGGTCGTACTGCTCATCTTCGTCCTCGTACTGCGGGTGCGTCCGGTGCCTCGCGTGTTGCCCTTCGTGCTCCTGGTGGGCATCCGCAGGTTCGTACGCCTCCCCATCTTGGTCCGACACGTCGTCACGCCACTGTGGCGCGGCAGCTTCCTGCCGCTGGTAGGACGAGTCGGAATCGCCTGCTTCCAACCATGACTGTCGAGAGATCCAGCTGTCTATGACACTCGCCGGATCGTCGTGATGTCGGGTAGCCCCATCGACGGAACGAGAAGTCGATCTCTCGGCCACGGTCGCCGGCCTCCTCGGGGAGCACAGGTGCGGACAGCTAGCTGACCTTACTCGCCATCGGCCAAAAGTCCACCCAGCGCATCCAGCGAACGGCCGATAGGCCGCCCGCAGCTTGTTGGCCCCGACCAGCGCAACAAGAGCCGGAAGATGCGCGCAGTGATCAAGCGCAACGCCGGCGAGCCGTGGCATGGATGCCGTGGTAACGACGAGGTCCACTCGTGCGGGCTACGGTGCCAAACCGTGGGTCGATCGCGGTAGAGGGTGGGTGTGGTGGGCCGAGCGCGTTTCATCTAGGTGCACGCCACGCTCCGCCTGGGAATCGCCGAGGTGGTCCGCGAGGCCGGCGCGCGTCCACGAGCTTTTCGACACGGCGGCCTTCGCCGAAAGTGGCCTCCGGCTCCTCACCGCGGTGCCGCAGCCGGTGACGACCGTCGATCGCCCGGCCCGTCGGTGACGGGCCGGGCGTCGGGTGTCACGGCAGCGTACGGATCCGCAAGGTCACCATCTCCGGCTCGGCCAACTGGTCAGTGACCGCGTAGATCTTGTTGCCGGACACGGCCAGCCCCCCGTCGACCAGGTTGTGCGCCCACGTCTCCTGGTTCGGTAGGTGCCCGAACTCGTACGTGGCGATCGGGGTGGTGCTGCCCGGCTCGAAGACCCAGACGTCCTTGTCGTACGACGAGTTGGTGCCGGCGACGACGAGGCCGTCGGGCCGGATCGCTACGGCGTTCGGGTACGTCACGGTCGGGTACTGGTGCACCTCGACGAGGTCGGACGTGCGCAGGACCGGGTGGTAGTACGGCGCGCCCGAGGGGACGATCACCTCGGTGCCGTCGGGGGTGACAGCCAACTGCGCGACCGAGCCACCGTCGGTCCGGCTGATCGCCCGCTGGACCAGCCCCGTCGCGGTGGCCTCGAAGCGGACCAGCAGGGCAGGGCTGGAGCCCGTCGCTCCGGCGATCAGCATGTCGGGCTGAGCGGGTGAGGTGGCCAGCTGCATCGCCGAGCTGATCCGCTCGTCGATGGCGTCGACCGCGTTCACGTTGAACCTGCCGGTCGCGAGGTCGACCCGGCCGATGCCCGCCGTGGGCTCGTTCTCGCACCCCCACGAGACCCAGAGCTGGCCGGCCGCGAAGGCCATGTCCTTCGGGCACGTCATGGTCCCGTCGGTCTTCCCGGTGAACTGCCCGTCCAGTTCCCACGTGTCCAGGTCCACGATCCTGAGCCAGTCCTGATCGCCGGCGGCGATGTAGAGCTTGCTGCCGTCCGGGCTCAGCGTCATCCCGGCGGCCCCCGGTGCGATGCCTGGAAGGGTGCGAAGGACGCTGCCGTTCAGGTCGGTGACGATCAGACCGTCGGTGCCCTTGCCCCCGGTGATGTAGACCCGGCCGCGTGCCTCGTCCATCAGGATGTCGCCGAACCGGAAGCCGGTGACGTAGCCCGGGATCGGGATCTGGGCGTTCACGTCGGTGCTCGGAGGAGAGGTGGTGGTGGTCGGAGTCGGTGTCGGGCTGACGGTGGGGTTCGACGTCGGGCTGAACGTCGGCGAAGGGCTGGGATGTGGCTTTCGTCCCGGCCGCGGGGACTCCGGCGTCTTGTCGGCCTTGGACCTGGTGCTGTCGGCGACGAGGTGCGCTTTCGCCGCGGTGTCGTCGGCGGACCGGTCGCTGCCCGCCACGGCGGTGCCCCCGCCGACGGCCAGGAGGGCGAGCACGCCGGCCCCCACCATCCAGATCCGTGCGCGCCGGCCCCTGTGTGCTCTTCGGCTCATCGTTCCCCGTTCTGATCCGGTACGTCGCGTGGGCCGGAATCGGACCCCGGCCCGCCGACCAAAGGGCGCTCCGAAGTGCGAAAACGTTACGCGAAACACCATCGGCGCCGAGGCGGCCAGATGAGGCGGAGGAGTGGGCCGGTCTCGGCGAAAGGTGCTGGTTGTCGCCGGTGGTGACGTCGACGAAGCGGTGCACGGCGTCGATGGCGTGCAGGGTGGCCAGCCGCAGCCGGGCCGAGCGGGGCGAGGGGAACAGGGCTCGGGTTGCGTCTGCTTTGCGGCGTCTTAAGCGCCCGGACACGCCGGGTGCCGGTTTGTGCAAATGACGCAACATGAAGATGATTCCCATAACTGCCCCCACCTGCACGAGTTCGTGGACGAACACTGATAGCACCGGACTTGGTACGCCCCCGCGGGCGTCCATCGGGTCGGCTCCACGCAGTCGGCGTAACGTCCACGTCTCCTGGTTCGCCTTACTTCATGAGTCGTCATGCCCCTTGACGTAGACGCCCCGCCCAGGCTCTCCATACACGACGCCTCTGGAGTGCAGCACCAGAAGTGCACGCTGCACGGTTGCAACGGAAACGCTGTAGAGCTCTGAGAGCTGACTGTAGGAAGGAATCTTGGATTCGGGTGGGTACTCGCCGGTGGCGATGCGGGCGGCGATGTCGTCCGCGATTTGGCGGTAGGTCATTCGTCGGGGCATGTCACTCCTGGGTTGGCGCCCCGATGAGATCACGGGCACTAGCTCCACTCAACCTCCGACTGACCTAGTGAACTAGGTGCACGTGCTGTAGGCGCGAGTGGTGTCTTGTGATCCTGGGTTGGCGCCAACGGGCACGGACCCGCTCGGTCGGGCTCGGGCCAGGTTCGGCTCCCGGCCCCGGTTCGGCAGCCGAAGAGCCCGCTCGCCGCGATGCGATGCGCCACGGTCCCCGCCTACGCCCACACGAGCTGCCAATGACGGCGCCCGGATCCGGACTGGTACGGGAAGGAGCAGGCGAGCAACCATGAACCTTGACCCGGATTGCTTGCACCGCAGGGAGTTCTACGGCCTGACGGCCAGCGCCGCCTGCGGTGGCACGGAGCCCCACATCGGCAGACCGCAGCTGCTGAGTCTAATCCCGGCCGACGCCCGTCAGCTCCTCGCCCATCGACAACATTGGTAAGCCGAGGTGCAAGTCTTCCACGTCAGCCTCACCCTCTGGATCACTCCACCGGGCGACACGTCGCTCCCGATGTTCGTCGACCGCCTGCGCGACCAGCTCATGGAGCTACAGCAGCAGTGGGACGGCGTCATCACACCAAACGTCAAGGGCAATACCGACACAGACACCTGTGAAGTGGCGTTAAACGTCAAGGCCGACGACATCACGACTGCGCCCATCGCCGCCGGCCGGGCCGTACGCTTCGCAGCCGACCGCGCGATGCCATCCCGGCGGGTGACCATCAAACGCATCACCGTCCAATCAACGCCGCCTCGACCCGCCACGCTCGCCGACCTGCTTTCCTAATCGCCCGTGGGAGCTAGCGAAAGTGCGCTTTGCCGCGAGCGCGTCAAGGCTCCGGCTCTGGTCGCAGCTAGCGCCGTCTGGAGCGCGGGCGCGCGACGTCCCTCCCAGCACTTCATCGCGGCCGTCACCACGGCTCGGTTCGATTGCCAGACGATGGCCGCCTTTGCGGGAGCAGTCGGACAGGCAATCCCACCTTGTGAGCAGCTATGGATCTCCTGTAACAGCTCAACAGTCCTCGACGTCTGCTATAGAGGCCGGAGTGTGTGGCCTTGGTGGCGGGCGTTCCCCAACCCCCAACTCCCGTCCGCCTCGTCGGACAAACACGACGAGGCCCGGCGGGGCCAGCCATCACTCGGCCGAACTGCCGGTTCCGTCCAGGTGCCGGAGTCGCCAACCAAGGGGAGACTATGACGGACACCGCCTCACGAGAGGGCGCTCAGGTGCCATCGCCAGCGCCGGAGGACCAACGATCTGCGACGTGCCGTAACTGTGGGCAGCCGCTGTTTCAGGAGTGGTTGTGGGGCTGGATGCACGAGGGCGCTCGTTACCTCTGCGAGGACTCCGCCACGGGTGAGTTGCTGTGCGCTCCGGCTACGCCCGCCGGAACCCTTATCAACGCACACCCCAGTTGAACCCTGGCATTCGCACGGTGCCTTCTCCCGTCTGAACGCCCTGCCGTCGATGGCCTCCGCAGCCGTCCATACTGTTCGTGCCGACCGGTTCCAAGCCGTCCACCCACGAATCTCGCGCGCGAGCTCGGCGAGGTCGCGGTCGAGCGCGCTTCGGCTGGAGTCCCGCCCTCAACGTCAGCCCGTCTGGTGCCCGCTCAAGATTGCGCAGCCCAGGGCGGATCTCGAGCAAGGCACCTTCCGCGGGTGTATGGCGATCCGACAGGTGGCCGCCCGCATTTTCCTGGGATGTACTTCCGCGATCTGCCACACATTCACAAGACCCGGCTGATCGAGGACGGTATCCCCGAATCATGCAAGCTCGCCGCCTGGGTCACCGCCTTGCGGGCTTGCGCGGCATCCACAGCCACGTCACGGAAGCCACGCAACAGAATCTCGTCAACGTGCTGCAGCGCCGATGGGAGACGACTGAGCCGCGCCAGCCCGACGCTGTGGTATGCCGCCTCCGCAGCACCGCCTGACGATGCAATCGCCGCCGCCTCAGAATTTCGGGTGGCACGCCCGAGGCGGAACAAGGCGTGCCCGGGGACGGCCGTGACCTCGCCGGTTAGCACGGTGGTGGCGTCAGCGTCAGCCGAGGTCGATGTCGATGTAGGCGGGGTCGTGGTCGGAGCCGTCGCCGCTGATCTGGGTACGGCGCATGACGTGCGCCGCGGTGACTATCAGGTCTGGGCTGGTCCAAATCTGATCGTAAAGGGCGAAGGTGGTGACGCCCTTGGCGCGGTGACGGTGCGTCCAGGTGATGGGGGACAGGTCGGCGAACTGGTCGCCGATCAGGGTGCCGTTACGGTTGGGCCCGGCGGCGGCGCGGCCCTGGTGAACCTGTTCAGCGAGGTTCGCTTGGCGCAGCGCGGTGAGGGTCGCGGCGTCTGGCAGGTCGTTCAGTCGCCGGTCATCACGACGCGGCGGGTCACCCGCTGCCGGCGCAGGATCTGGGCGATCGCCCTGGCCTGGTCCCTGCGTCGTTCGGCGATGGCTTCTCGTTCGGCTAGGACCTCAGCCGGGGTGAGCGTGTGCTCGTCGGCGATGAAGTCGCAATCCGAACGTTCACGCCTTGATGGTCGTGCGCTGCCACTAAGGGTGACTGCAATCGTCCTGGGCGGCTCCCCAGGTCTAGGCCGGCGTTCCTGATCAAGGTATGCGGTCTGTCGCTGCCGAACTGTTGGCGCAACCGCCCGCAAGCGACGGCTGAGCATCATTGCGACGGCGATTCAGTTTGGATCCGTGCGGATCCTCGGATCAGTTCCGATCCAGCAGAACTCAAGGGTCGGCTCCGGCACTATGTAGCCCGGGTCGGACCCGAACATATCGATCTGGAGGACCCGGAAGGCGCATCACTTTCAGATCTGGTTTCGGCTCTCTCGGGCTTCTTCGGCGTTCGTTGACAGCACCGCGCCTGGGTCGACAAGACGCAGGCCGACGCCGCGCACCGCCTGGATCCGCAGCGGGCAGTCCAATTCGTCGAGCTTGCGGCGGAGTCGCTTCACCACCGACCACACGTCGCCCCGGCCGCCGAGGTGGTCGTTGCCCCAGACCGCGCGGTGCAGTGACTCGAAGGTGCAGGTGCGGCCGAGTCGTGCCAGCAGAAGGTACCGAAGCAGGTCGTGCTCGAGGGGTGACAGGGGCACGGTGCGCCCGGACCAGGTTGCCACCCGCCTGTCCGAGTCGACCTCCGGGACGACATCAGCCGTTCCTATGAGGGCTCGCGAGAGCGGCTCGACGACGCGTGGATGGACTGACGGTGCTTCGGCGGGCGGGGCGCTGCCGACAAGTAGCGACAGGAGCTCCTCCGGCGACGAGACCAGCAGTACCGGAGCATGGCCGGTCACCAGCGACGCCAGGCGCACTCTCTCCTCCGTCGAGGAGGCGATCGCGATGACCACGGCCGCGTCGTCGGCTCCCGGTGGACGTTCCATCCGGACGTCCTTGATGGACGTCTCCCCCCGAGCGAGAGTCATCTTTCTCCTTACCTGTGGCCTACTGCGTTCCGCCTGCGTCGCGGACCCGATATGGAACAGGAGCAGACGCTGGTAGGACCCGGAACGACCCCCCAAGCCCTCTGGGCGCCGCGCGGGTCACGTCGGCTACCCGAAAGGATGATATGAACTATGTGAATGGACGATCAAGCACAGCACGTGAGCAACTTGGCACTAACAGTCGACGAGATCGACAGTTATCGTCAGGGCGATGACGAAGTTGGGCAGAAATTGCCCATCGGTTCCGGGTGGGGTGTAGGGGCTCATTACGCTGGTGTGGCGTTGACCAGCAGCGACACGGCAGGCCGTCGGAACAGTGACCTCGCCGATCTGATCAGGCGACTCGCCGACGAGGAACCCCTCCTGGCGCTACACCGTCGGGGTCTTAGAGGCCGATGCCCGTGACCCAGCCGGAGTCGGTGATGCCCATGGCGTTACAGGATCCATCCTGAGTCGGTCGGGAGCAGCGACGTGAGAGCCACGAGGTGGTCGTCTGCCATCCACAGCACCGCCCGGTCGCCGGGGTCGAGAACACTCTCCTTGATCGGCGGTCAGCCGAGCGGCGAACCGTCGAAGGAGTAACTGAAGTCGTAGAGCTTCCTGCCGCCGCCGACTCGGCTGAGGGCGGCGGCGTGCCGGGCCTCCTGGTGGTCGACGTACGACACGACCCTGCCGACCGCGGGTCGACCTTGTGCCCGGGGGCGGGCTTGGGCACGGCAAGGCCGGCAACTCCGCCCTCGTAGGCCACGACCGGGTCGAGTGCCATCTGCACCACGTAGGTCTCGGTCGGCTGTGGGCTGGCACTCGCGGTGCTGGTTCCCGGCACGATGGTGAGTCCCATGGGCACTACGCCCAGCGCAACCGGCGCGGTTGTCCGCTGCTGCCAGGTACTAGCGGTTTGGTCGTTCGGGCCACGTGGTCCTTCCCTGCCGGCGGGCCGCTTCCGAGCATCCAACGGCCGGAGTCGATATGTGCTGTGCGTGCAGCCTCGTGACTTACTCATCGGTCGCCCCTGTCGGAGTCATGCCATGTCGGAGAACCCGCCATTTCGTGGGTTTGGGACGAGGACCCGGAAACGTCGCATGGTTATGACGCGCTGACCATCAGTTAGCCGCGAGTTGACCGGAGTGCTCCCGAGTTGCCCATGCCGCCGGGTAGACCCACCTGTGCCGCATCATCCATGTTGGTCTATAGCCCACGACCGTGGGGTGTCGTGCGCGTCCTGTCTCTGCGGCGCGCTAGTACATGGAGGTTCCGTGCACACACGAACCAGGCATGTGAGACGCGCGTCAGTCGTGACAGCGGCTTTCGCGGTTCTCGCGACAGCGATGGCGAGCGCAGTACCCGCGTTCGCCGCGCCGTCGACCACAGCACCGTCAGCCAACCCGGCCGACAAGCTCACCTCGGCCGTCGAGAAGACGCTCACCACGCACGACTCGGCGGACTTCTGGGTGAAGCTGTCGGCGAAGGCCAACCTGGACGCGGCGCCGAACAACGCCGACTGGGGCAAGCGCGGCCAGTACGTCTACGACGCGCTCACCAGCACGGCCAAGACGTCCCAGGCCGACGTGATCCAGCAGCTCGAGGCGAACAACGCCGACTACGAGAGCTTCTGGATCAGCAACCGCATCCTCGTCGAGGACGGCACGCTGGAGCTCGCCAAGGAGCTCGCCGCGCAGTCCGAGGTCAGCCAGATCACCGAGACCACGAAGTTTGACCTCGTCGAACCGGTCAAGCGCGAGAAGGCGCCGGCGAACGCCCCGGCCACGGTCGAGTGGGGCCTCGACTTCATCAACGCCCCTGAGGTCTGGGCCCAGGGCTTCACGGGCGAGGGCATCGTCGTGTCGAGCGTCGACACCGGCGTCCAGTTTGACCATCCGGCGCTCGCCGACGGTTACCGCGGTCGGCAGCCCGACGGGACAATCGTCAACAACTACAACTTCTTCGACTCCTCCGGGCGGTGCGGCGCCGGCAATCCGTGCGACGTGAACGGGCACGGCACCCACACCATGGGCACCATGATGGGCGACGACGGCCAGGGCAACCAGATCGGTGTCGCGCCCGACGCGCAGTGGATCGAGGCCAACGGCTGCGACACCTGCTCGGACGCCGACCTGCTCGAGTCCGGTCAGTGGATCACCGCGCCGACCCGCACGGACGGCACCGACGCCGACCCGGCGATGCGGCCGCACGTCGTCAACAACTCGTGGGGCGCGGTCGCCGCCGGGGCCATCGACGACTGGTACCAGGACATCACCGACGCGTGGGCTGCCGCCGGCATCTTCGGCGCCTGGTCGGCGGGCAACAGCGGTCCCGGTTGCCAGACGACCTCCTCGCCGGGCGCGAACACTACGAACTACTCGACGGGCGCGGTCGACTCCTCGGGCCGCATCGCGTCCTTCTCCTCGCGCGGTCCGGGTGAGGGCGGCGGGATCAAGCCGAACATCTCGGCCCCGGGCGTGGCCGTTCGCTCCTCGGTCCCCGGTGATGGGTACGCGCTCTACAACGGCACCTCAATGGCCGCCCCGCACCTCGCGGGCGCCGTCGCCGTACTGTGGAGCGCCGCACCGGCACTGATCGGCGACATTCCGGGCACCTGGGAACTGCTGAACCAGACCGCCCACAACGTCGACGACACCTCGTGCGGCGGCACCGCCGAGAACAACAACGTCTACGGCGAGGGCACGCTCGACCTGGCCGCGCTGATCGACGCTGCGCCGATCGGTGACATGGGCACCGTTGCCGGCACCGTCACCGAGACCGACGGCGACCCGATCAGCGGGGCGCGCGTGACGGTCGACGGCGAGCACGACCGTACCGTCACCACCGGCACGGACGGCACGTACTCCGTCCGCGTCGCCGTGGGCGACTACCAGGTCTCGGCCTCGGCGTTCGGCTACCTGCCGTCTGCCCCGACCGGCGCCACGGTCACCGTCGACGCGACCACCACGGTGGACATCGACCTCGAGGCCGCGCCACGCCACACCGTGTCCGGCACCGTCACGGACGTCGCCACGGGCAACCCGTTCGTCGGCACCACGGTGAGCATCTCCGCACCGATCGACCCGGTCACCACCGACGCCAACGGCGCGTTCGCGTTCGCCGACGTGCCCGAGGGCACCTACACGATCTCGATCGAGGGCGGCACCTGCACGAGCGTGTTCTCGGAGGAGGTCGTCGTCGACGGTGACGAGACGGTCACCGCCGAGATCGCCCGTCGATACGACGACTTCGGGTACTTCTGCACGGTCGGCAGCGACGGGGCCGCCACGGGTGACACCCCGGTGAACCTGACCGGTGACGACGCGGCGACCACGGTCCCGCTGCCGTTCTCGTTCCCGTACTACGAGGGCGACTACACGACGGCGTACGTGACCACCAACGGCCACGTGAACTTCGCCGGGCTCTCGACCGCATACAGCAACACCGCGATCCCGAACAGTTCCGAACCCAACGCGGCGATCTACGGGCTGTGGGACGACCTGTACTTCGACGCCTCGTCGGGTCTCTACACCGCGGCCACCCAGGTCGACGGCGTGGACGCGTTCGTCCTCGAGTTCCGGAACGTCACGTTCTACGCCAACCGCGCCGAGCGGACGAACTTCTCCGTGACCCTCCTGGAGAACGGTGAGATCGAGCTCGGCTACGGGGCGAACTCGGGCGGAGCGGCGGCCGGCAGCTCGGCCACGGTGGGTATCGAGAACGAGAACGGCACCATCGCCCATCAGTTCTCCTACAACACCCCGACGATCAATGCCGGAATGTCGATCCACTACGACTCCGCGCCACGAGGCACGGTGGCCGGCACGGTGACCGACCGGAACACGGGTACGCCGATCTCCGGCGCGACCGTGGCGGTCTCCTCCGAGGCCCAGAGCAAGACCGTGACCACTGGAGCGGACGGCACGTACTCGACGTCGGTCCTCACCGGTGGCTACTCGGTCGAGATCACGGCGCCGAAGTATGAGGCTGCCACCGGCTCGGTCATGGTTACCGAGGACAGCACCGTGAGGTTCGACGCCGCGCTGGCCGCGGGCATGGTGACCATCGCTTCGGACGGCGACACGCACGCCGAGCTGCCGATGGGCGGTTCGCACACCGAGGAGCTCACGATCACCAACGAGGGCACCGCCCCGGCGTCGGTCGAGCTGGAAGCCCGCAGCGGCGAGTTCGCGCCGCTCGCCACGGGTGCTCTCACGGCGGTGAAGGGTAAGGCGACCGTCCCGGCGTCGGTGGCCCCGAAGGGGAAGCTGTCGGCGGCCGGCTCGTCGATGTCGCGTTCGAACGTCAAGGGCGAGACGGTGACGCCTCAGGCGGCGCCGATCCCGGCCGACGAGATCACCATCACGCACTCCGCGTCGCAGGCGATCATGACCGGCAACTCGGCGTCGTGCAACAACGGCCTCACCACCCGGAACAACTCGTACCTGCGGACATTCACGCTGGCCGACTTCGGGCTCAACGGCCTGGACGTGTCGAGCGTGTCGTTCGGGGTGGAGGTGAACCAGGGGAGCCAGCCGCTCACGGTCAACCTCTACGCGCTCGAGGGCGAGCTGCGGTACGCCAACATGACGCTCATCGGCTCGGCCGACGCCACGGTCCCGGCCGGTAACGGCACTCTGGTGACGGTCCCGGTCGAGGGCGCGGTTCCGTCCGGTGGCACCCTGGTGGTCGAGGTGAGCGTCCCTGCGGATGGCTACTTCTTCATCGGCTCGAACAACGCCGGCCAGACGGCTCCGTCGTACATCGCCTCGGTGGACTGCGGCATTTCCGAACCGGCCGACACGTCGTCGATCGGCTTCCCGGGCATGCACATCGTGATGAACGTGACGGGTAGCACGGGCGGCGCTCCGGCGGACTGGGTGTCCTTCGACAACCCGTCCGTCACGCTCGAGCCGGGCGAGTCGGTCACGGTGGAGGCGACCATGTCGGCCGACGTCGACCAGCCGGGCGCGTACTCCGCCGCGATCGGTGCCAGCACCAACACGCCGTATAACGTGGGTGAGGTGCCGGTGTCGATGAACGTCACCGCCCCGAAGTCGTGGGGCAAGATCACCGGCACCGTCACCGAGGCCGGCGGCCAGCCGCTCGGTGGGGTCATCGTCCAGGTGAACGGCGGCAAGGGGTACCACACGACGCTGGTCACCGAGGAGGACGGCACGTACGAGTACTGGATCGACTCGAGGGTGAGCCCGCTCACGCTGATCGTCGCGGCCGAGGGCTACGTGCCTGAAACGGCGAAGGTCAAGCTCAAGGCGGGCAAGACGGTCACGACGGATTTCTCGCTCGACCCGCTCCAGTAGCGCGTACACGGGGCGCGCCGTAGCGCGCGTCCCGTAGCGCGCGTCCTGTACGACGGCGGCCCGGTCACCATCCAGGTGGCCGGGTCGCCGTCGGTCATCGAACGGACCTGAGCGGCCTGCTCCGCCGGCATCAGGATCAGGGAGACCCCCGACTCGGTGGCCCCGGTCGACGTGACGATGACCGTCTCGTCGGTGACTAGCACCGCGTCGGGGGTGGCCGAGCTGCTCGACCAGCCAGTCACGCACGTCATCGCGGACGGCGTCCGGGTCCCACACGGCCGTACGCAGCAGCCGCTGCATCGCCTGCGGATCGGCGTGACCAGCCCGTTCGGCCAACGACCAGCAGGTCTTGCGTTCTGTGTTCGACAGCAGCCCTTCCACAAACTGCGCCGCTGTCGCACGTGGCTCCGCCCGAGCGAACCGGGCAGCGACACGCGTCACCGCTTCGTCCAGAATGACCCGCCATCGGTCAAGGTCTAGGCTGTGGCTCACGGCCACCGCACGATGCTCGGTGTCCTCGCAAACCATCGATGATCCGAAGGTTCGTTGGCTTCTGGTGGCTGTCGCGTCACCGTGCGACAAGAATGACGAGCGTGATCAGCGATCTTCTTGCTGAAGTGGCCGAGACCTTGGACAGCACGACTCGCGTCCAGGTCATCGACTCAACCGGGCCGGGTGAACCAACTCGCAAGCGGCGCAACCGTCGTCCGGTCCTCGCTGACCAGCATGACCCAGAGGCGCTGATGCAACTGCGAGCAGCGCTGGCACTGTCGCCTGGCTGCGCCAAGGGACTGACAATCGTCGTGGGGCATACTCAATATGCTTGCTGCCCACCATGCGACCTGATCGTCGACCATTGGCGCTCACCGCCGTGGTGGGAGGTTTCCTGCTCCTCGGCTTCCTCGACTTCTTGTGAATGAAGTTGGTGCCGTACCCCTTTGCCTAACTCGGCAACTCCACGGCCACGTGGGCAGTTGCCGCCTTCGCCTTCGGGTGCCGGGTCCGATCGGGCTGGGTGCGCCCGGCTCTGGGCGCCGCCGTCCTGCTCGTCGTAGCGGTGACCAGCTACTACCTGGCGGCAACGCTCACTCAGGGAGACGACCTGTTGGTCCACCTGACGGCTCGTGCGCGACGAGCGGCATCGTCAGCCCTCGAAGGAGGCGATCTGTGGCTGCTCGCCCGGTCCGAGGATGAAATAGCCGAGCATCGTGGTTCATAGTCACGGTCATGGGCGGCGGACGATCTGCCCGGCGTACGGTTTCGTCGCCGTCCTCGACGGCCCGCAGGACTCCGACCTGAGGTGACGATGCCCCTCAGGCGAACGGGACGGTGGTCGTGATGAAGCGGTCGGGGCGCACGATCGTCGCTTGCCCTTTTGCAAACCTATCCACGTCGGCGAAGACGGCGCCGTGCGTGGTGAGCCACGCCCTGGTGCCGGGGTCGAGGCTGCCGGCCTTGCCGCAGATAACGCCCCACCGGTTGCCCAGCAGCGCGTCGAGGTTGGTGCGCCGGCCGTCAACGACGAGCGGGGCATCGGGCAGCTGCCGGGTGCCGTCGGGGAGGCGCTCAGGCGCTGCGGCTGCCCTGGCTACGCGCGCGTCGAGGCCTGGGAGCATCCCTGCGGTCCGCACCAACCCGCGCAGCGCGGCTGCCGTGAAACGGTTGCGGCCGAGCATGACCCGGCCGGTGAGTAACGCCGTGCGGGTCATCCGCGCCACGGCCGGCCGCCGCTCGCGCTCGTAGCGGTCCACGTCGCCGGGCGCGTCGGCCAGCAGCCAGGACAGGGTCGCGACATCGCGTAGGCCGGCGCCGAGGCCCTGACCGGTGAACGGCGGCATCGAGTGCGCGGCGTCGCCGGCGAGCAGCACGCGGCCGCGGCGCCATGCCGAGGCCGTACGGGCATGGAACGTGAACACCGCGGCCCGCTCGACCCGCAGCGCCGCAGGATCCGCCCATGGCTGGATTAGCTCGTCAATCCGCGCCACCATGCCGACCGGGTCCTCGTCGGGCAGCAGCATCCACTCCCACCTCCGAACGCCCGGTCGCTCGAACGTCACCATCGGCCGGGCCGGGTCGAGCACGTGGGAGAACGTCGGCTCGCCAGTGTTGGGCTCATCGGTGCGGGCGTCGACCACCAGCCACGGCTCCGGGTAGCTGACGCCGTCATAGGAGGCCCCGATGAGGCCCCGCACGGTGCTCGACGCCCCGTCGCAGCCGACGAGCCACGAGGCGGTCAGCGTCGAGCCGTCGTCGAGCGTGACGGCGACGATGTCGCCCGACTGCTCGAGCGCCGTCACCGACCGACCGGTGTGGAGGTGCACCGTGGGCATCCGCGCCAGTCGGTCGCGTAGTGCCCGCTCCAGGCGGGGCTGGTCGAGCATGACGCCAGCCGGGACGCCATCCGCCAGGCGAAGCGTCAGCAGCGGGCGGCGATCGGGCCCGAGCAGTTGCGAACGGCGCAACGGCGTCGCCCACTCGTCCCAGTCGTCTAGGCCGTCAATGCGGCGGAGGATCCGCTGCACGTGCGAGTCGAGGACCGCCGCCCGCGGGTGGGCGTGCGGCCCAGACCGGGCGTCGGACGCCGGGTCCACGACGACGACGCGGATGCCACGGTCGCCGAGCAGTGCGGCGAGCACCGCTCCGACCGGTCCACATCCGGCAATCACCACATCCGCCCATGGGTCGATGTTCTTTGCCAACGCTCATGTTTGGCAAGGCTTGGGGGGTGTAGTAGTCACTTGCCGATCCGTTTGCACAAGCCGGCGGGCCACCCACGAGCCATAGGCTGGTGTGACCTCAGAGTGAACCAGGCCAACCGGGGCTGTGCCGACCCGGCGAAACGCGGTACCAGAGCCCGATCTGTGCGATTCCCAAATTGACAGCCTGGGAGCCACACGTGGGAGCCACCGGGGCGCGCGGCCCTGACGTTGGCGAATGAGCCGTTGCTGGTCGACGAGCCGTTCGCCAACTGGGCGGTCGATGCCCGCGAGCGTTACCGCAAGCGAATCGTCGACGCGTTGGTCGGCGCCGCCGCTCACACCCTCGCCGTCGGCGATGCCCCGGTGGCGCTGGAGTTCGCCGCGCGGGCCCTGCGGTGGGACCCGCTAGCGGAGCGCGGCTGGTACCTGCGGGTCGCCGCCCACCGGGCGGCCGGCGACCGGGCCGCGGCGCTCCGGGCGTACGACGAGTGCCGGCGGCTGCTCAGTCATGAGCTCGGTGTCGAGCCGTCGGCGGAGCTGCGGCACCTCTTCCTCGACCTGCTCCGGCAGGAAGTGTCCGCCGGCTGCGTGGACGGGGTGGTGGCCGCCATCCGGGCCATGGCCCGCGAACTCGCCGCGGTGGGCGACCTGCGCGCGGTCGGCGAGGGCGCCGGCACCTCGGCGCGGCGGTTGGCGCAACTGCTGACCCAGGCGACCGAGCTGGCCGACACGCCCGCCCGTACCCCGCTCTCCGCGGTTTCCTGATCGTGCGCCGCGCTGTGCGCCGATCCACGCCGCGTCCCGAACTCCGTCGGGCGGTCCGCTACTTCCTCTGCCTCAACGCGCTGGCCATCATCGGGGTAGCGGTCGCAGTGTCCCTGGCGAGCGTCCATCTGGCTCGGGAACAGGCGGTGCACTTCGCCGAGCACAGCGCGCGTGGTATGGCCGAGTGGCTGATCTCGCCCCACTGCGCCGAGGCTGCGGGCCGGAGATCCAATGGCGCTGCGGGCGCTCGACGAGGCGGTGCGGGCCCGGATGCGGGACGGCTCGGTGGTCCGGGTCAAGGTGTGGAGTTTCGACGGACGGGTGCTCTATTCCGACCAGGCGGAGCTGATCGGGCGCCGCTACGAGCTCGCCGCCGAGGACCGTGCACTCGCCGGGACCAACCGGGTGACGGCCGAGATCAGCGAGCTGGACCGGGCCGAGCACGAGTACGAACAACAGGTCGAGCGGTTGGTTGAGGTCTACCTGAGCCTGTCGGGGACCGACGGGGAGCCGGTGTTGTTCGAGGCGTCCTTCCCGGCGGACCGGCTGGAGGACGACGCGCGGTACGTCGGTTGGCGGCTCGCGCCGCTGGCGCTGCTGGCCATTGTCGTCCTGCAGCTGTTCCAGCTTCCGCTGGCGCTGGCGCTCGCCCGCCGGCTGGACCAAGCCCATCGCGAACGGGGCCGTCTGCTGGAGCGCGCCATCGCGGCATCCGAGCTGGAACGGCGAAGGATCGCCCGCGACCTGCACGACGAGGTCATCCAGGACCTGGCGGGGGTGGGCTACTCCCTGGGGGCGGTGGAGCTGCACCTGTCCGGTGGGGGCGAGCGGCTCCGGGAGACCGTCCGTCGGCTCTCCGCCACCGTGCAACGGGATGTACGGGCGCTGCGGCGGGCTATGGTCGACATCCATCCGCCAGACCTGTCCGTCACCGGACTCCCGACCGCTCTGGACGAGCTGGCGGAACCGATGCGCGCGGCGGGCAAGGTCTGCCACGTGCGGGTCGTCGAGACGTCCGAGCTGCCGGTCAACGTCCGCCAACTGCTCTACCGCAGCGCCCGCGAAGCGCTGCGCAACATAGACAAGCACGCCCACGCCGACCGGATCGACCTCACGGTCGAGACCTCCGGCGATCAGGTGCGGTTGACCGTTGACGACAACGGCGTCGGCTTCGACACGACCAATCCGCCCCAGCCAGATCACCTCGGAATGCGGCTTCTCGGCGAGGCGGTCCGGGAGGTCCGGGGCACGCTCTCCGTCACCAGCGCGCCGGGGGCCGGCACGGTGGTAACGGTTGTCCTGCCGCTCGACGACGGCGGTCAGCATCGGCGATGGGTGCCGTGGCGCCGGTAGGCCGCGACACCTGCAGAGGCGGACAGCGCATGGTCAAGGATCGACTGATGGTTCGTGGCAGCCACGACAATGCTGCGGCAACGGCCGCGACGGGGGCAATTCGCTCTGGTTCTCCGTCAAAGAGATACTGCCGCCGACCAACGACAACTTCGCCGACTCAATCCCGGGCTCGGCCGCTCGTCCGGGGCGGTCCGTGTGGGCTAACGGCTGGGCGGCTGGTACGAGCCGGGCCGGCGACATTCGGTGTACGACGTGCCGCCGTTGCTCGACACACCGCCCGCTCTGCGGGTCGCAGCGGCGTTGGCGAACTCGCCCAAGCGATCTGACCGCCCACCCGGCAATGGGCTTAACGCGTCTTCCAATCCCACAACGCAACGGCGCCGTTCAGGATGCGCGGCTCGACCGAGGCCCGGATCGCCGTGCCCTTGCCGGAGTCAGTGAGTGCGGCGAACGGCAGCTCTACGTCCAGACCGCGGGCCCTGTGCCGTCCTGGACCGTCGTCTGCGCCACCAACCGGCTCTGCGCCGGCGTCGGCCTCGTCGAGGGCGAGGGCTGCCCGTGTGGGATGCCCGGGGCGGTGGAGAGCGTCGCCCACATCTGGCCGCGCCCCGCCGTCCTCGGTGCGGTCGCGGGGGCCGCACCGACCCAGTAGCCGGGTCCGGCAAACACGAACGCCCCCACCACCTCACGGCAGCGGGGGCGTTCCGGTGAAGGTCAGGCGTCGAAGCGGACCCGACGGCGGCGCGCCACCACCAGCGCCACGCCAGCCAGCACCGCGATCACACCGACGGCGCCGAGCGCAGTGGCGTTGACACCGGTGACGGGAAGGCCGCCGCCCGCGCCCGGCGCGGGGCTGGTGGTCGGCGGGGCGGTGTTCGGCTTGAGGGGGTTGGACTCGCAGCCAATCCCCGGCGTGCCCCTGGTGCCGTCCAGGCCCCACGGGTCGTTGTTCACGTCCACCAACGTGACCCGGTACTTCACGTCAGAGCAGTTAACCGTGCCGGGAGGGTTGGGGAAGTCGGCGCACAGGTTCTGCTCAGTGCCGGTGTAGACGTACGCCTCGCAGTCGCGCGGCTGCTCGGGCTGGCTGGTCGGCGGGGTGGTCGGCGTCTTCGTTGGTTCGGCGCCCGGCCCGACCGCCTGGAAGTCGACCAGCTCGTCGGAGATCCGCAGGTCCGACACCACAACCGTGCCGGGGGCGGCGACGTTGTCGTACACCACGCCGGCCTGCCCGATGGTCCCGGCCGCCGGAATCTTGAACGTGATCGTGCCTTCCTCGCCGCACTGTGTGCCGGCGGTGATGTTCTGGTCCCACGAGTTGGTGTTGGTGCCGTTCACGACCACGAAGACACGGGGCGCGCCGCCGCTGCACGCCGCCCCGTCGGACAGCGCGATGGAGAAGCGGACCTCGTCGCCGGCCTCGACGTCAACGCCGAGGTTCGCGGCCTCGACCGACGTGTTGTTGCCGACCAGGGTGACGGAGTGCTTGCTGGTGATCGACGAGTCACCGTTGGCCGTCCACACCGCATCACTGGGCGCGGCCTGAGCGGGACCGGCCAGAGCCAGGGACGAGAGAACGAACGCGCCGACCGCGGCGCCGACAATCTTGAGCGTGCGCATAGAACTCCTTGGCTGAGTGTCGGTTCCCGCTCGCCGGCGGGACCTGGGCAGTCCGACTGGATCAACGACCGCCCAGACCAGGCACAACGCGAGGATCACTACTATCAGTCGTCAATCCGCGACGGTCACCTGTTTGGCCGGGGACGGTCGGTCGCGCGGCCCGCAGCATGCACGCTGGACGACAGAGCGGATCGGCTGTTCGGCCCATGCCCGGCTCCTGCACGCCTACCTCGCAGCGAAGTTCCGGGCACGGGCGACCCTGAGGGAATGCCTGCTGCACCACCCTCAACGCCAACCCGGGAACGGCGACCAGTGGAGACCGACATCCAGTACGCGTTGATGCAGGCGGCCTACGAGGCCTGGGACACCAACGAAGCGCAGCGGGTCGAGGGCTTCGACAACATCATCGTCATCCCCGACACCGTCCTGAACGAGGTTCACGCCCTCGCGGCCGCCGAGGGCAGACACCTGGACCAAGGGCCTCTGCCGAAGTTCTGGATCGAGCATGAAGGCCGGCGCGCCCAGATCGCATGGATCGTCGGCCCGCAGAACCCGCCCACCGAGAGGTGACCAGTATCGGCGATCGCGTGGGGCGGGCGTGCTCCCCGGTGCGGTCGCGGGGGCCGCACGGCGCGGATAGAACGCGGCTGAGGCCCGGACCGCCAACGGTCCGGGACCCAGCGTGCGTCTGTCAGCTCTGGTCGCCGTACTCCTCGCTGTGCCGCCGCGACCGCTCATCCAGCTCCGCGCGCGACATCTTCCGCGACAGAGTCTTCTCCGGCCACGATCCGTCCTCCGCCTTCTTCCAGGGCAGGGTCGGACCCGCCACATGCCCGGCCCGGCTTGAGCCCGGGCCACATGGGCCAAAGCGGCCGCGGGCCGGCGCGCATTTGCAGCATTTCTCCAACGAGGCTGCTGCGTTGCCGGCAAACGGTGAGCCGGACGCGACGAAGGACCAGCGGGCGACGCGCGAAAGCTTGTCATCGCGCATCCCTCAGGGCACACCGACACGGCATGGGTCGCGGTCATTAGCGGCGGTCCGATCCTGTTCCTCGTAGGACGCGCCCTTTTCGAGTACGCCGTACTCGCGCGGTGTCGCGCTCTCGGCTGATCGGGGTGCCGGCGCTCGTAGTCACTTCGCCAGCGATGATCCTGCTACCGCCACTGGCGTTCGCGATCACCGCACCTGTCGTCCTCACCGGCATCGCCACCTCCGACGCGATCCGCGTCAAGAAACGTCCACCCGAGCCGCCGTCACCACCCCGATGAGGAGCAGGCCCGACGGCATCAGCAACGCGGGTAGCTCGCGGCAATCCGTTGCAGTTTGTCTACCGCCTGGCCGATGCTCCTGAGCATGAGTAGGGCCAAGAGGAAGGGCCGCGCGTTGCACGAGCAGGCCGATCGCCTCACGCTGATTGATCGTTGGGGCTACCTCGTGCCGGATCAACCGGTTCTCGTACATCCGGGTGAGACGATCTGGCGTGCAGGCGACCGGCTCCTGGTGCAGCGGCTCGATGGGCGAGTCGATGCGTACCCCTGCTTCGTAAACCGCTGAGTCTCGGGCACCGGGCGCAATCGTTGACAGCAACGGGACCGTTTCGGACAGCCCGGCCGGGGCTTGGGATCAGAACGACCGGCCTTTGCCCATCAGCCCAGTTCGAGTGTGAGCAGCGGCTCAGCGAACACGGGCGCTGGTGCGTCGGGGTGTGCGGCAACCGCCTGCTCCAGTCGGCGGAAGCCAGTCTCCAGGTCGTCGGGGCTGAGCTGCGCGAAGAACGAGAGGGTACGCAGGCGCAGCCGTTCGAGCACGTCGCCGTAGGTGCCCGAGGACGGCTCGGTGACCGTCCCGAAGCTGGCAACGCGCCAGCCCACCGATGTGAACATCGCGATGGCCTCGTGCAGCGGCTGAAACAGCGAGGCGTCCACGTCGTAACCGTTGGGGAAGTGTTCCAGCCACCACGGCCGCGGATGGTGGTCGCTGAAATTCGCGCGCAGGAGCAGCCGCCCGCCGGGCCTGAGCACCCTGGCCAGTTCCCGGGCAGCCCGGGGCTTGTCCTGGACGTGGTGCCACGACAGGAACATGAGTGCGTAGTCGGCACTGTTGGACGGCACCGGCATGTCCTCGGCGGCGCCTGCCAGATATCGCACTCCGGGATGCTGGGACTGCGTCTGCGCGACCTCGCGCATGCGGACCGACGGCTCGATGCCGGTGACTGGCCCGAACGCTTCTGCCAGCGCGGGGGTGTATCTGCCGGTCCCCGAGCCGATGTCCAGCCCCGCCAGCGGGCGCCGCTCGGGCAGTACCGCTGCAAAGGCGTTGATCCACACCCGCAGTTGCTGCTGGGTGACCGCGCGCCCGCGCGCGTAGTCCTGGTGCTGCTCCGTGTCGTAGTCGATCGACCTCATCGCACCTCCCGCTTGGGCGGCGACCGTGAGCGTCGCCTCGATATATCACTCCGATACATCGGCACGATATGCGTCGTCGCGCTACCCCGCAAGGTGGCTGCGCGACGGAGCTTCACCCACGACGCACTCGCCCGGACCGGCGCACAAGATGAGAGGCGTCTGACCTGCCGGAAGGCAGTCAGACGCCTCTTGCCGTCCGTCGTTGGTCGCTATCGGCGGGGCGCGGACGGATCTGCGGTGCGGCGATCGCTGGCCAGCCGCCACAGCGCCAGTGCGCCGACGAGCAGGCCGAAGTCGCGCAGGGCCACGTCGTAGTACTCGCCGAGCAGCAGAAGGTTCACGATGATCCCGGCCAGCCAGGCGGCCACCACGACAGCGCCGTACTTGGGCCGCGCCGCCACGAGGAGGCCGGCCACGATCTCGATCACGCCGACGGCGTACATCGCCTGCTGCCCGGTGCCCGGGACGAGCCGGTCGACGAAGGGCGCCAGGTAGCCCGGCCATTCGGTCAACAGGTTGAAGAACTTGTCCAGGCCGAACGCGATCGGCGCCACCGTGAAGACGGTGCGCAGCAACAGGAACGCTTGCTGGGCAGGGCCTCCTGTGCGTGCAGTCAGTCCAGCGATCGTTGATGAGCTCGATGCGGTGGTGGCCACGAGAGTCCCCAATCTTCTAGAAACGCATTGTCTGTCTTTTAGAGACGCTAGGGGCGCTCCCTTCTAAAGTCAATAAGCGCGTGTTTTACACTTCGGTCATGGCTCCTCGCCCCCGGCCCGACCGCATCGCCGCCCTGGCCGCCCTCGACGACCCGACACGCCGAGCCGTGTTCGACTTCGTCGCCCGCAGCGCGGACGCGATCAGCCGTGACGCTGCGGCCAACGCTCTGGGGGTCAGCCGGCGGATCGCCGCATTCCATCTCGACCGGCTGGCGGACCAGGGCCTGCTGGCCGTCGAGTACCGCCGGCCAGCAGGCCGCACGGGGCCCGGCGCGGGTCGTCCCGCGAAGCTGTACCGACGGATGGCGGGCGAGGTGGCGGTGTCAGTGCCCGAGCGGCACTACGACCTCGTCGGCGGGTTGCTCGCGGCGGCCGTGGCAGAGTCGATCGACACCGGGACGCCCGTCAAGGAGGTGCTTGATCGAACGGCGTACGAGGCCGGGAGATCGATCGGCGCGGCGGCGGACGATGTCGTGGCGGCGCTCGAGGAGGCCGGCTACGAGCCGCGGCGCCAGGATCAGAACGGAGGCGCCCTGGCGTTGGGGAACTGTCCGTTCCATCGGCTCGCCCAGCAGTTCACGGCACTCGTGTGCGGGGTCAACCTTCAGCTGCTGCGGGGCGTCGCCGACGGTGCGGAGGAACCGCACCTTGTGGTGCTCGATCCGAGCCCGGGCCAGTGCTGTGTGCGGCTGACGCCGGCAGCACGCTGAGCCGGCGCCTCAGGCGGCTGCCGCCCGTCGTCAGGGCCTCGGCCGGTCGCGCGGGGTTGTCAGGCTGCGGCGATGTCGGCGGCCGGAGCGTGGGTGACCGGAGCGGCGGGGATCGTCAGGGAGGCGAGTAGGGCCATCTTCTCGGCGCTGCTCGTGCCCGGTTGAGCGTGGTAGACAACGAGCAGTTGACCTTTGGCGCCGCCGACGCTGAGCTTCTCGCGGTTGAGAATGAGTTCGCCGACCTGAGGGTGCTGCATGCGGGTGGGCATGCCCTCGCAGGTCCGGACGTCGTGCCGGGCCCAGAGCTGTCGGAATCGTGGGCTGGCCAGGGACAGTTCGCCGACGAGCTGGACGAATCGCGGGTCGTCGGTGTCGGTGCCCACGGCCCTGCGGAAGCTGCCGACCAGGTTGGCCGTGGCCACGTCCCAGTCGGGGTACATCGCGCGTTCGGCTGGGTCGAGGAACATGGCGGTGAGTCGGTTCTGGCCGGCCTGCAGGTTGGGCGACAGCGCGCGGGCGAGGCTGTTGGCGGCGAGCACGTCGAAATAGCGGTCCTCGACGAACGCGGGTATGCCCACGACATCGAGCAGTTGACGGATGCTGGCCGGTACGGTTTCTCGCCGTGGACGACGTCGCCGGTGCCGGGGCTGTGGTGTGGCCAGGCTCAGCAGGTAGTCGGTCGCCGCGTCGTCGAGGCGCAGGACGCGGGCGAGTGCCTCGAGGACCTGCATCGACGGATTGCGGTCGCGGCCCTGCTCGAGTCGCAGGTAGTAGTCGGCGCTGATGCCGGCGAGCATGGCGACCTCTTCACGCCGTAGCCCGGCTACGCGCCGCACCCCGTCGGCGGGCAGGCCGACGCTGTCGGGCTGGACGAGCTCGCGGCGTGCCCGCAGGTAGCCGCCGAGCAGATTGTTGTCGCGCACCCTCCCCAGGTTAACCGCGTGGGTCGCGGTCTGCCTGTCCCTGCCACTCCCAGGATCACCGGGGCTCATCCTGTTTCACCCCGGTGGGCGGAGTGTGGAGCAGTCACCCGCTGGCGCCGCCGTCTGGCGCCCGAGCCGGCGGGAAGCTCGTCCGATTTGCGGCAACAGTGAGAGGAATTCGGCATGACGTCAAGCACACCTTCCGGCGGAACATTCACCATGGGGGACCTGGTGGTCGCCCGGATGGGGTACGGCGCGATGCAGTTGGCCGGCCCGCACGCCTTCGGTCCGCCGGCCGACCGCGACGCCGCGGTGGCCGTACTGCGTGAGGCCGTCGACCTGGGAATCAACCACATCGACACGGCCGACTTCTACGGCCCGTACGTCACGAACGAGATCATCAAGGAGGCTCTGCACCCGTATCCGAACGACGTGCACGTCGTGACGAAGGTCGGGTCGCTGCGGGATGCCGAGGGGAACTGGGTGAAGGCGCCGGCTCCCGAGCAGCTGCGCGAGGCCGTGCACGACAACCTGGATCACCTCGGGCTCGACGTGCTCGACGTGGTCAACCTGCGCGTCGGCGGCTTCGACCGGCCCATCCCCGGCTCCATCTCCGAGCCGTTCGCCGTGCTCGCGCACTTGCAGCAGGAGGGGTTGATCAAGCACCTCGGCCTCAGCACGGTCAACGCCGAACAGATCGCCGAGGCGCAGGCCATCGCCCCGATCGTGTGCGTGCAGAACTTCTACAACATCGCGAACCGGGACGACGACGACATGGTCGACGCCCTCGCCGCACAGGGCATCGCCTACGTGCCCTACTTTCCGCTCGGCGGCTTCTCCCCGCTTCAGTCCGACGTGCTGAACGGCGTCGCCACGCGTCTCGGCAACACACCGATGGCGGTCGCGCTGGCGTGGCTGCTCCAGCGCTCCCCGAACATCCTGCTCATCCCCGGCACCTCATCCGTCGCGCACCTGCGCCAGAACTTCTCCGCCACCGCGCTGACCCTTTCCGAGGACGCGCTGGCCGAGCTGAACGCCATCAGCGCCGGGTGAGGCGGGCGGGTCCGGCACACCACGTCGTGCAGTCACCGAACCGCTCCAGATCGACGAAAGCGACAGGGGCGGGCCTGGTTCGGCCCGCCCCTGTCGGTGTTAGTGATGCTGGTCAGTCGCGCGGAGCCTGGAGCACGACGCGGCGACGGCGGAACAGCACGAGCAGCACGGCACCGAGCGCGAGCACTGCCGCACCGGTACCGGCGAGGGCGGCGGCCGGGGCGCCGGTGACGGGCAGGCCGCCACCAGAGCCACCGTCGTCGTCCCCGTCACCGTTGTCGCCCCCGCCACCGTTGGTGCCGGTGGTGATGACGATCCGGGCGGTGTTGTTCTCCGGCTTCGACTCGGCCGCTGAGGTGACGCTGCGGGCGACGATCGTGCCGTCGGTGCCCGGAGCAGACTTGATCTTCACCTGCACGGTTGCCTTGATCCGGCCGTAGCCGGACGCCGTGGTCGGGAACTCGCTCTCGAAGCTGCAGCGGAGCTTCGCCGATTCCGGCAATATCTCGTGCTCGGTGCCGTCGGTGTAGCACCACTTGGCGGGCAGCAGCACCGTGCCGGTCGGCGCGGTGATGAGCACCGACGGGCCGCCACCGTCGGAGGGACCGTTGTTGACGACCTCGTAGGCGAGGTCGACGGTCTGCCCGACGGCGCCCCGGACAGCCGGTGCCGTCACAGCGACGTCGAGGGTGTTCTTCTTGGTCCAGAACGCGAAGTCGGCGTAGTTGTCAGACTCGTCGAGTTCGCGTTGTGCGGAGCGCTGCTTGGCGAGGTCGCCCTTCGCGCCCTTCGCCTGCAGCTTACGAACGGCATCGGCGAACGATGGTCCCGTGCCCTTGGCGCGGGTGCTGTTCTTCGCCGAGCGTCCTTCGCCGGCCAGTGCGACGTCGACCGAGCCGTAGATCTCGTCCGGACCCCTCAGGTTGCGGCCGAACGTGACGTTGAACAGCGACGAGCCGGTCTCGTCGTCCAAGAACAGCAGGCCTTTGCCGGGTTCGAGGGTCAGCGGGACGACGCAGCTGACCTCGCCCGGGCCGTACACGTACGGCAGGCCGGTGTCCTTCGGGTAGTAGTCGGTGTAGGTGCAGTCGCTGTACCGCTCGGCGAAGGTCGCACCGGTGGGGACACTGACCCGCACCGTGAAGTCGGTCGCGGCGGTGTCGCCCTCGTTCCCGACGCCCGCGTACAGCGGAACGGTGTCGCCGGGGCCGACCGGGTTGCCCTTGTCGTTCAGGGCCTGCGCGGCGGCCACCAGATCCGGGCCGGACGCGACCACCGTGACCGGGAACGACTCGGTGTCGTTGCCCGGGGACATGTCGTCTTCGGCGCCGTCGATGGTCACGGTCACCGACCCCGCGTCGCCGGGGGCGGCACCTGTCTTGCTGGCCAGCGAGAGGGGTTGCAGGGTGGTGGTTTGACCAGCCTCGAGCACTCCAACGGTGCAGGTGACCTTGGTGCCGGCCAGCTTGCAGATGTCGGTCCACTCGGGCACGGATGCGGTGACCCGATCGGAGACCTTGCTCAGGTCGAGGGTGACGGTTACCCCGGTGGCGGTGGCTTCACCGTCGTTGTAGACGAACATGCCGACGGTGGCTCCGTTGTTGTCGATCTCAGCAACGGGCTCGCGGTCGAAGGAGACGAACAAGTCGGGCAGTGCCTCGGCGGCAAGAGCTGCCGGCGGGGTGCTGAACAGCGTGGCCGTCGCCAGCACTGCTGCCACTGTCGCGACACGAGGCCAGGTGGCCTTCTTGCGATTCATGTGCTCTCCGGTGAGGGATGGTGGGTCCGCACCCTAGCTGATGGCCTCGGGCATCGCTGCCCGCAAGGCGGCAGGAGTCAGTCCGCCAGTTCGATGATGGGCCGGTCGCTGACGACCGCCGTCAGGATCATCGGGGCGTCTCCGTCGCACTGGTTGACGGAGACCGCGATCCATCGCCCGCTCACCGTCAGCGGCCCCCAGACGGCCAGATCGCCGTAACAGTCCACATCGCACAACGCCTGGAACATCGCCGGCATGGGTTCGCCCGCCTGATTCCGAAAGAGCGGCACGCGCATGGAAACCCGCCGGTGCGGTCCCCACCGGCTGTCCAAGTCGCGTACGACGAGGGCCAGGTTCTCCGCCGCGGCCTCCTCCGCCTTGTTCCACTCCGTCCCGTACACCCCAACGAGGTCGTCGCTCTCCCAGAGCGGGCTGATGTGGAAGCCCTCGCCCCTGGTGGCGGTCCACTCCCCGGTGACCGGGTCCCCCTCGCTGACCGTCGCGCCACCGGTGGGTAGGTCCGCGGCGAGCAGCACCTCGATGTCGGACACGGCACGGTCGGTCTCGAACGCTTCACCGGCCCGGCTGGTCACCGCGCGACCCCTTCCCCCTGATGTTCGACCAGCGCCAGCAGGGCGGCGTGCGTCTCCTGATCTGCCGCCACGATGAGCCCGCCCGCGCCGCTGTGCAGCGGTTGCCCCTGGATGTCGGTCACCACGCATCCCGCTGCCCGGCACAGGCCGATTCCAGCGGCGAAGTGCACGCTGTCCCGCATGTCGCCGTCGGTCACGTACGCCGCTCGCCGGCCGGCTGCCACCCACGCCAACGCCAGGCTGGTGGAGACCACGCGTGGGCGGAACCGCTCGACGAACCCCGCGTCGGCGAGCAGCCGCACAGCCCGGAACTCTGGAGCGTTCGGGAACGGCGGATCGAGTGACGTCCACCAACGCCGACTCGGCCGACGGCCTGAGCTGCTCGTCCACTTCGTCGCGGCGCAGGTACGCACGGGTGCCGTCAGTCCAGAACACCTCATCGGCGAACGGGTCGGCTGAGGCAGCCGCAGTGACTGTCGAACCCGTCCGCAGCGCGACGTTCACTCCGACCAGCATGGTGCGCGCGGCGTAGTTCAGCGTGCCGCACAGGGGGTCGACCAGCCACATCCGCTCGGCGGCGCTGTCGCCCGTACGTCCGCTCTCCTCACCTGTGACGGCATCCTGCGGGCGGGTGGAACGAAGGACGTCGAGGATGACCTTCTCCGCTTCGAGGTCCGCGGCAGTGGCGAAATCTCCGCCGGATTTGTCGAAGCGCGCCAGCGAGGCCCCGTACATGGCCCGCACAACAGCGGCTCCCGCCTGCGCTGCCCTGATCGCCACGTCTTCGTCTTTGATCACCATGCGAGCAGGATGACACGGATGCTGACCGTGGACGAGAGACCTCAGGGTGGGCATCTCCGGGACCGATACAGGAACATCCCGATGGAGGGTCGGGCGGCGCCCTGCCAGGCTGAGGCGATGACCGACACCGATGTACGGGTCTCCCGTCAGCCGTTCCACCTGGTGCGGACGGCGGCCGTCGGCGCCCCCGTGCTCCTGCTGCTCTACGGCATCCTGCGGATCATCGACGGCCTGGACGGCGACCACGGCCCGGGCTGGGCGTGGGACCTGGGCCACGCCCTGTTCCTGGTCGCGTTCGTACTCTTCGCGGGTCTGGTCGTCGGTCTGCGGCGGCTGCTCGGGTCCGCCGGTGCCGCTGGTTCGAGCACCACGCCGGGCACCGGGCTCCGGGTGCTTCTGGATGTGGCGACGGCCGCCGGGCTGGTCGGCGTGGCCGCGTTCCTCTGGGTGATCCTCGGCGACCTCTTTCCCCGGCTGGGCGATGCCGTGCCACTTCCGGATCCGGTGCTGGCGGTGGGCCCGCTGCTGTTTCAGTTCGGGCTACTCACCCTGCTGGTGCGGGCCGCTGTCGGCCGTCCGCGACTCATTCCAGGCTGGGGCCCGCCGCTGGTACTGCTCGGCTTCGTGTCCATCGCCATCAACCTGGACCTGCTGCCGGTCGGCGCCGCGCTGATCCTCGCCGGGCTCCTCCCCCTCTGGCACCGGGCCTACTGACGGTCGGGCCGAACGGGGGCGTCGGGGCCGGCACCCATCTGCTTCGAAAACTTTCGATATCCGGGAGTGTCCGGCCGGCTCCATCCGCAGCGATCAACGACATCCGGGGTGTGGTGGCGTCCTGGTTGGTGGCACCAGGGGCCGTTCCAGGACCCGTTCCGTGGTCGTCGCGCTGGCGATAACAGCGCTCACGGTCGCTGGATCGGTGACGGTAGTTGCGAGAACCCCCACGGCAGAGGCCGCCGTCGACAGCCTCGTCGCCGCGGCGTCAGTGGAGGATGAGGGCGCCGACTGCGCGGTGTCGGGCCTGCCTGACCTGGGATCCCTGCCCACCAACGCCAAGCTTCCCGAACCCTTCAGGAAGCTGAACGGTACGACCATCTCCACCAAGGCCGACTGGCGGTGCCGCCGGGCGGAGATCAGGGAACTGGCGGAGAAGTTCGTCTACGGCGAGAAGCCCGCGAAGCCGGCGACCGTCACGGGGACGGTCTCGAACACCACCATCACGGTGAATGTGAATCACAACGGCAGGAGCGCCAGCTTCTCGGCGAGGGTCGAGCTGCCGAGTGGTTCCGGACCCTTCCCGGCCGTCGTGGTCGTGGGCGGGTTCGGCGCGGACACGGCCACCATCAAGGCCGCCGGCGCCGCCGTCATCAGCTACGACCCCCTGGCGGTCGGGCGAGAGGGTACGCCCCGGAACAACAAGCAGGGCGCCTTCTACAGCATCTACGGCTCCTCGAGCAGCACCGGGCTGCTCGCCGCCTGGGGCTGGGGCGTGAGCCGGATCATCGACGTCATCGAGCAGTCGGACGGCAGAATTCTCAAGGCCGACGCGATGGGCGTCACGGGTTGCTCGCGGTACGGCAAGGGCGCGTTCGCGATCGGTGTGTTCGACCAGCGCATCGCTCTGACCATGCCGATCGAGTCGGGTAGCGCCGGTGTGCCCATCTTCCGAGGGATCCCCGGTGAGGGCGCCCAGAGTCTGAGCAGCGCGTACGGCGAGCAGCCGTGGCTCGGGGACGCGTTCGGCTCGTTCACGGGCAGCCCGACCAGGCTTCCGGTGGACACGCACGAGATGGTGGCCATGGTGGCGCCGCGAGGGCTGTTCATCATGGACAACCCGCACATCGCCAACCTTGGTCCCCGGTCCGCGAGTGTGGCGGCCCTGGGCGGCGCGGAGGTCTACCGGGCGCTCGGTGCGGGCGACAACATCACCTACTGGTCCGACGTCCAGGACGGCAGCCACTGCGCCAACCGGCCCGAGTGGCGCGACCCGTTGCAGAAGAACATCAGGAAGTTCCTGCTGAAGACGGGGACCGATCCGGGTGTGATCAGGATTTCGAGCAGGGCGCTGGGCAGGTTGGCCGACTGGCGGGACTGGCAGACGCCGACCCTCACCGACGGCCCGACCACCCCGCCCACCACCACGCCGCCGCCGACCACCCCTCCGCCGACCACGCCGCCTCCGACCGGCGCCGGCTGCTCGGCGACGGTGTCGATCAACCAGTGGACGGGCGGTTTCGTCGCCACGGTTCGGGTGACCGCGGGATCATCGCCGGTCAACGGCTGGACGGTCGCCATGACCCTGCCGCCGGGCGCCAGCGTCACCAACGCCTGGAACGCCAACCGGAGCGGGGACACCGGAGCGGTGCGGTTCACCAACGTCGGTCACAACGGCTCGATCGCCCCCGGCCAGTTCACCGAGTTCGGCTACCAGGGCACCGGAACCGGTGGGGGAATGACCCCCACCTGCTCCGCGACCTAGATCCGCTCGGCGATCTCCCGGGCCCGGTGTGGAGGCATCAGTCTCCACACCGGGCCCCTGGACGTCGCTTACCCCGATCACTCGGGCTGGTCGAGCCAGACCACGATCCCGGTCAGGTCGTTGAGCACGGCCGCCACGCCCGCCCGGATGGCCGCCGCGCAGCGCTCGGCCGTGAACGAGGCGGGGTCGTAGGTCGACGACGCGCCGAGCCCCTCACCACGGAACGACGCGCCGGCCCAGTCGACCGCCGTCACGTTGTGGGTGGGCTCGGCCAGCTCCGCCCCGACCACGAGGAACTGCTGGTCCAGGTGGTTCGGGGTGACCAGCGCAAGGGCGTCGATGAGGTCGTTGCCCGCGCTGACGATGAGGTCGGGGTGCATCCCCATGGCCTTGGTGATGCTCGGAACGGCATCGTGGGTGTCACCCACGACGGCCTTCCTTAGATCGAGGTGTTCGTCGTCGGCCCAGCCCTCGACGGCCGTCACGAGAGTCTTGGTCGGCTGGTCGTCGCCGGCGGTGAGCAGCACCACCCGGTATTCCCGGGACGGGTGGACACCAGTCCACGAACCGGGCCGCGGCCGGACCGTCCCCTCCGGAGCGGGCGGGGCGGAGGGGTCGACGAACCCCGGGCCGAGGGAGCCGACGGCGGTGGGTCTGGGGTGCGGCTCTGACCAGTCGTCGCCGGAGCTGCATCCGGTGACCAGCGCGGCGGCGGCGGCCAGCATGGCAACCGCCCGAAGCGGGGGGCGCAAGGCGATCGTCCTCCGAGTGGTGGTGGAAAAGGTGCTCGTACTTCTGCGTATTCCTATCCCAATTCCAGCCACTGCCGATGCGTGCGTCGTCGCTCCAGGATTTTGTTTTCCACCGGTTCGTCGGAGGGCGGGCTCCTGTTCACCCACGGCATGCAGCGTGCACTGGCCAACCGAGGGAGTCGCATGTTCGGGCGCGTCCGCCGCACCGTTATCGTCATTGTTGTCGGGATCGCTGCGGCGGTTATCCCCTTTTTAGGAACCGGGCCGGCCTCCGCGCACGGCTTCTCGTCGACCGTCTACGCAAAAATCACACCGGGAGACGAGGGTCACATTGGCACTGCGGTGGAGCTCGAATACGACCTCCTGGTCGTGTCCGCCGCCGATGCCGGTCACAACGATCCGCTCTTCCAGGAGGGCACCGCCGCGTTCGACGCGGGTGACTCCGAGGCGCAGGCCGCAGCGTTGAACAAGCATGCCGAGACGACCCTCAGATATGTCGCCGATCGCTTCGCGGTGACCGCGCAGGGTGCGGCGTGCCAGCCCACGCGGGTGGGCGACGCGACGATCGGTGAGCGTGAGGGCGTGCCGTACGCGGACCTGCTGCTCGACTGGGCGTGTCCCCAGCGGACCGGCGAGCACGAGGTGCGCAGCGGCCTGTTCCCGGACGACGAGGGCTACGTCAAGGGCACGAAGACGATCGTCACCTACGAGATCGACGGCCGTTCGGGCAGCGCTGCGCTCGACGCCGGCAACCCCTCCTTCTCGACCGGCCAGTCCTGGCACGAGCGGTTCGGGGAGTTCTTCCTACTGGGCGCCGAGCACCTGCTGTCCGGGATCGACCACATCCTGTTCCTGCTGGCGCTCATCGCCGGGTCGCGGCGCCTGCGGGAGATCGTGCTCGCGGCGACGAGCTTCACCCTGGCGCACTCGGTCACGTTCATGCTGGCCGCCCTCGGTCTGGTCGACGTACCGGCGAGGATCGTGGAACCGATCATCGCGCTGTCGATCGCCGTGGTCGCCGGCTGGCACCTGTGGGGCATCTGGCGGCGCGGCGACCACGCCACCGACCTCGATCCGGCGGGCCGCGGCCACTTCAGCCTGGACCGCTCCGGCTGGATCCGCCTCGGTGTCGTGTTCTGCTTCGGCCTCGTGCACGGCCTGGGATTCGCGGGCGCGCTGGGCATCGACGAGGCGTGGTCGTGGACCCTGTTGTGGTCCCTGCTGGTGTTCAACGTCGGCATCGAGGTCGTGCAGTTGGCGATCATCGCGATCGTCTTCCCGTTGCTGATCGTGCTGCGGCGACGAGCGCCGAAAACGGGACTCTGGGCGACCGGAGCCATTTCCGCCTGCGTGTCCATTATGGGGATCGTTTGGTTCGCGCAACGTGTGTCGGGATCCTGAGCACGGCTAAGTAATGCGCGAAGTGCAGCCATCCGCAAGATCACGTTCACGGTTGGTTCATCACGCGACGAAAGCTTGGATTCGCTTCCCCAACGTCGGGGGAAGACCATCCATTTCTCTATTCGAAAAGGGAACAATGTCAATGACATTGAGCACCTCGACACGAGCCCCCGGGCTCGTGCGGCGGCGTGTGGTCGCCGGGGTCGCAGCGGGACTCCTCGGAATGACCGCAGCCATCGGCAGCGGCCTGACGGCCATCGCCAGCGCGGCCGAGTCCACCACGATCACGGGCGTCATCCTCGGCGTCGGCGCCAACGAGACCCAGCGCGTGGTGACCTGGTACTCCTCCGCCGACACCGCGCAGAAGATCCAGCTCGCCCCGACCACCGAGATCGTCAACGGCGAGTTCCCGGCCAGCGCGCTCAGCTTCGACGCCGTCGGCGCGGCGAACACCTCCACCACCGGCTTCAACCGGCACGCCACGATCACCAACCTGCGTGAGAACACGGCGTACTCGTACCGGGTCGGTGCCGAGGGCAGCTGGTCCCCGGCGTACGCCTTCAAGACGCAGGACTTCGAGGGCGACTACGACTTCCTGTTCTTCGGCGACCCGCAGATCGGCTCCTCCGGCGACCGGCTGAAGGACCAGGCCGGCTGGGAGGAGACCCTGAAGGTCGCCACCGCGGCCAACCCGAACGCCGAGCTGCTGGTGTCCGCCGGCGACCACGTCGAGAGCGCCAACGACGAGGGGCAGTGGACCTCGTTCCTGGCCCCTGAGCAGCTGCGCCAGTACCCCCTCGTCGCCACCATCGGTAACCACGACGTCGGCGGCAAGTCCTACGAGCAGCACCACTTCACCCCGAACACCGACCGCTCGTCCCAGTACTACAGCGGGGACCAGGCGACCCGGTCCGGCGGTGACTACTGGTTCATCCACAAGGATGTGCTGTTCATCGACCTCAACAGCAACAGCTACGCCAACCCGGCGGACGGCTCCGCCGGTGGCGACGCGGCGCACGTCGCGTACGTCACCGACGTGATCAACAAGCACGGCTCCGAGGCCAAGTGGAAGGTGCTGGTCTACCACCACTCCATCTACTCGCCGGCCAGCCACGCGACCGACAACGACAACAAGCAGCGGCGGGAAGACTTCACCACGGCCTTCTCGAACCTGGGCGTCGACATGGTGCTGCAGGGTCACGACCACAGCTACTCCCGCAGCTACTCCATCAAGAACGGCCAGAAGGAGAACCCGGCCGAGCAGCCCGGTGCTGCCGACGTCTTCCCCGGCCCGGGTGGCGTCATCTACGTGACGGCGAACTCGGCCTCCGGCTCGAAGTACTACGACATCAAGAAGCCGGACGACACCGGCACCGGCATCCGCGGCAACGGCCCGGACCCGCTGGACCCGGCCAAGTACTGGTACAACTCGACGCAGAACCAGGAGCACGTCCGCAGCTACGTCAAGGTGCAGGTGCGCGGCGACAAGCTGGTTCTGGCGAACGTCCGCAGCGGCACCTGCGCGGCGCCGAACGCGGCTGTCGAGAACGGCCTCTCCTGCGTCAACACCCCGGACGGTCAGCCGATCGGCTCGGTCACCGACAAGGTGACGGTGCACCCGTACCACGGCGACGGTCAGGCCATCCAGGTCAACGTGCCGAACCCGGCCCCGGGTGAGTTCGGCTGGACGATCGACGGCTACAACGGCCTGGTGGACCTCGGTGTCGCGCAGGAGCGCAACGGCACCTACTTCGAAGCGACCGGCAAGATCAACCCGATCCTCGTGTCGGACAGCCGCCGCTCGCTCGCTCCGTGGTCGATCTCGGCCAACGTGGGTGACTTCCAGGACGGCGACAAGACGTTCTCCGGCTCCTACCTGGGCTGGACTCCGTACGTGCTCGACGGCGGCGCTGGCGCCGAGGCCGGTGCTCCCGTCCTGTCGTCCCTCGACGACCAGGGCAAGGGCCTCTCGGTTTCCAGCGGCCTCGGTGCTGCCGCGCAGGGTCACCCCCGGGGTGGCGCCAAGCTCGGCGCTGACCTGGACCTGAAGATCCCGGACAGCATCGCCAAGGGTAGCTACCGCACCACCCTCACGATCACTGCGCTGAGCAGCTGATCAGACCTGCCTGAGCTGGCGGGGTAGGCACCTTCGGGCGTTTACCCCGCCGCTCGTTCCGGAAAAACCCAGACCGCCTGAGGACCCCGAGATGTCTACGACCCCAACACGCCGGAAAACGACCGTCGCCGCCCTCCTCCGTACCGCCGCCGTGGCTCTGCTCGCCACCTCCGCCGTCGCCGGCCTGGCTTCAGGCCCCGCGCTGGCGGCGGAAGGTGACGTCGCCTGGACGGTCCGGACGGCCTCCAACAGCTACGGCGCAGCCCGGTCCAGCTTCAGCTACGCCGTGAACCCCGGTGGACGGGTCGAGGACGCGATGGTCGTCGCCAACCGCGGCCCGGTCCCGCTCAACCTGGCCGTGTACACCGCCGACGGCTTCACCACCGGCGCGGGCCAGCTCGACCTGCTCGCCAGGGACGGGAAGTCCGTGGCGGTCGGCGCCTGGGTCCACGCCGATCGCGGCAGCGTCACGATCCAGCCGGGGAAGACCGCCCAGGTCCCCTTCAAGATCAGCGTTCCCGACAACGCCACGCCCGGCGACTACGTCGGCGGCATCCTCACCTCGCTGACACAGGCGGACCAGGCCGAGGGCATCAACGTGGATCGGCGCCTCGGTATCCGGATCAAGTTGCGGGTCGGCGGCGAACTGAAGCCGAACCTCGCGATCGAGGATCTGCACGTGACGTACGGCGGAACGCTCAACCCGTTCCGCAGGGGCGACGCCACGGTCACCTACAAGATCCACAACTCCGGCAACGCGGCCCTTTCCGGCCAGCAGGCGGTGTCGGTCTCGGGCCCGTTCGGTTCGCTGCGGGTCGGGGCGGGCGATGTCGCGGCTCCGCCGGAGCTGCTTCCCGGTGAGAGCTGGACCGTGACGGTGCCCGTACGTGGCGTGGCGCCCGCCGTGTGGTTGGCGGCAACCGCGACCCTCACGCCCCGGCTCACCGACGCGTCGGGTTCCACCACCTCCCTCAAGCCGGTCCAGGCCACGACGCACGGCTGGGCCCTGCCGTGGATGCTGGCGCTGGTGCTCCTCGTACTGGTCGCCGCACTCGTCGCGGCGCTGCGGTACCGACGCCGCAACCGGGTCCGGCGCAGCACGCGTGAGGAGGCCCGGGTGCGCGACGCCGTCGAGCAGGCGCTCCGCGGCCAGGAGCCCCAGACGTCCTGAGCGTCACCAGCCGTCCCGTGCAGGCGCGGCGCCAGGGCGCCGAGGTGACCGAGCGCCGTCGGTCGCCCTTGTGGGTGAACGCGGCTCAGCCCCGGACCCGGCCCGTCCCGGAGCCGGCATGCTGCGACGGTGACGCCGGCACGGAGAGGGAATCCACATGGTTGACGGGGATGTGCCCGAGCAGATGCAGGCCGCGGCCTTCGACGAGTTCGGCGGGCCGGAGGTGATCACCCTGCGGATCCTGCCGGTGCCGGAGGTCGCCGCCGACGAGGTGCTGATCAAAGTGTGGAACGCCGGCGTCGGGGTGTGGGACGTGTACGAGCGGGAGGGCGTGCTGGTGCCCGAGGGCGCGGCGTTCCCGATCGTGCCCGGCTCCGACGGTGCCGGAACCGTCGCCGCGATCGGCAGCAAGGTGACCAACGTGGCGGTCGGTGACCTGGTCTACGTCGCCGCCACCACCCGGCCGAAGGGCGGTTTCTACGCCGAGTACGCGGTGACGAAGGCGCAGTACGCCGCGAAGCTGCCCGAGGGTGTGTCGGCGCAGCACGCGGGCGCCATGCCCACCGACGCGCTGACCGCGTTGGCCGGGCTGGACGCCCTCAGCCTGTCGGCGGGCGCCTGGCTGTTGATCTTCGGCGCGAGCGGCGGTCAGGGCCACCTGGCCGTGCAGTTGGCCAAGCGGCAGGGTCTGAACGTGGTCGCCGTGGCCTCCGGACCGGAGGGAGTGGCGCTGGTGACCCGACTCGGCGCCGACGTGTCCCTCGAAGGTCACGGCGACCCGACCGAGGTGATCGCGCGGATCAGGGAAGCGGCCCCCGCTGGCGTGAACGGGATCCTGGCGATGGCCGGCGGCGGGACGCTCGACCGGCTCACCGAAACGCTGTCCGACGGTGGCGTGGTCGCGTACCCCCATGGCGTGCAGCCGGAGCCGCGCGAGCGGCCGGGCGCGCCGGTCCGGGCGTACGACGGCGTCGCCAACCCCGAGCAGTTGCAGCGCCTCAACGAGCTCATCGAGGCGGGACCGTTCGAGGTGCACGTCGCCGAGACGTTCCCGCTGGGCAAGGTGGTGGAGGCGCACCGGCGGCTCAAAACGTCCTTTTCCGGCAAGCTGCTGCTGACGGTTCGCTAGGGCGATCTCGGCTCGGTCGTCGCCAGGTAGCTCGCGAGGTGACCGGCGGCCACCAGCATCGCGTGTCCGCGCGTGGCCAGGCGCTGCCGCCAGGTGTGCAGGGACGCCGCCAACGGCCCCGGGCCGTCGGCCGCGCGTACCTGCCGCATCACGGTCGCGATGTGGTCCAACAGGTAACCGCCCCGACGCAGGAGATGGGCCAGCTCGGCGTCGCGGACGTCCTCGGGGCCGTACTGCCGCTGCCCTGAGGGGCGGTCGCGCGCCGGGGACAGGACGCCGGCCCGTTCCCACTTCCGTAGCGTCGCCGGTGTCACGCCGAGCCGGCGGGCGAGGTCGCCGACGGCCAGCGGCCGGCCCGGCGGGGTCGGCGTCGGTGCGGCGGTGAGCACCCCGATGGTCGTCTCGACGGCGTCGAGCGTTTCGCGGTCGCGCAGCAGTTGCGCGTGACTGGTGTCGACGGCGCGCAGGGCGGTGTCCAGGTCGCTGCGAACGGCGGCCCGCATGATCTCGCCGCCCGTCGCGTATCCGTGCGCCGCGACGAGGGCAAGGTAGGCGCGCAGCGCCGCGGCGTGTACCTCGGTGTACGCGCGATAGCCGCTCGGCGTGCGCCGGACGGACGGGATGACGCCGTCGCGCTCGTAGTTGCGGACGGCCTGGCTGGAGATGCCGTGCGCGCGAGCCAGGTCCACCGGCCGGTAGGCACGTCCTGCGGTTTGAGGGTTCAGCTGTCACTCCTCAGGCGATCGACGCAGAAGTCTCAACGGGTGGTTCAACGATACGGTGAAGGTCATGGCTTCTTCATCACTGCCCGCCGCCTGGTCGTTCGACCTCGGCCCCGACGACGTCGCCGAGCTCATCCTCGCGCTGCCCGAGGTGGCCGTCGTGCAGGCCGACGAGGCGTCCGGCGCCCCGCGGTCCAGCTGGGGCGATCGGTTCTTCTTCGTCGGGCCGGACCGTCGCCGGCCGTTCGCCACCCTCGTCGGCCAGGACACCGCCGGCTTCGACGAGGACTCGAAACTCGACCGGCCCGGCGTCTTCCGGCTCAGCCTGGACCTCGGCCGCGAGGAGTTCGAGCGCCGGTTCGGCTACCCGCCGGCGCAGTCCGCCGAGCATCGTTACGCGGTCGACTTCACCGCCCTCGACCAGGTCGTCCCCCATCCCGCGTACGGCACCCACGGGTGGGCCTGCGTGCTCAACCCGGGTCCGCGCAGCCTGGCCGAGGTCGACCGGTTGCTCGCGCACGCGCATCACCGGGCGCTGCGGCGGCACCGACGCTCGCTCGACCGCCAGCACCGCCCGGACTGATCCCGGCGCCGGCCGGCCGCGTCACCTCTCGGATCGGTCCCGGGGTCGCGGGACGCGTACCGATGCCATGCCCGCCGCGGTGGCGGCCTGGATGCCCAGGTCGGTGTCCTCGAAGACCAGGCAGGCGCCCGGGGGTACGCCGAGCTGCTCCGCCGCGAGCAGGAAGGCTTCCGGGTCGGGCTTGGCCCGCGTGTAGTCGCCGGCGCAGACCAGCACGTCGAACCGGTCGAGCAGGTCGAGCGCGCCGAGCGAGGCGGTGACCGAGGCCCGGGTGCCGCCGGAGACGACAGCGAACGGAACCCGCCGGTGCGCGTCGTGGATGTGCGCCAGCACCTCGGGCACGGCGGCGAGCTGCGGCAGCAACTCCTGGTAGTAGCTCTCCCGGCGCTCGTCGACGGTCGCCACCGGCATGGCCAGGCCGTACTGCTCGTTCAGCGTGACGATGATGTCGACGGCCGGCCGGCCGCCCCACGCGTAGAAGAGATCCTCGGGGAACTCGCAGCCCCACTCGTCCAGAGCCCGCTGCCAGGCCAGGTAGTGCAGCGGCATCGAGTCGATGATGGTGCCGTCGCAGTCGAACAGGTACGCCGCGAACTGGCCGGGGGGCAGAGGCAGACTCACCCGAGCAGGCTACAGCGGACGCCGTCCAACCAGCGGATCCGCTCAGTCGGCCGGCTCCTCGGCGGTGACGGATTCCAGCCGGCGGAGCAGGTGCGCCCGTTCCGGCTCGGTGCCGACCAGCGTCAGCGCGCTGCGGTACGCCGCCGCGGCCTCGCCGTACCGGCCGAGCCGGCGCAGCAGATCGGCCCGGGTGGCCGGATAGAGGTGGTAGCCCCGCAGCCGCAGATCATCGGCCAACTCGTCCAGCAGGGCGAGGCCGGCCTCCGGCCCGTCCCGCATGGCCACCGCTGCGGCCCGGTTGAGCGCGACGACCGGCGAGGGGACCAGGCCGAGCAGTACGTCGTAGAGCGCCACCACCTGGGCCCAGTCGGTGCTGGCCACGTCGGCGGCCTCGTCGTGCAGCGCGGCGATGGCGGCCTGCAATCCGTACGGCCCGGGTGGTCCGCCGGTCAGCGCGACCAGCACCAGCCGGCGCCCCTCGTCGATCATGCGGTGGTCCCACTGCCCGCGGTCCTGGTCGTCGAGGAGGACCATCCCGCCGTCAGGCCCGGTACGCGCGGCACGTCGGGCGTGGATGAGCAGCATCAGCCCGAGCAGCCCGGCGACCTCCCGCTCGGCGGGCAGCAGCCGGCGCAGGATCCGGGCCAGCCGGATGGCCTCCTCGGCGAGGTCGGTCCGCTGGAGATCCGGGCCGGAGCTGGCGGCGTACCCCTCGGTGAAGACCGAGTAGACCGCCTGGAGCACCGTGGGCAGGCGTTCGGGTAGTTCGTCGGCGCCCGGCACCCGGAACGGGATGCGGGCGTCGCGGATCTTCCGTTTGGCCCGGACGAGTCGCTGGGCCATGGTCGCGGGCGGCACCAGGAACGCCCGCGCGACCTCGGCCGTGGTGAGGTCGGCGAGGAAGCGCAGGGTGAGCGCGCCGCGGTCCTGGGCGGGCAGGGCCGGGTGGGCGCAGGTGAAGAAGAGCGCCAACCGGTCGTCGGGCAGGTCGCGGTCCGCGTCGGCGGGTGGAGCGGCGTCGGCCCGCTCGGCCTCGGCCTGGAGCACGGCGAGCCGGGTGGCCAGTACCCGGTCGCGGCGGAGCCGGTCCACGGCGCGGCGGCGGGCCGTGGTGAGCAGCCAGGCCCCCGGCCGACTCGGGACGCCGTCGGTCGGCCAGTGCACCAGCGCCGCCTCGATGGCCTCGGAGGCGACCTCCTCGGCCAGGTCGAGGTCGCCGAAGCGGTGCACCAGCGAGGCGAGCAGCCGGCCGCGCTCCTCCCGGAACACCGCCTCGACGGACGACCCGACCTGCGCCGGGCCGCTTGCCCCCTCGCCGGGCACCGTCAGGCCTCCACCTCGATCTCGGCGACCGGGCGCACCTGGACCGACCCGCCGCCGAGGGCACCGGGGCTGCGGGCCGCCCATTCCAGCGCGGCGTCGAGATCCGGCACGTCGATGATGTCGTACCCACCGAGCACCTCGCGGGTCTCGGCAAACGGCCCGTCGGTGATCGTGCGTTCGCCGCCCGCACCGACCTGCACGCTCGTGCAGGTGGTCAGGTCCTGCAAGGGATGCCCGGACACCCAGATCCCTGCGTCCTTCATCTCGCGGTCGTAGCGGATCCAGTCCTCGAAACTGCACCCGTCGACGGGCTCGTCCCAGTCGGTGGTCGCGGGGGTCATGAACAGCAGCATGTACTTCACGCCTCGGCTCCTCTCGGTGCGGCGGGTACGCCGTACAGCATGACGACGAACAGGCCCCGGGGATATCGACACGGCGGCCGGAGGAATCTTCCGAGACTCACGGACCGACCGGTGACGCCGCCTGGACGTGCGGGCCGCGTCGGTCGAACCGGCGCTCGTACCAGGTGACCCCGATCAGGAAGACGGTCAGCAGGGCGAGCGCGGCCAGCGGGGGCAGGGCCCGCCCGATCGGCAGCAGGGCCAGCGGCACCAGCGCGGCGACGACCTGCGCCGGGTGCACGGCGCGGACGGTGAGCCGGCGGAAGAGCAACCGTGCGAGCAGGTAGAGGGCGGCGCCGCCGTAGAGGGCGGTGGCGACGACCCAACCCAACCGGGCGGGGCCCTCGTTCTCCTCGGTGAGGTGACCGAGCACCTGCTCGATGCCGAGCGCGATGTAGATGGCACCGATGATCAGGGGGGCGTGCACGAGGCCGTACGCGTCACCGGCCACGTCGGACCGCCGGTCGCGCGGCACCAGCGTGATGGACTGCCGGGCGGCGGGCGCGAGCCGGTCGAAGTAGAGCCACCACAGGCAGACCGTGGTGACGAGGCCGAGCAGCGCCGCCACCAGGCCGGGCCCGATCGGCGCCATCGACCTCGGCGTCGCGCCTGCCGCGATCAGCGACTCGCCCAGCGCGATGATGAGCACCAGGCCGAACCGTTCGGTGAAGTGGTCCAGGCTGCGCAGCGGCCACGGGCGGTAGGCGGACGCGACCCGGGCGCCGCCGATGTCCACCAGGAACGCCAGCGTCCAGAGCGCCGTCTGGGCGGCGCCACCGAGCAGCGCACCGATGATGAGCGGGAGCCAGGCCACCGTCGCCGGCACGGCGAAGAACCGGAGGGTCGAGCGCAGCGGCGGGTCGGTGGCGCTCACCCAGAACAGAACCCCGAGCTGCACCGCCCGGGTGACCAGGTAGGCCAGGGCGAGGGTGAGCGGCGCGTCGAACAGCTCCGGGCCAGGCCGCCACGCGTCCGGCAGCAGTAGTGCGGCCACGAAGATGGCGGCCATCGCCGTCAGGGTGGCCGCGCGGACCGCGCCGACGTCCGCGCGAACCAGGTTTCCCAACCAGAGGTACGGGCCCCAGGAGTAGATCAGCAGCAGCAGGAGGAGCAGCCCCTGGGCCAGGGTGAGCGCGGTCGGTGGCTGCGCCATGAACGTGATGACCCGGGTGAGCGCGAAGACGAAGACCAGGTCGAAGAAGATTTCGAACATCGTGGGCCGGTGCGTCTCCGCAGCCGGTGCCGGACGAACGCCGAAAATCCCCTTCATCCTCGCATTCTGCGCCACTCCCGGGCCGCATCGACCGATGGTTCGGCCGTTCTCACCGTTCGGCGGCGCCGAGACGACGCGGGCTGCCCGCCGTCACGCCGGGGCGTCCGTCCGCCGTCGGCTCCGCTCGGCCCGCCGGCGGACCTGCTGGTACGCGCCGGTGAGCCCCATCGCCCGGCGGACCTCGATCAGCGTCTGCCGTATCTCCTGGCCGGTTCGTTCGGTGCCCTCGACGATCAGTCGGTCGACCAGCCCACGGTCGGCCTCGATGGCGGCCCGACGTTCCCGGATCGGCGCCAGGAACCCCTCCAGCGCGACGACGAGCCGCTCCTTGACCTCGACGTCGCCCACCCGCCCCGCCCGGTAGCGTCGGGCGAGGTCGACCACCTCGTCACGGTCGGGGTTGAACACCTCGTGGTACGCGAAGACCGGGTTGCCCTCCACCTTTCCGGGCACGTCGGCCCGGACCCGGTTCGGATCGGTGTACATGCCGAGCACCTTGCGGCGCACCGTGGCCGGATCGTCGGAGAGGGCGATCGTGTTGCCCCGGCTCTTGCTCATCTTGGCCGCGCCGTCGGTGCCCACCAGGCTCGGCGTGTCTGCCAGGATCAGCTCGGGGACCGGGAAGACCGGCCCGTACAGGTGGTTGAACCGGCGGGCGATCTCCCGGGTCACCTCGACGTGCGCCGCGTTGTCCCGGCCGACCGGGACCACCTCGCCCTTCACGCAGAGGATGTCCGCGGCCTGGAGCACCGGGTAACCGAGCAGCCCGTACGGCATCTCCTCCTTGCCGGCGTCCCGGGCCATGTCCTTCAACGACGGCACCCGTTCCAGCCGGGGCACGGTCACCAGGTTCTGCAGGAGGGTGTTGAGGTCGCCGACCTCCGGGATGGCGGACTGGAGGTAGAAGGTGGCCCGCGCCGGGTCGACGCCGGCGGCGAGGATGTCGGTCACCATCTCGCGGGCGTTGCCGGAGACCTGGTCGATGTCCTCGCGGCGGTTTCTGGTGGTGAGCATGTGCAGGTCGGCGATGATGAAGAAGCTCTCGTAACGCCGGTGCAGCCGGACCCGGTTGGCGATGCTGCCGACGTAGTGGCCGAGGTGCAGGCGGCCGGTGGGCCGGTCCCCGGTGAGCATTCGTGCGACGGACATGGTGGTGTGCCTCTCGTGCGGGAAGGTGGGCGACGCGTGGGCGCGCGCCGAGCGGGGCGAGTTCGCCCTCTCGGTCAGCGGGATCGGCTCAGCGAGCCGTCCGCCATCGCGCGCCGGCGCGGTACCGCAGACCACCAGCACGGAGTACGTCCAGGAGTTGCTCACGGCCATCGCCGGAGCTGGCCGGGGGCACGACACCGAGCGGGAGGCCGTCGACCGTGTCGACCGCCTCCACCGCGCTCATGCCCGTCCGGACCACGGCTTCACGCTACCCGTGGCGCCGCGCATGGTGTGGCCGGTAGCGCTCGGCGTAGTAGCTGCCGACGCGTTCGCGGTACTCCGGGATTGAAGATCGACGGTTGCACGGGCACCTCCGGAGACGGTCTTGGTTCGTACCGTTCAGCAGTGCCCGCCCCACTGCCGCCGGAAACAGTTTGGCAATTTCGAGTTCACGGTATTGCCGGCTGAGAAATACGTCATAGCCGTGGCGCGTCGATGACCGGCAGGGCCAACTCCCAGGTCAGCATGCCTGTGCCCGCTTATCGCACATCGGCTATGGCGGTGCTGTGTCTGCCCGGCACATTCGATCACGGGCGGGCCACCGACCATTCTGGTCCCGCATTCGGGCAATGTCGAAAAAGGGGGACGCAGATGTACCGCACCATTGGACGGTTCAGCGCCGTGCTGGCGCTCGCGCTGGGCCTCGGCACCGGGACCGGCAGCGCGGCGCAGGCCGGCGCGCTCGATCCGTACTCCCCGCAGGCGCTCTGTGGGTTCGGCTACGTCGAGGTCGACCAGGACCCGATCCGGGACGCGGAGACCGGCAGCCGACTCGGCACCGTCCATCTGCTGTACAACCGGATCACCGGGTTCGCCTGCACGACGACGGTGAAGTCGGCCTACCGGGGCACGCTCACCCGCACGCAGGTCTACCTCGCCGCGCAGTACCTGCCGACCCGGGTCGACGACGGCACCAGGCTCTACGCCGCCGGTCCCGTCCGGGCGTACGCCCGGGGTGGTTGCACGATCTGGGGTGGCCTGATGGGCGACCCGGGCGGCGCCGTCCACCACCACGACCGGGCCAACCCGGCGATCGGTGGAATCGGGACCTGCTTCTGAGTCACTCCGGCGACGGACCGGTCCACCCTCGTGCCGGTACACCTCGGCGTTCCTGCTCGTGACCAGCTCCGCTGGCATACTCGGCTGCCATGGTGCTGTCGCGAGGGTGGGCCCTCTTCCTGGTCGGAGTCGGGATCTGGACCTGGGTGATCTGGCCGAGGTTCGCGGTCGCCATCTGGCAGGACCCGCGCTCCTGGACGTCCGGCGCGGTGGGCGACGGCTCGCCCACCAGCTTCCTGTGGGTGCACGCCCTCCTGATCGTGGCGTCCCTGGCGATCGGCAGCACCGTCGGCGTCCTCGGTGTCCGCGCCTGGTTCGCCGCCCGTCGACGCCAGGACCGTCCAGCCGCCTGACGATCCTCGTCCGCGTCGGCACACGATCTGGTCACTGTCAGTGAGGCCCGAGAACCCTTTGAGCAGCGGTGCGGACCCTTCGAGGGCTATCCACCCGGGCTGAGCTGCGGATACTTCTCTACGCAGTAAGTGTGACGCGGGACGCTGGCCCCGGATTTGACGATCAAACCCACGGACGCGTAACTTTCTCTCTGGCAGCGCGGAACGGGGCAAACAGGACGAAGGTCCTGGAGCAACGGATCGGGTCGGCAGCCGGGTCAGGCAGGGGTTCGCTCCTGCGGGGCACGGTCCGGGCGGGGCTCGCCGAAATTGCCGCGAGGCGGATTTGGTGCAGCGGAACCGACCGGGTAAGGTTCAGCACCGGCAGGGCACCGGGCGAGCTTGCGGGACACCGCAGCGGCCGGCCTGCCGAATCCGACGACCTGACGCAGCGGTCCGCTGCTGCGTGAGTGCGCCGGGACCAACCCGTACGAAGCACGACAGACCGGGACACACGGTTTGACACGGCGAAGACGGTGAGGTAACGTAGTAAAAGTGCCCGGCGCCAGTGAGCGGCGGGGACGCGGTAGGAAAGCCCCGAAACGGGGCCCCACGAGTGGGGCTTTTGATCGGTGTGTGGTTGTTCTTTGAGAACTCAACAGGGTGCTTGAAAAGCCAGTGCCAATTATGATTTATACCCCGGACTGG
>NZ_JBSFYQ010000042.1:0-58275 GCF_053599855.1 Micromonospora sp. NPDC005161
TCCGGCATCGCCAACCTCCACAACATCATCCTCACCGGCTGACCACCGGCCCGGTGCCGGGCAACGCCTTCACCCAGTTACGAGACATCCCTTAGCGGCCAACGGAGCTTTCGGCAACGTGGACGCGCGATGATCATCGCAAAGTGACCGAGCCGTCAGTCAGTCACCGGGCAGCCAGAACGCCCCGGCAGTCGGCCAGCACCCGGTCCGCGGCGGCCCGCAGGGCGGCGACGTCGGGGCCGGCGGACAACACCTCCCGGGAGTACGACGGGAGCACCGCGGCGAGGCTCGGACCGAAGACGGTCCGCAGATCGGCAGCACCGGCACCCTGCGCGCCGAGCCCCGGCGCGAGCAGCGGACCACCCACCCCGGAGAGGTCGTGACCGGTGTCTCCGATGGTCGCGCCGACCACCAGCCCGAAGCTGCCGAGAGGGGCCGCACCCCTGTTGAGCTGGGAAATCTCGTCGATCACGGTCTGCGCCACGGTGCGCCCGTCGGCCGTGCGGGCCCGCTGCACGGCGGCTCCCTCGGGGTTCGAGGTGAGGGCCAGCACGAACACCCCGCCACCGTGCTCGGCGGCCAGCTTGAACATCGGCGCCAGGGAACCCACCCCCAGGTAGGGGCTCGCGGTGACCGCGTCGACATACAACGGGCTGGATGGATCAAGGTACGCGGAGGCGTACGCGCTGACCGTCGAGCCGATGTCGCCGCGCTTGACGTCCAGCAGAACGAGCGAGCCGGCATCGCGTAACTGTCGGATAGTTGACTCAAGAATCGCCACGCCGCGGGACCCGAAACGCTCGAAAAAGGCCGACTGAGGCTTGACCACCGCAACCCGGTCACCGAGGGCGTCGACCACTGTCCGGGTGAACCTGTCGAGCCCCTGAACGTCGTCGGTGAGGCCCCAGCGGGCCAGCAGACCGGGATGCGGGTCGATGCCCACGCAGAGCGGTCCCCGCTCGCTGACGGCCCGGTGCAGCCGGGTGCCGAAGCTTTCCATCCGGTAGTTCCCCTCTCCTCGTCCGGGCGGCAGCCCGCCACGGGTAGCTCTGAACCGGCTCAGCCGGCCGCCACCGCCGCCGCCACGCCGGACGCGATCCGGGCCAGGTCGGCGTCGCCGGTCACGTACGGCGGCATCGTGTAGATCAGGTCGCGGAACGGCCGCAGCCACACCCCCCGGTCGACCGCCGCCGTGGTGGCCGCGCCGAGGTCGACCTCGTGATCGAGTTGGACCACCCCGATCGCGCCGAGCACCCGCACGTCGGCCACGCCCGGCGTGCCGCGCAGCGGCTCCAGCCCGGCGCGCAGGCCGGCACCGATCCTGGACACCTGCGCCGCCCAGTCCCCGGCCCGCAGCAGCCCGATGGACGCGTTGGCCACTGCGCAGGCCAACGGGTTGCCCATGAAGGTCGGCCCGTGCGCCAGCACGCCGCTGGCGGAGATCGCCTGGGCCACCCGGGGGGTGCAGAGGGCCGCCGCGAGGGTCAGGTAACCGCCGGTGAGCGCCTTGCCCACGCACATCACGTCCGGGGTCACCCCGGCGTGCTCGGCGGCGAACATCGTGCCGGTACGGCCGAAGCCGGTGGCGATCTCGTCGAAGATCAGCAGGATCCCGTGCGCCTGGGTCACCTCCCGCAGCACCCGCAGGTACCCCGGATGGTGGAAACGCATCCCGCCGGCGCCCTGCACCACCGGTTCGACGATCACCGCGGCCAGTTCGTGGGCGTGCCGCTCGACCGTGTCCACCAGCGCCGCCACGTACGCCTCGTCGGGCGGATCGGCGAACCCGCCCGGCGGAACCGGTGCGAAGACCTGCCGGGGCAGCACGTCGCCCCAGAGGTGGTGCATCCCGCCCTCCGGGTCACAGACGCTCATCGGGTGGAACGTGTCGCCGTGGTAGCCGCCCCGCCAGGTGGCCAGCCGGCGCCGCTGCGGCCGTCCGACGGCCCGCTGGTACTGCAGGCACATCTTCACCGCCACCTCGACGCTGACCGAGCCGGAGTCGGCCAGGAAGACGTGCTCCAGGCCGTCCGGGGCCAGGTCCACCAGGGTCCGGGCGAGCTGTACCGCGGGCTCGTGGGTGAGCCCGCCGAACATCACGTGGCTCATCCGGCCGAGCTGGTCGGTCACCGCCGCGTCCAACGTCGGGTGCCGGTAGCCGTGGATCGCCGCCCACCAGGACGACATCCCGTCCACCAGCTCCCGGCCGTCCGCAAGCCGCAGCCGTACGCCCTCGGCGCTCTGCACCACGTACGGCGGGTTCGCCGGCGGCAGTGAGGTGTACGGGTGCCAGACGTGCGCCCGGTCGGCGGTCAGGATCTCCTCGGGCGTCACGCGCGCTCCTTCATGGCGTTCGCGAGTGGGGCAACGGGCACGGCGGGCCCGGGCCAGGGCGCAGGCGCGGCGGCAGGCGCAGGCGCGGGCGCGGGGACCCACCGGCTGCCTTTGCTCTGCTTCAACGGACGCACCACCCGACGTCCGGATATCGGACGGCGGCCGTTGCGTGGGGTGAAGCAGAGCAAAGGGAACGAGGTGGGCACCCGGCCGGAGCGCCGGACCGGCACCGGGATCGGCACCCGAGCGGACAGCCGAACCGGCGCCGCCCTAGCTGCCGCCCGCCGACCGGGGCCGGGCACCGGACCGGTCAGCGTCCGGCGACCGGCGCCGGGCACCGGACCGGTCACCGCCCGCCGACCGGGGCCGGGGATGGCCCCGGCACGCGGGCGGCGGCGCGGACCAGGGCCGGGCCCCGGTAGATGAAGCCGGTGTAGAGCTGCACCAGGGCGGCGCCGACGTCGAACATCCGAGCCGCGTCGTCCGGGTCCAGCACCCCGCCGACGCCGATGATCGGCAGTCGGCCGCCGGTCTCCCGGTGCACGAAGGCGACCACCTCCCTCGCGCGGCCGGTGAGCGGCCGGCCGGAGAGGCCACCCGCCTGGGCGCCACGCTCGGCGTCCACCGGGGCGAGACCGTCCCGGGCCAGGGTGGTGTTGGTGGCGATCACCCCGGCCGCTCCCCGGGCCAGGCAGACCTCCAGCAGCTCGGCGATCGCCGCCTCGGTCAGATCAGGTGCGATCTTGACCAGCACCGGCTTCTCCCCGACCAGCGCGGCGAGCAGCGCGTCCAGGTGCGCGCGGTCCTGCAACGAGCGCAGCCCCGGGGTGTTCGGTGAGGACACGTTCACCGCGAAGTAGTCGCCGTGCCCGCGCAGCGCCCGGTACGAGGCGAGGTAGTCCTCGACCGCCTCGTCGAGCGGCGTCACCTTGGACTTGCCCAGCGAGATGCCCAGCGGTACGCCGATCGGGCGCGGCAGCGCGGCCAGCCGGGCGGCCAGCGCGGCGGCGCCGGCGTTGTTGAAGCCCATCCGGTTGACCACCGCCTCGCTGGCCGGCAGCCGGAACAGGCGCGGCCGGGGATTGCCCGGCTGGGCGTGCGCGGTGACCGTGCCGACCTCAACGAAACCGAAGCCGAGCGCCGGCCAGGCCGCCAGCGCCGCCCCGTCCTTGTCCATCCCGGCGGCCAACCCGACCGGGTTGGGGAACTCCACGCCGAACACCGTGCGCGGCGCCCGGACCGCGTACCGGGCACGTAGCGCCGCCAGTGCGACCGGCCGCCGAGACAGCGCGGTCAACCGGCGCAGCGTCCACTCGTGCGCCGCCTCCGCGTCCCCACTCCCGATCCGGAACAACCACGGCCGCACCGCCCGCTCGAACACCGTCACTGGGCGGCCCGGAGGGTGGCGTGCAGATCCTGGAGGGGACGGACCTGCATGTCGCCGCGGATCCTGGCCTCGATGCCCATGACCGCCGCGGCGGCACCGGGGACCGTGGTGATGCACGGGATGTCCGCTGTGACCGCGGCGCTGCGGATCTCGTAGCCGTCCGAGCGGGCGCTGGCACCCGAACCCTGCGGCGTGTTGATCACCAGCGCCACGGCGCCGCCGAGGATCAGCGACACGGCGTCGTCTCCCTCGCCGGCCTGGTAGTGCTTGCGGATCTGCTCGCAGGCGATGCCGTGGCGCCGCAGCACCTCGGCCGTGCCGGTGGTCGCCACGATCTCGAAGCCGAGATCCGCCAGGCGCTTGATCGGGAAGATCATGCCGCGCTTGTCCCGGTTGGCCACCGAGACGAAGATCTTCCCGGCGGTCGGCAGTGAGCCGTACGCGGCCGACTGGCTCTTGGCGAAGGCGTGCCCGAAGTTGGTGTCGATGCCCATCACCTCGCCGGTCGACTTCATCTCCGGCCCGAGCAGCGAGTCGATCCCCTTGCCGGAGCGGGTACGGAAGCGCTTGAACGGCAGCACCGCCTCCTTCACCGCGATCGGCGCGTCGGCGGGCATCGTGCCACCGTCCCCGGTCGCCGGGAGCAGCCCCTCGGCGCGCAGTTCGGCGATGCGCGCGCCGAGCGCGATCCGGGCCGCCGCCTTGGCCAGCGGCACCGCGGTCGCCTTGGAGACGAACGGGACCGTCCGCGACGCCCGCGGGTTGGCCTCCAGGACGTAGAGCACGTCGTCCTTGAGCGCGTACTGCACGTTGAGCAGGCCACGGACGCCGACACCGCGGGCGATCGCCTCGGTGTAGCGGCGAACCTCAGCCAGGTGCGAACCGGCGAGGGTGATCGGCGGCAGCGCGCAGGACGAGTCGCCGGAGTGGATGCCGGCCTCCTCGATGTGCTCCATCACCCCGCCGATGTAGACCTCACCGTCGGCGTCGCAGAGCGCGTCCACGTCGATCTCGATGGCGTCATCGAGGAAGCGGTCCACCAGCACCGGGTGGTCCGGGGAGATGTCGGTGGCCCGGCCGATGTAGTCGCGCAGAGTCGGGTCGTCGTAGACGATCTCCATGCCCCGCCCGCCCAGCACGTACGACGGCCGGACCAGCACCGGGTAGCCGATCTCGTCGGCGATCGTCTTGGCCTCGTCGTACGAGGTGGCCATGCCGTGTGCCGGCGCGCGCAGCCCGGCCCGGGCCAGCACCGCGCCGAACGCGCCCCGCTCCTCGGCCAGGTGGATCGACTCCGGGGAGGTGCCGACCACCGGCACCCCGGCGTTCTTGAGCCGCTGCGCCAGCCCCAGCGGGGTCTGCCCGCCCAGCTGCACGATCACACCGACCACGCCCGGCCCGCCGGCCGCCCGGCCGGAGGAGTCCTCGGCGTGCCAGGCCTCCAGCACGTCCTCGAAGGTCAGTGGCTCGAAGTAGAGCCGGTCGGCGGTGTCGTAGTCGGTGGAGACCGTCTCCGGGTTGCAGTTGACCATGACCGTCTCGTAGCCGATGCCCCGCAGCGCCTGAACAGCGTGCACGCACGAGTAGTCGAACTCGATGCCCTGCCCGATCCGGTTCGGGCCGGAGCCCAGGATCAGCACCTTCGGCCGGTCCGACGGCACGACCTCGGTCTCGGAGTCGTACGTCGAGTAGTGGTACGGCGTGCTCGCCTCGAACTCGGCCGCGCAGGTGTCCACGGTCTTGTAGACCGGGCGCACGTCGAGACGGTGCCGCAGCGTACGCACGCCGTCCTCGGCGGCCAGCTCCGGCCGCAGCGCGGCGAGCTGCCGGTCGGACAGGCCGGCCCGCTTGGCCCGGCGCAGCAGCTCGGCGTCGAGCACCGGAGCGTCCACGATCTCCGCGCGCAGCTCAACCAGCGCGGCGATCTGATCCAGGAACCACGGGTCGATCCCACCCGAGGCCGCGGTCACCTCGGCGATCGACGCACCGAGGCGCAGCGCCCGCTCGACGGTGTACAGCCGGCCGTCGTGCGGAATCCGCAGCGCGGTCAGGGTGTTCTCCCGCGTCGCGTCGGCCGGGTCCGGCACCGTCCAGAAGCCGGCTTCCTTCGTCTCCATCGAGCGCATCGCCTTGTTCAGCGCCTCGCTGAAGTTGCGCCCCAGGCTCATCGCCTCGCCCACCGACTTCATCGTGGTGGTCAGCTCCGGGTCCGCGCCGGGGAACTTCTCGAACGCGAACCGGGGAATCTTCACCACCACGTAGTCCAGGGTCGGCTCGAACGCCGCCGGGGTCTTCAACGTGATGTCGTTGGGAATCTCGTCGAGGGTGTAACCGATCGCCAGCTTGGCCGCGATCTTGGCGATCGGGAAGCCGGTCGCCTTGGACGCCAACGCCGAGGAGCGCGACACCCGCGGGTTCATCTCGATCACGACGATCCGGCCGTCGACCGGGTTGACCGCGAACTGGATGTTGCAGCCGCCGGTGTCCACCCCGACCTCGCGCAGCACCGCGATGCCCAGGTCACGCAGGCTCTGGTACTCCCGGTCGGTGAGCGTCATGGCCGGGGCCACGGTGACGCTGTCGCCGGTGTGCACGCCCATCGGGTCGACGTTCTCGATCGAGCAGACCACCACCACGTTGTCGTGCCGGTCGCGCATCAGCTCGAGCTCGTACTCCTTCCAGCCGAGCACGCTCTCCTCGATGAGCACCTCGTGCACCGGGCTGGCGGACAGGCCGTCACCGGCGATGCGGGCCAGGTCCTCCGGGGTGTGCGCCATACCGGAACCCAGGCCGCCCATCGTGAACGACGGCCGGATCACCACCGGCAGGCCCAGCTCGGCAACGGTCGCCTCGACCTCGTCCATCGAGTGGCAGACCCGCGAGCGGGGCACCAGGGCGGTCGGGTCGTCGACGCCGAGGCGGACCCCGGCCTTCGCCACGATCTCCTTGAACAGCTGGCGGTCCTCGCCGCGGTTGATCGCGTCGATGTTCGCGCCGATCAGCTCCACGCCGTACTTGTCCAGCACGCCGGCCTCGTGCAGGGCGACCGCGGTGTTCAGCGCGGTCTGCCCGCCGAGGGTGGCCAGGATGGCGTCCGGGCGCTCCTTGGCGATGACCAGCTCCACGAACTCCGGGGTGATCGGCTCGACGTACGTGGCGTCGGCGAACTCCGGGTCGGTCATGATGGTCGCCGGGTTGGAGTTGACCAGGCTGACCCGGATCCCCTCGCTGCGCAGCACCCGGCAGGCCTGGGTGCCGGAGTAGTCGAACTCGCAAGCCTGCCCGATGACGATCGGCCCGGAGCCGATCACCAGGATGTGCTTGAGATCGGTCCGCTTAGGCATTGCTGCGCCCCTCGCTGTGGATCCGGCCCTCGATGAGCTCGGCAAAGCGGTCGAAGAGGTAGTCCGCGTCGTGCGGGCCGGCCGCCGCCTCCGGGTGGTACTGAACGGTGAAGGCGGGCACGTCCACGGCCCGCAGCCCCTCGACGACGTTGTCATTGAGACAGACGTGCGACACCCGGACGCCACCGAAGTCGGTGTCGATCACCTGATCGGGTACCACCGCGCCGTGCCCCGCGCCGGGCACCTCGACCGCGAAGCCATGGTTGTGGCTGGTCACCTCGACCTTGCCGGTGGCCCGGTCGAGAACCGGCTGGTTGATCCCCCGGTGGCCGTAGCCCAGCTTGTAGGTGCCGAAGCCGAGCGCCCGGCCGAGGATCTGGCTGCCGAAGCAGATGCCGAACAGCGGCACCCGCCGCCGCAGCGCCTCCCGGGCCAGCGCCACCGGGCCGTCGGCGGTGGCCGGGTCGCCGGGGCCGGGCGACAGGAAGATCGCGTCGGCGCCGGTGGCGAGCAGGTCGTCGATGCCCGAGGAGGCCGGCAGCACGTGGGTGGTCACCCCGCGGGCGGCGAGCCGGCGGGGAACGTTGCGCTTGATGCCCAGGTCCAGCGCGGCAACGGTGAACCGGTGCTCGCCGATCGCCTGGACGACGTACGGCTGGGGGGTGGTCACCTCGGTGGAGAGGTCCGCGCCGACCATCTGCGGCGCCTGCCGGACCCGGGCCAGCAGGCTCTGCGGGTCGTTGTCCACGCTGGAGATGCCCACCCGCATGGCGCCCCGCTCACGCAGGTGCCGGGTCAGCGCTCGGGTGTCCACCCCGCTGATGCCGACCACGCCCTCGGTGGCGAGCCGGTCCTCGAGGCTGCCGGTGGCCCGCCAGTTCGAACCGATCCGGGCCGGGTCGCGCACCACGTACCCGGCCACCCAGATGCGGCCGGACTCGTCGTCCTCGCCGTTGACGCCCGTGTTGCCGATGTGCGGCGCGGTCTGCACCACCACCTGCCGGTGGTAAGACGGGTCGGTCAGGGTCTCCTGGTAGCCGGTCATGCCGGTGGTGAAGACCGCCTCGCCGAAGGTCTCCCCCACACTGCCGTACGCCTCACCGGGGAACGTGCGCCCGTCCTCGAGCACGAGGATCGCTGGTCTGCGCTTGACCATTACTTGACAGCCTTTCCGTCCAGGACCGTCGGCTCGCCACGCAGGAAGGTCGCCACGATGCGACCCGGCAGCGTCATGCGGGCGTACGGGGTGTTGCGACTGCGACTGGCCAGCTCCGCCGGCTCGATGGTGCGGCGGGCGGCCGGGTCGATCAGGGTCAGGTTGGCGGGCACCCCGGGCGCCGGGTCGACGCCGTGCCCGGCCAGCCCGGCGATCCGGGCCGGGGCACGCGACATCCGCTCGGCGATCAGGTCCCACTGCGGGCCGAACACGTCCAGCGCGATGGAGAGCGCCGTCTCCAGGCCGAGCATCCCCGGCCGGGCGTACGCCCACTCGCACTCCTTGTCCTCCACGGCGTGCGGGGCGTGGTCGGTGGCGATCACGTCGAGCACCCCGTCGGCGAGGGCGGCACGCAGGGCGGCGACGTCATCGGCGGTACGCAGTGGCGGGTTGACCTTGAAGACCGGGTCGTAGGTCTCCGCCCGCTCGTCGGTGAGCAGCAGGTGGTGCGGGGTGACCTCGGCGGTGACCCGCACCCCGCGCGCCTTGGCGTGGCGCAGCACCTCGACGCTGCCGGCCGTGGAGACGTGGCAGACGTGCAGTCGGCTGCCCACGTGCTCGGCGAGCAGCACGTCCCGGGCGATGATCGCCTCCTCGGCGACGGCCGGCCACCCGATCAGGCCGAGCCGGGTGGAGACCTCACCCTCGTGCATCTGGGCGCCCTCGGTCAGCCGGGGCTCCTCGGCGTGCTGGGCGATGATCCCGTCGAACGCCTTGACGTACTCCAGGGCCCGGCGCATCAGCTTCGGGTCGGCGACGCAGTGCCCGTCGTCGGAGAAGATCCGCACCCGGGCCGCGGAGTCGGCCATCGCGCCCAGTTCGGCGAGGCGCTCGCCGGCCAGCCCGACGGTGACGGCGCCGATCGGCTGGACGTCGACCAGCCCGGCTTCGCGGCCGAGCCGCCAGACCTGCTCGACGACGCCGGCGGTGTCCGCGACCGGGGAGGTGTTGGCCATCGCGCAGACCGCCGTGTAGCCGCCCAGGGCCGCCGCGCGGGAGCCGGACTCGACGGTCTCGGCGTCCTCCCGGCCCGGCTCGCGCAGGTGGGTGTGCAGGTCGACCAGGCCGGGCAGGGCGACCAGCCCGGTCCCGTCGAGCACGGTGGCGTCCGGGGCGGACAGCCCCGGGCCGACCTCGGCGACCACGCCGTCGCGGATCAGCAGGTCGGTCGGCGCGGCGCCGACGACGCTCACGCTGGTGATCAGGTACGCGGTCACCGGTTGTTCCCTCCGAGCAGCAGGTAGAGGACGGCCATCCGCACGGAGACCCCGTTGGTGACCTGTTCGACGATGGTGGAGCGGGGCGAGTCGGCCACCTCGGGGGTGATCTCCATCCCCCGGTTCATCGGGCCGGGGTGCATGACGATCGCGTGATCGGGCAGCCGGCGCATCCGCGGGCCGTCGAGGCCGTAGCGGCGGGCGTACTCGCGGGCGGAGGGGAAGTAGGAGTCGTTCATCCGCTCCCGCTGCACCCGCAGCATCATCACCACGTCCACGTTGGGCAGCACGGAGTCGAGGTCGTAGGAGACGTCGGTGCCGGGTGCGAGCGCCGCGGCGATGTCCACCGGGATGAGGGTGGGCGGGCCGACCAGGGTGACCTTGGCGCCGAGGGTGGAGAGCAGCAGCACGTTGGAGCGGGCCACCCGGGAGTGCAGCACGTCCCCGACCACCGCGACCGACAGGCCGGCCAGCCGGCCCAGCCGGGCCCGCATGGTGTACGCGTCCAGCAACGCCTGGGTGGGGTGCTCGTGGGTGCCGTCACCGGCGTTGACCACCGACCCGTCCACCCAGTTCGCCAGCCGGTGCGGCGCGCCGGAGGCGGGGTGCCGGACGACCACCGCGTCGGCGCCCATGGCCTGCAGGGTCAGCGCGGTGTCCTTCAGGCTCTCGCCCTTGGTGACGCTGGACCCCTTCGCGGAAAAGTTGATCACATCGGCGCTGAGCCGCTTGGCGGCCGCCTCGAAGGAGATCCGGGTGCGGGTCGAGTCCTCGTAGAAGAGGTTCACCACCGTCCGGCCGCGCAGCGCGGGCAGCTTCTTGATCTCGCGGCCGGCGACCGTGGCCATCTCGGCGGCGGTGTCCAGGATCTCGGTGGCGGTGTCGGCGTCCAGGTCCGCGCCGGAGAGCAGGTGCCTGATCATGAGGTGGTCCCCCCGTACAGCTTGACCTCGTCCGTGCCGTCGGTCTCGGCGAGCGTCACCTTGACGCTCTCGGCGAGCGAGGTCGGGATGTTCTTGCCGACGTAGTCGGCGCGGATCGGCAGCTCCCGGTGACCGCGGTCGACCAGGACGGCGAGCTGCACGGACGCTGGGCGCCCCACGTCGTTGAGCGCGTCGAGCGCGGCCCGGACGGTACGGCCGGAGAAGAGGACGTCGTCGACGAGGATGACCCGCTTGCCGTCGATGCCGCCGGGCGGCAGCTCGGTCGGGCCGATCGCGCGGGTGGCGTGCCGGCGCAGGTCGTCGCGGTACAGGGTGATGTCCAGCACACCGACCGGGACGGCGACGTCCTCGAAGGTGCTGATCCGGGCGGCGAGCCGCCGGGCGAGGGGGGCACCCCGGGTGGGAATCCCGAGCAGCACCGTCTCGGCGGCGCCCTGGGTCTTCTCGAGGATCTGGTGTGCGATGCGGTCGACCACGCGTTGCACGTCGGCGCTGGCGAGGATCACCTTCACCGAGGGTTGTCGCGGTGGTGACGAGCGGGCAGCCGGTGGGTATGCCACGGCGGACCTCCTTCCCCGCCTCACTGGACGGGTCGTTAAAGGATGTCGGGCACCTCCGGCCGGACCGCGGGCGGACCTGGGCCGGGGCTTCACGCCACGTTACCAGTGGTCACCGGGCGGATGGACGGCGGCTGCTGACCAGCGGATCAGGCCGGCGAAATGGGGATAACTCCCCCGCTGCTCCCCAGCGGTAGGGTCACGACCACTTGACCAGGTGTCGCATTCCCCGTACCGTCACGCTCCGTAGCGATCGACGGGAGAACCCCGAGCAGCACTGGGAGTGTCCGAATGCCCTCTGAATACGCCAAATCTCTGGGCGCCCGCCTGCGCTCCATCCGCCAACAGCAGGGTCTCTCCCTGCAGGGCGTGGAGGAGAAGTCGAACGGGCGGTGGAAGGCCGTGGTGGTCGGGTCGTACGAGCGCGGCGACCGTGCCGTGACGGTGTCCCGCCTAGCCGAGCTTGCCGAGTTCTACCGCGTCCCCGTCTCGGAGCTGCTGCCCGACGGCAGCGGGGTCCGTCACGAGCCCACCAGCAAGATCGTCCTGGACCTGGAGCGGCTCTACGACGAGGCCTCCGAGGACCTGGCCTACGTGGCCCGCTACGCTCGCGCCATCCAGCAGCAGCGCGGCGACTACAACGGCCGGGTGCTCTCCATCCGCGCCGACGACCTGCGGGCGCTCGCGATCGTCTACGACGCCTCGCCGTCGGGTCTGATCGAGCGGCTCACCGAGCACGGTGTGCTGGTCGCCGACCCCCGGGCGTTCTTCGCCTCCTGATCCACCGATCCACCGAAAGGGCCCGTGCCGTCCGGCACGGGCCCTTTCGTGGTACGGGTGCTGAGCGGGTGCGCTCAGCGGGTGGCGTACTCGGCGATCCGGCCGAGGATGCCGTTGAGGAAGCGCGGCGAGTCGTCGGTGGACATCTGGCGGGCCAGCTCCACAGCCTCGCTGATCGCCACCGCGTCGTCGATCTCGTCGACGTAGAGCAGCTCGTAGACCGCGATCCGGGCCAGGTTGCGGTCCACCACCGGCATCCGCTCCAGCGTCCAACCCTCGGCGTAGCTGGCGATCAGCTCGTCGATCCGGTTGAGGTGCTCGGCGACCCCCTCGACCAGGCTCGCCGCGTAGCCCAGGTGCTCCGGTCGGGGCTGCTCGATCCGCTGTACGTAGCCGGCGAGTACCTCGACCGGGGGCCGGTCCCGAAGGTCAGCCTCGTAGAGGACGTCCAGCGCCCGCTTGCGCGCCTTGCGACGCGCCGGCATCTGCTGCTTGGGACCCTCTGCCATCAGGAGCGGCCGAGGTAACGGCCGTCGCGCGTGTCGACCTTGATCTTCTCGCCGGTGGTGATGAACAGCGGCACCTGCACGGTCGCGCCGGTCTCGACGGTGGCCGGCTTGTTGCCGCCGGTCGACCGGTCGCCCTGCAGACCCGGCTCGGTGTAGGTGACCTCCAGCACAACGCTGGTGGGCAGCTCGATGTAGAGCGGGACGCCCTCGTGGGTGGCGACGGTCGCCTCGGCCTCGGGGAGGAGGTAGTTGGTCGCCTCACCGACGGTGCCGCCGGGGACGGTGATCTGGTCGAAGGTCTCCAGATCCATGAAGACGTAGTCTTCGCCGTCGGCGTACAGGTACTGCATCGTGCGCTTGTCCACGGTCGCGGTCTCGACCTTGGTGCCCGCGTTGAAGGTCTTGTCGACCACCTTCCCGGACAGCACGTTCTTCAGCGTGGTGCGCACGAACGCACCACCCTTACCGGGCTTGACGTGCTGGAACTCGACGACGGCCCAGAGCTCGCCGTCGAGGTTGAGTACCAGGCCGTTTTTGAGGTCGTTGGTGGAGGCCATTTCCTGCCTTGATCATCAATTGGCGGACAGACCCTAGGAGTCTACTAGGGCGTGTTTCAGAAGTGTCGGTCGAGCCGAGCCGGAGTCCAGGCGTCGTTCGGCAAGGCGGAGCGGTGTCCGGATACCGGTGTTGTATCCGGACACCCCGACAACGCTGCCGGGCGGCGGCTGGGCCCGGCGCAGGCCGGCCAGCACTCCTGAAACACGCCCTAGCTGCGTCGAGGCGCGTTACCCGCCGTCGTTCGGGCGTCGACCGGTGCTGGCGACAGGGACCCGAGAACCGTGACAGATCGTCACGCTGCGCCTCCTGCCGCCCGCCAGCCCCACGCCCTTTGCTCTGCTTCACCGGACGCAACAGTCACGGTCCGTGAGGCGCGGACGATCACCTGACACCCCGACGAAAATCACATATCCGCAGCTCACCGCCTCTGTTGCGTCCGTTGAAGCAGAGCAAAGGACGCGAACCAGGGGCGCTCTCCACCGGCGGGGGTCGGGGCTGCGGATGTCAATCGTGACGCCCGGTGACGAGGAGAGGGCATCACGATGGGTGAGACCTGGCGACTACTCACGAGCAGTCGGCCTCACCGCCGACCAAGCCACCAGGCCACCAGGCCACCACGGCGGCGGGGGCTGCGGGACAGAGCCCGAGTGCTGCTCAGCTGGAGCGGGTGGCCAGGTGGTGCAGGGCGAGTCGGTAGCCGTCGATGCCGAGCCCGCAGATCACGCCGGTCGCCACCGCGGAGATCACCGAGTGGTGCCGGAACTCCTCGCGGGCGTGGATGTTGGAGATGTGCACCTCGACCAACGGCCCGCGCAGCATGGCGCAGGCGTCCCGCAAGGCGTACGAGTAGTGCGACCAGGCGGCCGGGTTGAGCACCACCGCGGCGCCCTCGTCGGCGGCGGAGTGCAGCCAGCCGAGCAGCTCGTGCTCGGCGTCGGTCTGCCGGACCGTCACGTCGAGCCCCAGCTCCCGGCCGGTCCGCTCGCAGAGCGCCACCATGTCGGCGTAGCTGGTCGCGCCGTACACCGCCGGCTCGCGGGTGCCCAGCCGGCCCAGGTTCGGCCCGTTCAACACGTACACCCTCACGCCGTGCCCACCTCCCGGTAGGCGGCCGCGAGCAGCGCGTCGTCCGGGCCCTCGAGCATCGCCGGGCGGGCCAGCCCGTCCAGCACCACGAACCGCAGCCGGCTGCCCCGGGCCTTCTTGTCCACCCGCATCACGGCCAGCAGCTGCGACCAGGCGTCGGCCGGGTAGCTCACTGGCAGGCCGAGCGCGGCCAGGGTGACCCGGTGCCGGTCGGCGGTCGGCGCGTCCAGCCGGCCGGCGAGCCGGGCCAGCGCGGCGGCGTACACCAGGCCGACGGCGACGGCATGGCCGTGCCGCCAGCGGTAGCCCTCGACCTGCTCGATCGCGTGGGCCAGCGTGTGGCCGTAGTTGAGCACCTCCCGCACGCCCGACTCACGCAGGTCACCGGAGACCACGTCGGCCTTGACCCGGATCGCCCGCTCGATCAGCTCCCGGGTGACCGCCCCGCGCGGGTCGGTGGCGGCCGCCGGCTCACGCTCGACCAGATCCAGGATCGCCGGATCGGCGATGAAGCCACACTTGACCACCTCGGCCAGCCCGGCCGCCAGGTCGACCGGGGGCAGACTGTCCAGCGTGGCCAGGTCGGCCAGCACGCCGACCGGCGGGTGGAACGCGCCCACCAGGTTCTTGCCGGCGGTGGTGTTGATCCCGGTCTTGCCGCCGACCGCGGCGTCCACCATGCCCAGCAGTGAGGTGGCCACCGGCACCCAGCGCACCCCGCGCAGCCAGCAGGCCGCGACGAAGCCGGCCAGGTCGGTCACCGCGCCGCCGCCAACACCGACCACCGCGTCGGTACGGGTGAAACCGGCCGCGCCGAGCCGATCCCAGCAGGCGGCGGCAACGTCGATCTGCTTGCCCCCCTCGGCGTCAGGCACCTCGATCGGCAGCGGCTCGACGCCGGCCGCGCGCAGCCGTTCGCCGAGCGCGTCGGCCAGCCCCTTGAGCGGAGGCGCGTGCAGCACCGCCGCCCGGGTCGCGCCGGGCAGCAGCCCGGGCAGTGTGTCCAACAGGTCGCGTCCGACCAGCACGTCGTACGGCCGTTCGCCGCCGACCGGGATCCGGGTCACCTCGTCCATCGCCGGCAGCCTAGTCCAGCGGCCGGCGTGGCGAGGGCGGCCGCCCACCTGCTGGCCGGGCGGCCCAGTCCGCCAGCGCACGGGCGTGCTCGGCCACGGCGGTGCGCAACGCGTCCGGGTGCCGCACGGTGAAGGGGCAGCCCAGCCCGGCCAGCAGCGCCGCCATGCCGGGCAGGCTCTCCGCCCGCGCCCGCAGCAGCACCCCGTCGCCGGTGGCGGTCAGCTCGGCCACGGTGGGCGGGACGCGGCGTCGAACGGTGACCAGGTCGGTCTCCAGCAGCACCTCGACCTCGTGCGTGTAGGGCACGCCGGCCAGCGACCGGGTCACGCGGGCCACCGGGTCGAAGCCGTCCGGCACGGTGAACGTCGCCACTCCGGGCGTCACGGCGCCGATCCGGTCCAGCCGGAAGGTGCGGATTTCCCCGCGCCGGTGGTCGTGGCCGGTGACGTACCAGCGGCCCGCGTGGAAGACCAGCCCGTACGGGTCGAGCTCGCGGTGCGACCGTTCACCTCGCCAGGAGCGGTAGTCCAGCGCCACCCGCTGTCGGTGCCGGGCGGCCGCGGCCAGGGTGAGCAGGGTGCCGGACGCCGGCCCCCGTTCCGGCTCCGTACGCCGCAGGGTAAAGCCGAGATGTTCCTGCACGGCGGTCAGCCGGTCGGCGAGCGCCACCGGCAGCACCCGGCGGATCTTGGCCAGCGCGGTGGCGGTGGCCGGCAGTTCGGTGGCCAGCCCGACCCGTTCGGCGACGACCAGACCGAGCAGCACGGCCACCGCCTCGTCGTCGGTGAGCATCAGGGGCGGCAGCTTGTACCCGGGGTGCAGCCGGTAGCCGCCGTAGCGGCCCCGGTCGGCGATGACGGGGATGCCCAACTCGACCAGGGTGGCCGCGTACCGGCGCACGGTGCGCTCGTCCACGCCGAGCCGGCCCGCGAGATCAGCGGCCGTCGCCCGGTGCCGGGTCTGCAGCAGTTCGAGCAGGGCCAGCACGCGGCCGGCGGGATGCGACACCGACAACTCCTCGAAACCGGGCGGATTCTGTCCGGTTTCGATCGTACGGTCATCCGGTAACCGAGAGAAGGAGCGACAGATGGCGACGTTCGTGCTGGTGCCGGGTTTCTGGTTGGGCGCCTGGGCGTGGCGGGACGTGACCGCGGCGCTGCGCGCGCAGGGGCACGAGGTGTATCCGATGACGCTGACCGGGTTGGCCGAGCGGGACCACCTGGGCGGGCCGGAGGTGGGCCTGGAGACGCACACCGCGGACATCGTCCGGCTGATCGAGGTCGAGGACCTGCGCGAGGTGCTGCTGGTCGGGCACTCCGGCGGCGGCATGCCGGTCGCCCAGGCGGCAGACCGCATCCCGGACCGGATCGCCCGGGTGGTCTACGTGGAGAGCGGGCCGCTGCCAGACGGCGTCGCGCAGTTCGACACCGTGCCGCCGGAGGAGCAGGAGAAGCTTCGGGCCGCGATCGGCACCGGCCACCTGCTGCCGCCACCGGCCTTCGACCCGGACGCCGACCCGACCAACCTGGCCGGGCTGGACGAACCGACGCTGGCCCTGCTGCGTGCCCGGGCCACCCCGCAGCCGCTGCGGGCCGCCACCGAACCGGTGCGCCGCACCGGCGGTCGCCCGGTCCCGACCGCGCTGGTCGCCAGCACCTTCCCGCTGGCGGTGGTGCGGCAGATGATCGCCGAGCGGCACCCGTTCTTCACCGGGTTGGCCGGTGGCCAGCTGTTCGAGCTGCCGACCGGGCACTGGCCGATGCTCAGCGAGCCGAAGGCCCTGGCCGACGTGCTCGACGCCGCCGCCCGAGGCTGAGGAGAGGCCCCGCGAACGGGGAACCGGCCCGCCCGCCGCCCGGCCGGTCGCGCGCCGGCCGGGCCGGCGTCAGCGGGTGAGCAGCGCGGCGATCTCGGCGACGATCTCCGCCGGGGTCCGGCCGTCGGTGGCCACCGTCGCGGTGGCCACCTCCGCGTACAGCGGCCGGCGCTGGTCCATCAGGTGCTTGAGGGTGGCCCGCGGGTTGATCGCCAGCAGTGGGCGGCCGGCGCCCAGCCCGACCCGCTTCACCGCGTCGGGCAGCTCGACCGAGAGGTGCACCACCCGGTGCCCGACCAGGGCGGCGCGGGTCTCCTCGGCGAGAACCGCGCCGCCGCCGAGGGCGAGCACCCCCGCGCTGGCAGCCAGCGCCGCGGCCACCGCCGCCCGTTCGAGGGTACGGAAGTGCTCCTCACCCTCGTCGATGAAGATCTCCGGGATGGGCTTGCCGGCCATCCGCTCGATGTCGGTGTCGGTGTCGCGGAACTCCACCCCGAGGGCCGTGGCGAGCGCCTCCCCGACCGTGGTCTTGCCGCAGCCGGGCGCACCGACCAGGACGACGACCGGCGCCATCAGCGGATGACCAGCGCGTCGAGGTAGCCGATCACGTTGCGGCGGATCTCGGCGACCGAGTCCCCGCCGAACTTCTCGGTGGCCGCTTCGGCCAGCACCAGCGCGACCATCGCCTCGGCGACCACCGCGGCGGCGGGAACCGCGCAGACGTCCGAGCGCTGGTTGATCGCCGTGGCCGGCTCGCCGGTGGTGACGTCCACGGTGGCCAGGGCCCGGTTCAGCGACGAGATGGGCTTCATCGCGGCACGGACGCGCAGCGGCTCACCGGTGGTGATGCCGCCCTCGAGCCCTCCAGCCCGGTCGGTGACCCGGCGGACGCCGGTCGCCGACGGGATGATCTCGTCGTGCGCCTCGGAGCCGCGGGACCGGGCCTGCTGCCAGCCGTCGCCGATCTCCACACCCTTGATCGCCTGGATCGACATCAGCGCGGTGGCCAGTCGGGCGTCGAGCTTGCGGTCCCACTGCACGTGGCTGCCCAGCCCCGGCGGCACCCCGTACGCCAGCACCTCGACCACGCCGCCGAGGGTGTCGGCGGCCTTCTTCGCGGCGTCCACCTCGGCGACCATCAGCGCGCTGGCCTCCGGGTCGAGGCAGCGCAGCGGGTCGGCGTCGATCCGGGCGGCGTCCTGCGGGCTCGGGCGCAGCCCGGACTTCGCGGCCACCGGGCCTAGCTCGACGACGTGCGAGACGATCTCGATGCCGAGCGCCTGCCGGATCAGCGCCTTGGCGACCGCGCCCACGGCCACCCGGGCCGCGGTCTCCCGGGCGCTGGCCCGCTCCAGGATGGGCCGGGCGTCGGTGTGGCCGTACTTCTGCATGCCGGCCAGGTCGGCGTGGCCCGGCCGGGGGCGGGTCAGCGGCGCGTTGCGGGCCTGCCGGGCCAGCTCGTCGGGGTCCACCGGGTCGGCGGCCATCACCGTGCGCCACTTCGGCCACTCGGAGTTGCCCACCCGGATCGCCACCGGGCTGCCCAGGGTGACGCCGTGCCGCAGGCCGCCGAGCACGTCGACCTCGTCCCGCTCGAACGACATCCGGGCGCCACGGCCGTAGCCCAGCCGCCGGCGGGCCAGCTCGTCGGCGATCTCGGTGGTGCTCACCTCGATGCCGGCCGGCACCCCCTCCAGCAGCGCGACGAGGGCGGGACCGTGCGATTCACCTGCAGTCAACCAGCGCAACACAGCGGTCAGTCTGTCACGGCCGGTGGCCGCCCCGACGTGCCGCCCGGCGCGTCCCGCCCTGCGGACGCGGACGTTGACGCGAACCTCGACGTGTGGGAGTGGTCGCTGGAAACTGCTGATGAGCACTGATGGAACGACTTCATTGGGCTGGGTAGCTGGAAGCGCTACTGCTCGGGCCGCTTCTCACCCCCACCGGCCAGATGTTCGCATCGCGTTGGTCCGAGCGAGCAGGCACCGGGACGGAGGTGGGCGCTTGGTCAAGGTCGAGCCGGGACAACGACGGCGGCCCCGGTGATCGTCGGTCGGCGGTTCCATTTGGCTCCAACGGGTGTGCGAGGGCTCGGACGGAGCTGTCCGCCGCGGGTTGCGGGGTGAGGTCGATCGGGACCCACCTCCCGTCCTGCCGCATCCGGACCGGACCGGCGTGAACCTTCGCCTCGATCTGCCCGTTGGGGTGGGCGACGTACTCAGCCAACTCCGTGTCATGCCGGTGATCCGGACCAGCTGGCCGGTCATCCGGGCGGTGACGAGAGCAGCGATCTCGTCCGGATGCTCAAGTACCTCGGCCGGCTTGGGACGAGGTGCCGCTTCGGCTCGCTAAGCGGGCACCTCGGAGATGCTCGTCACGAGGCTTGCCACCAGGGCGACAGTCGCTGCCCGACCCCACCGAGACCTGACGAATCTTCCCCAGCTGGCGACGATCGCCGATCGGGGGCCGCTGGGCCCAGGCGCCCGCCCCCGCGGCGCTGCCCTGCGCTGGGTGCGCCCGCACCCGCGAGGCGAACTGCTGCCAGGCGTACACCCGCAGGGTGGCCCGGACGTTCACTGCGTCGGCGGGCAGGCCGCGCACCGCGAACTCCAGCAGCGCGTCGCGCTGGCCGTTGCGGTTGCCGTCGCAGAGTCGCGGGCAGCTGGCCAGCGTCGTCTTGACGCCGTTGTCGCCGTCCTGCGCGACCTGCGTGGCGGTGGTGTCCGCCGCCGCGGTCAGCACGATCGGTGACACCTCCGCCGCCGTCAGCGGCATCATCGTGGCCACCACGCCGGCGACCACGCCGGCACTCAGGACACTGAGGACGACGGCCTTGCGTCGCTTTCCTGCACCCGGTGCGGCGTGGTCGACTCCGTGCCTGCTCAAGGAACACTCCCTGTCTAGGCGGCGATTACCGGCAGCAGCGTATCGACCGGCGACACTCGTGGCGCGCAGGAAACCGAACCTACGACACGACTTAACCAAAGCATAAGAGAGGTCGCGTACAGGCAAGCAGGGCCGGCAAACGACCTGGCGGCGCGTCGGTTACGCCCACCTGGTCGGCGGACCCGGACGGCGGCGTCGCCCAACTCAGCGCCGGGCCGCGGCGAGCGCCGCACGCATCGCCTCGACCGGCGCGGGCACCCCGGTGAACTGCTCGAACTGGCCCACCGCCTGGGCGAGCAGCAGGTCGAGTCCGGACACCACCGGGCAGCCGGCGGCGAGCGCGGACGCGGCCAGCGGTGTCGGCCACGGATCGTAGAGCGCCTCGAAGAGCACGGTGGACGGTCGCCAGTGAACCGTCCCAGCAAGCGGGTCGGCAACCCCCTTCGGCACGGTCGAGACCACGACGTCGGCACCGGCCCGCGCGGCCGCGTGCTCCCAGGCCACTCCCGTCAGCTCCACCCCGACCGCCGCCGCCACCGGTCGCAGCTCGTCGACCGCCACCGCCCGCCGGGCCACCACGGTCGTGGAGGTCGCACCGAGTCGGGCGGCGGCGGCCAGGGCCGCGCGGGCGGTGCCGCCGGCGCCGAGCACGGTGACGCTGGCGCCGGGCGTCACCCCGGCCACGGTGAGCACCTGGACCATGCCCGCGACGTCGGTGTTGTCCGCGTACCAGGAGCCGTCGGGCCGGCGTACCAGCGTGTTGGCCGCGCCGACGGCGAGGGCGACCGGCGACGCCTCCGCGGCCACCGCGAGCGCCGCCTCCTTGCCCGGCATGGTCACCGACAGCCCGGCCCACTCCGGGCCGAGGCCGGCGACGAGGTCCGCCAGCTCCGCCGCCGCGCACTCGATCCGGGTGTACGACCACCCGACCAGCCCGGCCGCCGTGTAGCCGGCGGTGTGGATCACCGGGGAGAGGGAGTGCGCGATCGGCTTGCCCACCACCGCCGCCCGTCGTCGCAGCGCCATCAGATGATGCCGGCCTCCCTGGCCTTGGCCTTATTGCGCTCGTGCTGCTCGGACGTCTCGGCGAACTCGGAGTGGCCCTGCTTGTCGATCGCCACGAAGAAGACCCACTTGCCCGGTGGCGGATCCATCGCACCTTCCAGGGCCTGCTTGCCTGGGTTGTTGATCGGGGTGGGGATCAGGCCCCGCAGCTTGCGGTTGTAGGGGTTCTTCGGGTCGGTCAGCTCGGCTTCCGTCATGTCCGCGGACCTCTTGGTCGGTTTGCCGATCGACTCCAGGTAGTAGTTGACCGTGACGTCCATCTCCAGGCAGTTGCAGGGGAACTCCCCGTATACCCGGTTGTAGGCCACCCGGGCGACCTTGCCCAGGTCGTCCTTGTTGCCTGCCTCGGCCTGGGCCAGCGAGGACACGATCAGCGCCTCGTACGGGCTGACCTTGCGTTCCTTCTGCACCCGATCGGCGAACTTCATCTCGCCGGTCACCGACAGGAAGTTGTCCACCATGAGCTTGAGGATGCTCTCCGCGGTGGCCTTGGGCGGGATCTCGTACGTGTCCGGGTAGAGGAAGCCCTCGACGGACTTGACGACCTTCTTGCCGTCGTCGCGCTTGAACCACCATGCCGGGACGCCGAGCCCCTCCGGGTCCTTCGCGGCGGTCTGGAAGTCCTTGACCGGGATCTTGGTCTTCTCGGAGAGCAGCTTGTAGATGTTCAAGCTGGTGCGGCCCTCGGGGATGGTCAGGCCGTTGACGATCTTGTTTTTCAGGTCGAGCATCGCGGTGACGGCGCTCGCGCCGCTCATCTGCTTGCGCAGCTTGTACGTGCCCGGCTGGATGTTCTTGCTGCGCGAGTTCGCCTCGGCGGCCTCGACGAACGCCTTCTGGCTCTTCACCACGTCGGCGGTGACCAGCGCGTCGGCCATGTCGGCGAGCAGTGCGCCCTGCTTGATCTCGACGGTTACCTCACCGGCGCCGGCGCCGTCGTAGTCCGGGGTGACGAAGTAGTTCTGGATCCGGTCGAAGCCGTAGAAGGCTCCGCCGCCGATGCCGCCCAGCAGGAACAGGGCCAGCAGCAGGGCCAGGAATGTCTTGCCCCGACCCCCGGACCCGCCCTTGCGCTTGCGGACGAAGCCGTGCCGGTGCCGGCCCTTCTGCCCCCGCTCCGGCTCGTCGAACCCAAGATCCAGATCGTCGATCATTACGTCCGCCTCCGCTGCGCGTCCAGCCAGCTCTGCAGAATCTCCACTGCGGCCGCCTGGTCGACAACCGCACGTTGACGCTTGCCCCGAACGCCACGCTCGGCAAGCCTACGAGAAGCGACCACGGTCGACATCCTCTCGTCAGTGAGCGTTACCGGGACGGGCGCTATCACATCGACCAGTCGGTCAGCGTACGCCTTCACGTGGACAGCCGCCGGGCCGTGCTTCCCGGCGAGATTGACCGGAAGGCCGACGACAACCTGGACGGCCTCATGCTCGGCCACCAGCGCCGCCAGCTCGGCGAGGTCGCTCGGCACCGCGTCCGGCGCCGCGGTCAGGTCGCGGGCCAGGGTGACCAGCGGGACCGCCAGCACGCCGTCCGGGTCCGAGCGGGACACCCCCACCCGGACCTGACCGACATCCACCCCGATCCGCACCCCGCGCGTCAGCTCAGTCACCGATCGTCACCTCTGGGCGCGGACGAACCAGGGCGGACCGATCGGCCCGCCCTGGTCGAACAATGGTCGTCCATCACGCCTCGGTGACCGCCTTCTCGACGGTGAGCAACAGGTTCGGCGCCTCGGCCGCCGGCAGGCCGCCACCCTGGGCCAGATCGGGGCTACCCCCGCCGCGCCCGGAGAACGCCGCCTTCACCAGATCCGAGGCGGCCAGGCCCCGACTGCGAGCGGCCTGGTTGACCGCCACCACCAGGGACGCCTTGCCGTTCGCGCGAGCCGCCACCGCGACCACCGCCGGCCGCGACGGGTCGATCTTGCCGCGGATCTCCTGGGCCAGCGTCCGCACATCGTTGCCGGCCGCGCCCTCCGGCGCCTCGGTGCCCACGTACGCCACCCCGCGCACGTCCCTGGCCTGGGCGGCGAGCGCCGCCGCCCCGCCCAGCACCAGCTGGGCGCGCAGCTTCTCCAGCTCCTTCTCCGCGTCCCGGAGCTGGGTGACGGTCTGCTCCACCCGGTCGGCGACCTGGTCGTTCGGCACCCGGTACAGCTCGGCCAGGCGGGAGACCAGCAGGTGCTCGCGGGCCAGGAAGCCGAAGGCGTCCATGCCGACCAGCGCCTCGACCCGACGGACGCCGGAGCCGATCGACGACTCGGAGAGGATCTTCACCAGGCCGAGCTGCGCCGAGCGGGCCACGTGCGTGCCGCCGCACAGCTCCCGGGCGTAGTCGCCCACCTCGACGACCCGCACCTCCTCGCCATACTTCTCGCCGAAGAGCGCCATCGCCCCGATCCGCCGCGCCTCGTCCAGCGACGTGATGAAGGCGTGCACCTCCAGGTCGGCCAGGAGCACCTCGTTGACCTGCTGCTCCACGTCGTGCAGCACGCTCGGCGACACACCGGTCGGGGTGTTGAAGTCGAACCGCAGGCGGCCCGGCGCGTTCAGCGAACCCGCCTGGGTGGCCGAGTCGCCGAGGAAGTTGCGCATGGTCTGGTGCACCAGGTGGGTCGCGGTGTGCGACCGGGAGATCGCCCGCCGCCGGGTGGCGTCGATCTCCGCGAAGCCGGTCTCGCCTGCACGCACCTCACCCCGGATCACCCGGGCCCGGTGCACGATCAGGCCGGGCACCGGCTGCTGCACGTCGAACACCTCGATTTGACCACCGCCCACGGTGATCATGCCCTGGTCGGGCTGCTGACCACCGCCCTCGGCGTAGAACGGGGTCGTGTCGAGCACCAGCTCGATGGTGTCGCCCTCGGTCGCCGCCTGGCGCGGGCCGTCCTCGCCGAGCAGCGCCCGCACCCGCGACTCGCGCGCCACCTCGCTGTACCCGGTGAACGTCACCGGGCCGTCCGCGTCGAGCACCGACCGGTACGCCGACACGTCGGTGTGCCCGGTCTTGCGGGCCTGCGCGTCCGCCTTCGCCCGGGTCCGCTGGTCGGCCATCAGCCGGCGGAAGCCCTCGTCGTCGACGCGAAGGCCCTGCTCCGCGGCGATCTCCAGGGTCAGGTCGATCGGGAAGCCGTACGTGTCGTGCAGCTGGAACGCCTTCGCCCCGGACAGCGCCGCGCCGCCCGCGGTGCGGGTCTCGGCGATCGCCGTGTCCAGGATCGTGGTGCCGGCGCGCAGCGTCGAAAGGAAGGCTTCCTCCTCGGCGTACGCGTACTGCGAGATGCGGTCGAAGTCGGTCGCCAGCTCCGGGTACGACGGCGCCATGCAGTCCCGGGCCACCGGCAGCAACTCGGGCAGCGCCCTCTCCTGCCAACCGAGCAACCGGATCGACCGGATCGCCCGGCGCATGATCCGACGCAGCACGTAACCGCGCCCCTCGTTGCTCGGGGTCACGCCGTCGCCGATCAACATCAGCGCGGTCCGCACGTGATCGGCGATCACCCGCAGCCGGACGTCGTCCGGGTGCGACTCGCTGGCCACGTGGCCAGAGTGCGCGCCGTAGCGCTTGCCGGTCAGCTCAGCCGCCCGGGCCAGGATCGGCCGGACCTCGTCGATCTCGTAGAGGTTGTCGACGCCCTGCAGGATCGAGGCCATCCGCTCCAGGCCCATGCCGGTGTCGATGTTCCTCGCCGGCAGGTCACCCAGGATCGGGTAGTCGTCCTTGGTGGTGCCCGGACCCCGCTCGAACTGCATGAAGACGAGGTTCCAGAACTCCATGTAGCGGTCCTCGTCGACCGCCGGGCCGCCCTCGCGGCCGTACTCCGGGCCCCGGTCGTAGAACAGCTCCGAGGACGGGCCGCACGGCCCGGGAATGCCCATCGACCAGAAGTTGTCCGCCTTGCCCCGGCGGACGATCCGCTCGGCCGGCACGCCGATCGAGCGCCAGATCTCGAACGCCTCGTCGTCGTCGAGATAGATGGACGGCCAGACCCGCTCCGGGTCGAGGCCGTACCCGCCCTGGTCCTGCGGCTTGGTGATCAGCTCCCAGGCGAGCGGGATCGCCCCCTCCTTGAAGTAGTCACCGAAGGAGAAGTTGCCGTTCATCTGGAAGAACGTGCCGTGTCGGCTGGTCTTGCCGACCTCGTCGATGTCCGGGGTGCGGATGCACTTCTGCACGCTGACCGCCCGCTGGTACGGCGGGGTCTGCTGGCCCAGGAAATATGGGACGAACTGCACCATACCGGCGTTGACGAACAGCAGGTTCGGGTCGCTGATGGCGGGCAGCGGAGCGGACGGCACCACGGCGTGGCCGTTCGCCTCGAAGTGGGCGAGGTACCGCCGCTTGATCTCCGCCGTCTTCATCGCTGGTGTTCCTCCGGAAAGATTTCTCGATCACCGATCCGCGGGTCCTCCCGCAACTCGGCGAACTGGTCGTCGAACGCCTCACCCTGGGCGAACGCCTGGTGGATCTCCTGCTCGCGCTCGGCCATCCCGACCCGAACGTCCTCCACGAAGCTACGCAGCGATTCGACCAGCCCGCCAGCGGATTCCGACAACGTGCTGGCGATGCCGGCCGGGGTGTACGCCTGCGCGGTCCGGGTCGCCTTGCGGACCACCACCACGCCGACGGCCAGACCGATGCCGAGCCAGAACAACCGCCTCATGTCTCGCTACCTCCTGGTGGACCGGCCGGTCAGTGGTTGCCGCGCCGGGCGGCCCGCCGCTGCTGCTTGATGGTGTCGCGCACCTCGCGCTCGGTCTCGGCGTGACGGCGGCTGGCGGCGGCACGGCGCACGCCGTAGCCGAACGCGGCCACCTTGACCAGCGGGTTCGCGGCCGCGGCGGAGACCACGGTGACCAGGTTGGCGACGTTCGCGGTGACGTTCTGCGCGTGGCTGGTCATCGTGTCGACCTTCGCCAGCTGGAGGTTCACGCCGTCGAGCGAGGTCTGCACCTGCTCCAGGGCGGTGTTGACGTTCTTCACCGTGGTGTTCACGTCACCGAGCAGCGGCGCGGTCCGATCGTTGAGGTCGTTGATCATCCGGGTGGTGGCGTCCACCGTGTGCCGCAGCCGCAGGATGGGCAGCGTCAGGATGAGCACCAGCACCGCGAACGCGCACGCCGCGACCAGCGCCGCAACCTCACCAATGTCGCCCACGCCTGTCCTCCTCAAGCAGAGTTCCTCAGGACCCGACGCCCCCGGACACACAACCGTGGTACCCGTATCGGGCCCGCCGAGCCGTCACCGGTCAGCGGCAGCGGGGCTCGGGCCCGCCAGCCCCAGACCCTACCGTCCGTGATGGAGACCCGCTCACGACGGTGAGGGCGTCAACTCACCCAGCGGGTCCGCGCTGACGGTCGGGAACGGATCCTCTCCGGTCAGTGACGGATCGGTGCTCGGCTGGGGCCTGGTCCGCTCGTCGTCGATCGCGTTGCGTACCTTCACCGACACCAACGAGCCGGCGCACTCCGCCGCAGCGGCCGACGGCTCGGGAGACGGCACGACCGCCGGTTTGTTGTCGACCGGCGGCGGCACGCAGGTCGGCTCGCGTACCCACAGGTCGAGGGTCAGCTCGTCACGACGCCAGCAGGTGTAGCTGCCCTTCGTCTCCGGCTCCGGGCAGCGGGCCACCTTCCACGGTTGCCAGCCGTCCTGGCGCAGCGCGCTCTCGTAGACCCGCGCCGTCTCCTCCGGCGACTTCTCCGAGGTGACGGTGCGCTCGCGCAGCCGGCAGTCGAGCAGGCACCAGCGGCTGCCACTGACGTCGTCGACCGTCTTCGCGGCGGCCCAGCCCGGCACGTTCAGCTGGTCCAGGTTGTCGAAGACCGGGTCACGGCTCAGCGTACGGATGCCGAAGAAGAGCGGCACCGCGCCGAGCAGCACGATGCTGACCAGCGCCAGCACCGCCGCCCGCAGGCGGCGACGCTCGCGCGACTGCCGGCGCGCCTCGGACCGGCCACCCGGGGCGGCGTCGTCGTCGGACACGTCCCGGCCGGGCGCGCGCAGCGCGGGCCCGGCGGTCGGCTCGGGCGCCGGCCGGTCCACCGCGCCAGCCGGCGGGGGCACCACGGCGGCGGCCCGGGCCACGCCGACGGGCTCGCCCGCGCGGCCGGGTGGCGGCACCGGAGCGACGCCGGTCGGTTCGGGGCGGCCGAGCTCCCGGTGCGGCGGCAGCGCACGGCCGGCGGCGCGGTCCGCCGGCGCGGGCCGAACGGGCGCACCGGCGCGGGCCACCCCGGGTACGGCGGGACCGCTGCCGGGCTCGCCGCCCGCTCGCTCGTCGCCACCGGGCGGCTGTGCGGCGCCGGGCGGGCGGACAGCGGCGCGGGCCGGGCCGTCGGGGCGCGGCCGGGTCGGGCCGTCCGGGCCGGCGCCCGGTGCAACGGCGGCACGGGCCGGGCCGTCCGGGCGGGCGGCGCCCCGGGCGGCAGGCTCGACGCCGGGGGCGGTCCGGGGCGGTCCGTCGGGGCCACGCCGGCCGGCGCCCGAGACCGGCGCGTCGCCGGGGGCGGGTCGGGCCCGGCCCGGCGGGGTGGAGCGGGCGGCGCCCCGGGGCGGTGCGCCCGGACCGGCGGGAGCGCCACCAGGTGCCGGCCGCCCGCCGCCGGCGGGACCGGCGTACGGGTCGTCGCCGCGGTTGCCCGCCGCGCCGGGTCGCCCCGGGCCGGCGGGCACGTCGTTGCCGGGCTCCGCCGACGGGCGGCGGCGTCGACCGTTGGGGTCCGGGGTGTTCGCCGGAGCGCCCCGACGGCCGGCGGGCCGCTCGCCAGCGGCTGGTGGATAGGTCGGGCCCCCGCTCGGCTGCTCACCGATGGAATCGGGCGTGCCCGGCCGGGCGGCACGGCGACCGGTGGGGGCATTCGCGCCCGGGTCGGGCGGCGGACCGGCGGGCCGGCGGCCGGCGCGCGGCGCGGCCGAGTCCGGCACGGCGAGCGGGCCGGGTGAACCGCCGGTGACATCCGGACCCGCGGGCGGCGCCGGACGGCGTTCCGCGGCGGGCGGGGTGCCGCCTCGCCGGTTGACCACCGGAAGGGCGGGGTCGGTGTGCGGCAGGCGGCCGGCCTGACGCAGCCAGTCGGCTGGCCGCTCCGGGCGCTCCGCCCGGGGCTCGCCGCCGGTCGGCGCGCGTCGGCCCTGCTCGTCCGGGACGGCCCGGCGCCGCCCGGTGCCGTCCGGACCGACGGTGGGCGTGCCGCCGGTGTGACCGGTGGACGCGTCGGGCAGTGCCGGCGCGTTGCCCGAACGGGGCACCACCGGCGCGGCGGGCTCGGCGGCGCGACGGCGACCGCCGGCGGCCGGGCGGGTGGGCGCCGCGGGCCCGCGGCCGGACGGCTCCGGTGCGCCTGGGTCGACCGGGCCGGGGCGACGCCGGGCGGTGCGCGGGTCACGGTCGACGGCGGGATCGGGTCGCAGGCCATCGGGGACCGGCGGCGTTGCGCCGGCCGGTGTGGCGCCGGGCCGGGCCGGGCCGGCCGCGGCGGCAGCCCGGGCCGGATCGGGCGCAGGGCCGGCCGCGCGCCGGCCGGCAGGGCCGCCGTCGGTGGGCAGCGGACGGCCCGGTTCGGTCGGCTCCGGGGCCGGTCGGCGGCCCTGTGGCGCGGCGTCCGGGCGGCGCGGTGGCGGCATCGCGTCCGCCCGGCCGGCCGGCGCGGCGGCGGCCGGCCTACGGCCGGTCTGGGGGACGCCCGAGGTCGGTGGGCCGGCGGGTGCGCCGGGCGGGACGGCCGACGGACGGGGCCGGGTCGGGCCGGCCGGCGCGCCGGACGTCGGTCGGGTCCCGGGTGGGCCCGCCGGGTCACCGCCGACCGGTCGGGCGACGGTGGGTGGAGCCGGCGGCGGCACGGCGGCACGGGGCCCGGTGCCGGGCACCGGCACCGCACCGCGGCGCGGCGGCTGACCGGGGACGGCGGCGCCGGCAGCGGACCGGGGTCGGTCGGTGGCGGGCCGCTCGTCCGGCCGGCGGCCCGGCTGCGGCGGCGCCTCGCCCGGCCACGGTCCGTCCGGCGGCGGCACCGGCGCGCCCCCGCGCGGGCCGGCGGGCTCGGCCGGGGCACCGTCGGGGCCCAGCTCGCCGCGCTGCTGCTTGGCCGAGCGCAGGTCGTCGATCCAGCCGAACTCCTCACCGGGTGCCGGTGCCTCCGGCTCGGCCTCGGCCCGGCCTCGACCCCAGCGGCGCCCCTTGGCGCGGGAATCGCGCCGCTCGTCCGGGCCCTCGTCCGGGCGGTCCGCACCACGCGACTTCACTGTTGACCCTCTCCTGCGGCGTTCGTGCCGCTGTCCTGCATCGCGCCGGGACCAGGCGTGCCCGTCGCGGGACGACCGTTCTCGTCGGCAAGCGCCGGCGCGGTCTGCGCCGTTACGGACGATCCGACCGGCGGGGCCGCCGGAGCCGGCAGCCCGCGCACGATCCGGCGCAGCAACGGCAGCCGGGTGGCCACCGACCGCTCCGCCCCGTGTGGGCTGGGCCGGTAGTAGTCGGTGCCCACCAGGTCGTCCGGGACGTACTGCTGGGTGAGCACGCCGCGCTGGTCGTCGTGCGGGTAGCGGTAGCCGGTGCCGTGGCCCAGCCCCCGGGCGCCGGCGTAGTGCGCGTCGCGCAGCCCGCGCGGCACCGGCCCGCCCTTGCCGGCCCGAACGTCGGCGATGGCGGCGCCGATGGCGGTGGTCGCCGAGTTCGACTTGGGCGCGGTCGCCAGGTGGATCACCGCCTGGGCCAGGTTGAGCTGCGCTTCCGGCAGACCGACGTACTCGACGGCGTGCGCGGCGGCGGTGGCCACGCTCAACGCGGCCGGGTCGGCCATGCCCACGTCCTCGCTGGCGAAGATGACCAGCCGGCGGGCGATGAACCGGGCGTCCTCCCCAGCGACCAGCATCCGGGCCAGCCAGTGCACCGCGGCGTCCACGTCCGAACCGCGCATGCTCTTGATGAACGCGCTGACCACGTCGTAGTGGGCGTCGCCGTCGCGGTCGTAGCGCACCGCCGCCACGTCGACCGCCTGCTCGGCGGTGGCGAGGTCGATCCGCCCGGCGCCGAGCGCCGTGGCGGAGGCCGCCGCCGCCTCCAGCGCGGTCAGCGCCTTGCGGACGTCACCGGCGGCGAGCCGGACCAGGTGGTCCTCGGCCTCGGCGGCGAGGGTGAGCACGCCGCCCAGGCCGCGCTCGTCGGCGACGGCACGGCGGAGCAGCCCTCGCACGGCGTCGTCGTTCAGCGGTTGCAGAGTGAGCAGCACACACCGCGACAGCAGTGGGGAGATGACGGAGAAGTACGGGTTCTCGGTGGTCGCGGCCAGCAGCGTGACCGTACGGTCCTCGACGGCGGCGAGCAGGGAATCCTGCTGGGTCTTGCTGAACCGGTGCACCTCGTCGATGAAGAGCACGGTCTGCGGGCCGCCCGAGCGGCGCTGGCGGCGGGCCGTCTCGATCACCGCCCGGACGTCCTTGACCCCGGCGGAGAGCGCCGACATGGCGACGAACCGGCGGTCGGTGGCCGCGGCCACCAGGTGCGCGATGGTCGTCTTGCCGCTGCCCGGCGGTCCCCAGAGGATCACCGACATCGGGGCGCCGCCGGAGACCAGCTGCCGCAGCGGCGCACCGGGGGCGAGCAGGTGGTCCTGCCCGACCAACTCGTCGAGGTTCGCCGGGCGCATCCGGACGGGCAGGGGCGAATCGTCCGCTACCGGAGTGAAGCCGTCGACACCGGCGGGACCGGCGGGCGCGCTGCGCGGCCCGGCGGGTGCACCGAGGGAGAAGAGAGCGTCGGACTCCATCACGAAGACAGTACCGGGCCGGGCCCGCGACGCCGGAATCGCGCCGCGAGCCGGGCAACCCGTGATCGGTTCCGGTCAGCCACGACCAGGGCGCCGACCCCGGTACCAGCGGCCGCCGCCACCGCCGCGCGGGCCGCTGCCCACGCCACCCAGGTAGAGCGCGAGCAGGAACAGCCCGAGGAGCACGAGAGTGTTCCAGTTGAACAGGTCAGGCGCCCCGAAGTTCGTGTCGAGCAGGTCGATCAGCAGGGCGAAGCCAAAGACGATGGCCGCGAGAATGGCGAGCATGTCGGTCCTCCGGTGGGGGTTCCCAGTAGGTCGGCGCGTGATGTACCCAATCGGTCGACCCGTCAATCTCCACCGTGGATCCGGGCAGTCACCCCGACCCGGCGCGGTCCTCCGTTCCCCGGCTCCTAGGCTGGACGCCATGATCATCGACGACCAGGTGCTCCACGACCGGGCCGACGTCCTGGCCGCCGCCGGCCACCACCCGTTCGCCCGGCACGCGCTCTGGCGCGACGCGCCGGCACGCGGCTACCGGCGCGACGGCGCGGTGCTCTGGTTGTTGCCGCCCGAGCGCGGTCCCGGCGCGGACGCGATCGGTCCCGCCGGACCGGTGCTCGACATGGTCGTCGCGCTGGTCGCCGACGGGGTGCTGCGGCCGGAGCACCGGATGCACCTGCCCCGGCTCGATCCCGACCTGGTGGCCGGCCGGCTGGCGGTGGCCGAGCACGTCGACTGGGACTTCCACTGGACCGTCGTGGCGCCGCCGACGCAGCCGGGTGAGCAGCGGGTCGTCCGGCTCACCGAGGCCGACCATCCGGCGCTCGACGCGCTGATCGACGAGGCGTTCCCGAACACCACCTCCCGGCCGGGTGATCCACGGGTGGTCGACTGGTACGGCATCCGGGCCGGTGGTCGGCTCGTGGCGTGCGGCGCGGACCGCAGCCGGGGTGACATCGGTTTTCTGGCCGGCCTGACCGTGGCTCCCGACCAGCGGGGACGCGGGTGGGGCGCGGCGCTGACCGCCGCGATGACCCGCGCGCTGCTGGCCCGCCACGACACCGTCGGGCTCGGCGTCTACCCCGACAACGTCGGGGCGGTACGCCTCTACCGGCGGCTCGGCTTCACCAACACCCACCACCTCACCTCGATCCGCCTTGCCTGAGCGCGCCCCTGCCTAACGGCTGGCGTGCTGCTCGGCGGGTACGGGAGCCAGGGGCGGGTCGGTCGGGTCCGCGGCGATCCGGCGGCCGGCCCGCCAGGCGGGCAGGTAGAGCGGTGCGGCGACGGCCAGCACCACCCCGCCGACCACCATGGCGGTGCCCACACTGGTCGCGGCGGCGAGCGCGGTCAGCACCACCCCGCCGAGCGCGCCGGCCGGCTGCGCCATCATCGAGTTCAGCGAGAGCACGCTGGTCCGGTACGGGCCGTCGACCTGACGGTGCAGCAGTCCGCTGTGCAGCGGGTTCGACGCGCCGTGCACGGTGTAGCAGGCCAGGTAGGCCAGGAGCACCCCGACGGGTCCGGCGAACAGGCCCATCCCGACCACCGTGATGCCCTGCAGGATGCGCAGCAGGGCCGCGCCCGGCGCGGCGCCGAGCCAGCGCAGCAGCAGCGGTGTCAGCGCCGCGCCGGCCGCCGAGGCGAGCCAGGCGGCCGAGTTGGCCGGCCCGAGCAGCGCGGCGGCACGTTCGGGATCGCCGACCACCTCGGCGAGCCGGACCGGGAGCAGCGACTCGAAGGTGACCATGCCGAAGCCCCAGAACAGCTCCACCGCGACCAGGGCCAGCAGCACCCGGGACCGGCGCAGCAGCCCGACCGCCTCGCCGATCATCCGGGGCGCCTGGACGACCGAGGCCCGCAGTGCCGCCGCTCCGGTGGCCGGGCGCTGCTCCACCAGCAGGACGAGCAGGGCGACAAGCGCCGCCGCCTGGGCGAGGATGGCGACCAGCACGGGCAGGGTGAGCGCGCTGACCGGCCCGATCGGGCCGAGTGCGACCAGGCCGCCGCTGAGCAGCGCGCCGGCGCCGATGGACAGCCCGGCGACGGTGCCGGCGTGGCCGAGCCCGCGCTCGTACTCCGCCTCGGGGTCGGCGGCCACGGTGGCGTCGACGTACCAGGACTCCAACGGGCCGCTGTCCAGCGCCCGGTAGATCCCCTGCAACGCCCAGACCGCGAAGAACAGCACGAACGAGTTCGCCACCGCGAACAGGGACAGCGAGACGAGGTTGAGCGCTCCGGCGGCGAGCAGCACCGGTCGGCGGCCGAGGGCGTCGGCGAGCCCGCCGGTCGGCAGCTCCAGCGCCAGCACCAGCAGGCCCTGCGCGGTGCCGACCAGGCCGATCTGTGGCAGCGACAGGCCGCGCTCCTGCATCAGCAGGATCATCACCGGGATCATCAGACCGGTGGGCAGCCAGCGCAGGCCGTAGAGCGTGAGGTAGCGACGCCGGACCTGGCGTACGGTCAGCGCGCTCACCGGAGGCCCTCGCGCAACGGGTAGGCGGCCAGGAAGACCTGCACCGGGCGGGCCTGCGGGTCGGCGGCGTCGACGGGGTCGGCCTCGCGGTGGTACCGCTCCAGCACCTGCCACACCTCCGCCTGGAGCTCCTTGAGCCGGTCCGGCGGGATGGTCATGAAGATGTCGCCCATGCCGATGGCGTCCCGCCAGGCGACGGACCACTCGTGCTGGGTGGTGAACCAGCGTTCGGCGGTCTCGGCGAGGAGGCGTACCTGGTCGCCCTGGATCCACTCGATCGCGGCCCGGGCGTCGGGGTCGTCGTCGAAGTCGGTCGGCTCCCAGTTGGTGACGTCGTGCGCCGCCTGCCACCAGCGCTGCCGTCCGCTGCCCCGGTCGGGATCCTCGGTGACCAGGCCGACCTCGGCGAGTTGGCGCAGGTGGTAGCTGGTCGCGCCGGTGTTGGTGCCGAGCAGTTCCGCCAGGGTGGTGGCGGTGGCGGGCCCGTTCACCCGCAGGGCCCCGAGGAGCCGCATCCGCAGCGGGTGCGCCAGCACCCGGACCTGCCGTTTGTCGATCCGTACCTCGCGTGGCGCCGGCCGGGGCGCCTCTTCGTCATCCGCCATGACTGCACACTATCTCTGCACACTTCCTATGCACAAGAGTTGTGCATAGGAAGTGTGCATTCGTGGGGCGGCGGCTCAGCGGGCCAGGAACTCGCGCACCCCGCGCAGCCGGGTACGCAGCAGACCGGCGGCACGGGCGCAGTCCAGGCGGACGTCGCCAGGCCCGGCCAACCCTGCGGCGGCGCTGGTGGTGGTCTTCAGCCCGGCCGAGTCGAGATCGAACCGCTCGGCGACCAGCAGACCCAGCTCGGCCCGGCTGACCGCGTCCGCGCCGGCCACGTTCAGCGGCCCGGCGTACGTGCCGTCGACCAGCTCCAGCACGGCGTCGGCCAGGTCGGTGACGTCGACCGGGCAGCGGATCATGTCGGTGAACAGGGTGACCCGCCCGGCGAGCGCCTCCCGGCAGAGCTCGATCTGCTTGCTGCCCTCGCCCAGGATCAGCGAGGTACGCACCAGCGCCGCACCGGGATCGATCGCCCGCACGGCGGTCTCGGCCGCCGCCTTCGCGGCCCCGTACGCGTTGACCGGGCTCGGCGGCTCGTCGTCGCCGTACGGCTCGGCCCGGCCGCCGTGCAACGCGTCGCTGGACATGTGCACCAGCCGGGCGCCCACCTCCGCCGCGGCGACCGCCACGTGCGCAGCCCCGTCGGCGGTGACCGTCCAGTCGTCGTACCGGTAGGGGGTGGAGACCACCGCGTCCGGGCGCACCTCGGCCACCAGCGCGCGCACGGCGGCCCGGTCGGTCACATCCAGCCGGCGGACCGTGACGCCCGGCGTGGTGATGTCGCCGGAGTGGCATGTGCCCACCACCGACCATCCGGCGCCCGAAGCCCGCCGGCACACCTCCCCGCCCAGAAACCCACTGGCCCCCACCACGAGCACCCGCATGCCACCACTCCCCTGTCGACGATCAAGAGGTTTGCGTCATCCCGACCGAGCGATGATGACGCAAACCTCTTGATCAACCAAGCAGATGCAGGGTGGGTCGGTCAGACCGGGTCGGCGACCGGGGCGGCGGGACCGGCGGTGCCGGTGTGCGCGGTGGCCGGGGGCTTCGGCTTGGCGTCGATGCCGGCCTCGGTGCGCTGCTGGGCGGTGATCGGCGTCGGTGCGCCGGTCAGCGGGTCGAAGCCGCCACGGGTCTTCGGGAACGCGATCACCTCGCGGATCGAGTCCGCGCCGGCGAGCAGCATGCAGACCCGGTCCCAGCCGAACGCGATGCCGCCGTGCGGCGGGGCGCCGTACTTGAACGCCTCCAACAGGAAGCCGAACTTGTCCTGCGCCTCCTCGGGGGTGATGCCGAGCAGGTCGAAGACCCGCTTCTGCACGTCGCCCCGGTGGATACGGATCGACCCACCGCCGATCTCGTTGCCGTTGCAGACGATGTCGTACGCGTACGCCAGCGCCCGGTCCGGCGCCTCCTCGAACTTGTCCACCCACTCGGCGTTGGGCGAGGTGAACGGGTGGTGCACCGCCGTCCAGCCGCCCTCATCCGTGCGCTCGAACATCGGCGCGTCGACCACCCAGCAGAACGCCCAGGCGCTCTCGTCGATCAGCCCGGCCCGCTTGGCGATCTCGACCCGGGCGGCGCCGAGCAGCTCCTCCGCCTCCCTGGTGGTGGCGCTGGCGGCGAAGAAGACCGCGTCGCCCGGCTTGGCGCCGACCGTGTCGGCGAGCCCGGCGAGATGCTCGGCGGAGAGGTTCTTGGCCACCGGGCCGCGTGCCTCACCGGTCTCGGCGTCCAGCACCACGTACGCCAGGCCGCGCGCGCCACGCGCCTTCGCCCAGTCCTGCCAGCCGTCCAGCTCCTTGCGGCTCTGCGCCGCGCCACCCGGCATCACCACCGCGCCGACGTAGCCGCCCGCGTCGATCGCCCCGGCGAAGACCCGGAACTCGGTGCCGCGCAGGTAGTCCGTCAGCTCGGTCAGCTCGACGCCGTAGCGCAGGTCCGGCTTGTCCGAGCCGTAGCGGGACATCGCGTCGTGCCAGGTGATCCGCGGGATCGGCTGGCTGATCTCGTGCCCCGCCAGGTCCTTCCAGAGCGTCGAGACGATCGCCTCGCCGAGGTCGATCACGTCGTCCTCGGTGACGAAGGACATCTCGATGTCGAGCTGGGTGAACTCCGGCTGCCGGTCGGCGCGGAAGTCCTCGTCCCGGTAGCAGCGGGCGATCTGGTAGTACCGCTCCATGCCGCCGACCATCAGCAGCTGCTTGAACAGCTGCGGCGACTGCGGCAGCGCGTACCAGCTGCCCGGCTGGAGCCGGACCGGGACCAGGAAGTCGCGGGCGCCCTCGGGCGTCGACCGGGTCAGCGTCGGCGTCTCGATCTCCAGGAAGTCCCGCTCGTGCAGCACGCCCCGGGCGAGCTGACTGGCGCGCGAACGCAGCCGCAGCGCGCTCGCCGGGCCACTGCGGCGCAGGTCCAGGTAGCGGTACTTGAGCCGGATGTCGTCACCGGCCTCGATCTGGTCGTCCACCGGCAGCGGCAGCGGCGCCGCCTCGGAGAGCACCTCCAGCTCGACGGCGGTCACCTCGACCTCGCCGGTGGGCAGCTCCGGGTTCTCGTTGCCGGCCGGCCGGCGGGTCACCTCGCCGGTGACCTTCACGCAGAACTCGTTGCGCAGCGCGTGCGCGTCCTCCTCGCGGAACACCACCTGGACCACGCCGGAGCCGTCGCGCAGGTCGACGAAGATGACGCCGCCGTGGTCGCGCCGGCGGGCCACCCACCCGGCGAGCGTCACCGTCGTGCCGGCGTCCGTCGCGCGCAAGCTTCCGGCGTTGTGGGTACGGATCACGGCTGGCAACTCCTCATCGTGGAACAGTCCTCACCGGCATTCTGTCAGGGGCGGCAGTCGTTGTTCCGGGGCACCCGGCAGGCCGGGTGATCTGTCGGTGGGCAGCGCGGCGAACCCCGGTTCGCGGGCCGCCGCGACGGTTAACGTGGCCAAGTGCGCGCCGTACCGAACTGGGCCGTCGCCACGGCCGCGGCCGCACCCGTGCTGCTGGTGACCGGTTGGACGGTGGCGCAGGCCCGGCAGCCCGCCGGGTACGACCCGATCCGGGACACCATCAGCGAGCTGGCGGGGCAGGACGCCACCGACGCCTGGATCATGATCACCTGTCTGGTGCTGCTCGGCTGCTGCTACCTGGCGGTGGCCGCCGTGCTGCACGCGGCCGGGCTGCCCAGCCGCTTCCTGCTCGCGATCGGTGGTGTGGCCACCATCGCGCTGGTCGCCTTTCCCCGGCCGCCGGTGGGCGGTTCGCTCAGCCACGGCGTCGCGGCGACGGTGGCCGTACTCGCCCTGGTGCTGTGGCCGGCCGGCACAGCGCTGCGGCTGCCGCGCGGCCCGAACGCCGCGCACCCGGAGGCTCCGCAGCCGCCGTGGGCGTTCCGCCGAACCGTGGGGTTGAGCGCCACGCTCGCGCTGCTCGCCCTCTTTGCCTGGAGCGCGTTCGAGGTGACCAGCGGATCCCGGACCGGGTTGGCCGAGCGGGTGACGGCGGTGGCCGTGTCGCTCTGGCCGTTGCTGGCGGTCATCTCGGCCCGGCAGGCGCATCTGGCGTGGGCCACCGCTGGTGCCACATCCGTCGGTCCGGCCCTGCCGGCGGCTGGTGTCGTACCCCCGGATCCCCTGCCACCAGCGGACAGGCCCGATCGGCTCGCGTGAGGCGGGCCCCACACGCGGCGCGGGCCGCCGGAGGACTCCGGCGGCCCGCGGGCGGTGGATCGATCAGAAGACGCTGACGCCGTAGCGGCTCAGCGCCTCGGTGACCGGCTGGAAGTAGGTGGTGCCGCCGGTGCGGCAGTTGCCGCTACCGCCGGAGGTCATGCCCAGGGCGGTGCCGCCGCTGAACAGCGAGCCGCCGCTGTCGCCCGGCTCGGCGCAGACGTTGGTGCGGATCAGGCCGGAGACCGAGCCCTCGGCGTAGTTCACCGTGGCGTTGGTCGCGTTCACCGAGCCGGAACGCAGGCCGGTGGTGCTGCCGGAGCGCTGCACCGACTGGCCGACGGAGGCGTTGCCGGCGCCGGTAATGTCCCGGTAGCTGCCGTTGTAGAGGTAGACGTTACCGGCGGCGTTGGCGGAGTTGCTGTGCCGCACGATGCCGTAGTCGTTGCCCGGGAAGCTGGTGCCGGTACGGGTGCCGATCAGCGAGGTCTGCCCGGAGTTCGAGTACCAGCTCGCCGAGATGTTGGTGCAGTGCCCGGCGGTCAGGAAGTAGTAGGTGCTGCCGCTGCGCACGTTGAAGCCGAGCGAGCAGCGCCCGCCACCGCCGGCGTAGATGGCCTGGCCGCCGGAGATGCGGGTGCTCAGCACGCCCGCCTCGGCCTCGACCCGGACCGCGCCGTTGGCCCGCGCGGCGGCGGCCTTGACCCGCTCCAGCTTGGCACCGGTGACGGTGCTGTCCACGGAGACGACGACCTGGTTGGTGACCGGGTCGCTCCACCACGCGGTGCCCGGGATCTTGGCGGAGCGCTCCAGGTCCGCGGTGGCCCGGTTGAGCTCGGCGGCGCCACGGGTGACGTACCGGACGGTGGCGCCGGCGTTGCTCGCCTTGCGGGCGGCGGCCGCGTCGGTCACGGTGACGACGGACTTGCCGCTGGCGTCGATGTACGAGCCGGCGGAGCTGTCGCCGAGCTGTGCGGAGAGGGCGGCGGCGGCATCGGGCGAGGCGGCGGGGGCGGCCTGGGCGGGCGCGCCGATGAGCGAGCCGGCAACCAGGGCTCCGGCCACGGCGGCGGTGGCCGCAACACGGAGTGATGACCTCGTGGTTCGCATGTAACAAACCTCCTGGGCGGGGGAACGGGTCTCGCCGGGGTGGCGAACCCGCGGGGGCCACCCGGCCGATCTGGGAAAACCGGCCAAGTGAACTGAAGTATTCACATGCATAAGATCATTGGCAAGACCTGTTTCACCCGGATTCGCCGATCCGCGCCGGCCACATGGCCGCAACACCTCGGACACGCTCGCGGACGCCCACCGTCACACCGAACACCGCCGGATCCCCTCCGGACACCACCTGCCGTCGGACGCCGCACTGCGGCAACGGACGGCGGGCGGCGGGCGACGGTCCGCGTCAGGGGGTACGGCGACGGGCGCCGGGGCCCGGCCGGGGCACGACGTCGCGGTGCCGGCTCACCTCGTGCCCGTCCGCGCAGCGCAGCTCGACGCGCACCTCCGCGCCGCAGTCCCGGTGACCCACGCTGATCGGTGAGCCCTCCGGGTCGGCGAGGTGGCGGTCGCCCCACCCGAGCACGGCGACCAGCACCGGCCACAGGTCCAGGCCCTTCTCCGTCAGCCGGTACTCGTGGCGTAGCCGGCTGCCCGGCTCGCGGTACGGCTCGCGGCGCAGCACGCCCTGCTCCACCAGGGCGGCCAGCCGGTTGGTCAGCACCTGGCGTGGGATCCCGGTGCGCACCCGCATGTCGTCGAAGCGGCGTACGCCGTTGAACACCTCGCGGAGCACCACGAGGGTCCACCGCTCACCGAGGATCTCCATCGCGCGGGCGATGGTGCAGTTCTCCACCGACCAGTCCAGTGCCGCGGGTTTCATCCGACCAGGCTAAGTCTGATTGACAGACTCAGCAACGTGCTGCGAGGCTGCGTCCATGACACAGACGCAGGAGCCGACGCGCAGCCGTACCTTCACCTGGTCGGACCCGGCGGCCAACGCGGCGCAGGTCGGTCGACGCGCCGGCCTCGACCTGCTCCGGGCGATGATCGCCGGGGAGCTGGCCGCGCCGCCGGTGATGCACCTGATCGACATGGCGCGGATGGAGGCCGACGAGGGCCGGGTCACGGTCGAACTGGTCCCGCAGGAGTTCCACTACAACCCGCTGGGCACCGTCCACGGTGGCGTCATCTCCACCCTGCTGGACACCGCCGCCGGCTGCGCCGTGCACACCACGTTGCCCGCCGGCGTCGGCTACACCTCGCTGGACCTCAACGTGAAGTTCCTCCGCCCGGTCACCGTCGACAGCGGAATCCTGCGCTGCGAGGGCACCGTGCTCCAGCGGGGCCGCCGCACGTCCCTGGCCGAGGCCCGCCTCACCGACGCCAACTCCCGCCTGATAGCCCATGCCACCAGCACCTGCCTGCTCCTCCCCCTCGACCCCCCAGCCTGACCCCCGCCCGCACCCAGGTCGATCATGAGGTTGACGGGCGATCCGACGATCGGACAACCCACCAACCCCATGATCAGCAAGGGTCAGCGTGGGGTGGGGCGGCCGGGTGGGTGGGGGTTCAGCGGGTGGCCAGGCGGGCGGCTCGGGCGTCGCGCTTGTCCTCGAAGCGGCTCGCGGCGCGGTCCAGGGCTTCGAGCTGCGTGGCGAGCTGCTCGCGGGCGGCCTCGCCGTCGGCGTTCAGGCCGGTCACGTTGAACACGTCCCACTGGCGCAGCACCGGCAGCAGCACCTCGTCGCGGTGCTGGCGCAGGTCGTAGATGCCGGCCAGGGCGATCGCCACCGACTTGCGGGCGAACCCCTCGATGCCGTTGCCCGGCATCTGGAAGTCGGCCACCACGTCGGCGACGGCCCGCATGGCCTGGCTCGGGGCCAGCTCGAGGGCGGCGGCGAGCAGGTTGCGGTAGAAGACCATGTGCAGGTTCTCGTCGGCGGCCACCCGGGCCAGCAGCGCCTCACAGGCGGGGTCGCCGGTGGCCTTGCCGGTGTTGCGGTGCGAGATCCGGGTGGCCAGCTCCTGGAACGAGACGTACGCCAGCGAGTGCAGCACCTCGTCACCGTGCACGTTCTCGTAGCCCTCGGACATGTGCGTCATCCGGGCCCGCTCCAGCGCCACCGGGTCGACCGCCCTGGTGACCGTCAGGTAGTCGCGGATCGCCGTGCCGTGCCGGCCCTCCTCCGCGGTCCACCGGTGCACCCAGGTGCCCCACGCGCCGTCCCGACCGAACAGGGTGGCGATCTCGTGGTGGTACGAGGGCAGGTTGTCCTCGGTCAGCAGGTTGACGATCAGCGCCGTGCGGGCCACGTCGGGGATGGTGGAGTCGGTCGGCGACCACGCCTCGCCGCCGAGCGGCCCGTCGAAGGTACGACCCTCGCTCCACGGCACGTACTCGTGCGGGAACCACTCCTTGGCCAGCGAGAGGTGGCGGTCCAGGTTGCGCGCGACAACCGGCTCCAACTCGACGAGCAGTGCGGTCTGACTCAGCGTGGTGCTCACGGTCACAAGAAACTCCCTACGGTGGCGTAACTTACGCTACCGTAGGTCCCCGCGGCCGTACGCGCCAGTGGGACGCTCAGCCAACCGCCGGTTTCACGTCCTCCCGGGGCGGCATCCACTCCCCCGCACCGGCCGTGACCTGCTCACCGGAACGGATGTCCTTCACCTCGTCCGGCGCACCGTCGACACCCGGGAACCAGACGTACGGGATGCCGCGCCGCTCCGCGTAGCGGATCTGCTTGCCGAACTTCGCCGCGCTCGGCGACACCTCGGTCGGCACCCCGCGCCGCCGCAGCGCCTCGGCCACCCGGTTGCTGGCCGAACGCCGCTCCTCGCTGGTCACCGCGACCAGCACGGCCGTCGGCACCTCGCGGGAGATCGACAGCTCCCCCGCGCCGAAGAGCAGCCCGAGCAGCCGGGTCACGCCGATCGAGATCCCCACACCGGGGTACGAGGTGGCGCCGGCGCTGGCCAGGTTGTCGTACCGGCCGCCGGAGCAGATCGAGCCGAAACGCTCGTAGCCGCGCAGCTGCGTCTCGTAGACCGTGCCGGTGTAGTAGTCCAGGCCACGGGCGATGCGCAGGTCGGCCACGCAGAGGCCGGGCGAGTGCTCGGCGGCGGTCTCCACCACCCGCACCAGCTCCTCGATGCCCTCGGTCAGCAGCGGGTCGTCGACCCCCAGCGCGCGCACCGCGTCGGCGAACGACGCGTCCGGGGCGGAGATCTCGGCCAGCGCGAGGCACGCCTTGGCCTGCGCCTCGCTCGCCCCCGCGGTCTGGGCCAGCAGCTCGGCCACCTTCGCCGGGCCGATCTTGTCGAGCTTGTCCACCGCGCGCAGCGTCGCCTCCGGGTCGGTCAGCCCGATGCCCCGGTAGAAGCCCTCGCAGATCTTGCGGTTGTTGACCTGGATCGTCACCGGCGGGATCGGCAGCGCGCGCAGCGCGTCCCCGATCACCAGCGGCATCTCCGCCTCGTGGTGCGGGGCCAGAGTGTCCCGGTCGACGATGTCGATGTCGGCCTGGACGAACTCCCGGTAGCGCCCCTCCTGCGGCCGCTCGCCCCGCCACACCTTCTGGATCTGGTAGCGGCGGAACGGGAAGGCCAACTTGCCGGCGTTCTCCAGCACGTACCGGGCGAACGGCACGGTGAGGTCGAAGTGCAGGCCGAGCTGGTCGTCGCCGCCCGCGCCCTCAGCGTCGGCGTGCAGCCGCCGGATCACGTAGACCTCCTTCGAGGTCTCGCCCTTGCGCAGCAGCTGGTCCAGCGGCTCCACCGCGCGCGTCTCCAGCGGGGCGAAGCCGTACAGCTCGAACGTGGCCCGGATCTTGTCGAGCACGAACTGCTCGATCATCCGCTGGCCGGGGGTCCACTCCGGGAAGCCGGAGATGGGCGTGGGCTTGCTCATCGGAGTACTCCTTGCGGTCCCGCGTCTGGGCGCGGTGCTGTCGTGGGTCCGCGCACGGCGCGGAGGAGATCTAGAGGCCCCGGGTGGGCGCCGCCGGTCGGCCGCCGCCGACCTGCGCCACCTCGATGAGGTACGGGTTGCTGGCCCGCTCGCGGCCGATGGTCGTGCTGGGGCCGTGGCCGGGCAGCACGACCGTGTCGTCAGCCAGCGGAAGAATCTTGTCGCGCAGGCTGGTGAGCATCGCGGGCATGCTCCCGCCGGGCAGGTCGGTGCGGCCGATCGAGCCGGCGAAGAGCACGTCACCGGAGAGGCACAGCTCCTCGGCGTCCCAGCCCGAGCCCGCGCCGGGCAGCCGGAACAGCACCGACCCGCCGGTATGGCCCGGGGCGTGGTCGACGGCGATCTCCAGACCGGCCAGCGCGAGGGTGGCGCCGTCGGTCAGCTCCGCCACGTCCTCCGGCTCGGTGTAGCTCAGCCGGCCGCCGAAGAGCGAGGTCAGGTCGGTCGAGAGGCCCTTGGCCGGGTCGGCCAGCATCTCCCGGTCGCCGGGGTGCACGTACGCGGTGACGCCGCGGGCGCCGCAGACCGGCGCGACCGAGAAGGTGTGGTCCAGGTGGCCGTGGGTGAGCAGCACGGCGGCCGGGTGCAGGCGGTGCTCGGCGAGCAGAGCGTCGAGCTGGTCGAGCACCCCGATGCCGGGGTCGACCACCACGCACTGCTCCCCCGGCGCCGTGGCCACCACATAGCAGTTGGTGCCGAAGGCGTCCGCGGGAAAGCCGGCCACGAGCACGGGCGCTGTCCTTCCGTCGAGCTGTCGTCCTGCCCAGCAGCCTAACCGGCGGGGCGAGCCGGTTTGCCGCGTCCGTCCCACCCGCCCCGCCGGGCACAGTGACATCGCCCGATAAGGGCTGCTGGCGGACGGGTGGACCTCGTACACCACATTCCCAGTCGCTAGCCGTACACTCTGCCGGGCGTGTGGCGCGGCACACGTGACGCCCGGACGGGCCGGGACACCCGGCCGCCGGCGACGACCAGGTAGAGGAAAGGGGAGCACGGGTGGCTTCCAGCAGGGACCGGCAGCGCAAACTGGCGCGGGCCAAGCTCGACCGGCAGTTGGCCCGCCGGGCCGCCTCAGTGCGGCGCCGTCGGCAGATCCAGGCCGGCGTCGGCGCCTTCCTGGTCCTCGCGGTGATCGTGGCCGGCTCAGCGTGGGCACTGGGCGCGTTCGACTCCGACCCGAAGCAGAACACGGCCGCGGCGGACACCTGCCTCTGGACGCCGCAGGACGCCACGGCCAACACCAACCTCAAGGACGTCGGCACGCCGGCGACGAAGGACCTGCCCACCGACGGCACCCGGGCGATGACCGTGACCACCAACCAGGGCGCGCCGATCACCGCTGAGTTGAGTCTGACCAACTCACCGTGTGCCGCGGCGAGCATCGCCCACCTGGCGAGCCGGTCGTTCTACGACAACACCAAGTGCCACGAGATCACCGCCGACGGCGCGCTGCGCTGCGGCGACCCCAGCGGCACCGGCCTCGGCGGGCCCACCTACTCGTTCTACGACGAGGACGTGCCGACCGTGCCGTCGGCGTCGCCGTCGGCCACCCCGGCACCCGGCCAGCCGCCCACGTACCCGAAGGGGACCGTGGCGATGATCTCCAACCCGCCGGGCAGCAACGGCAGCCAGTTCCTGATTTTCTTCAAGGACTTCACCACCACCGACCCGAAGTACCCCGTGATCGGCCGGGTGACCGGCGGGCTGGACGTGGTGGAGAAGATCGGTGCCCTGCCGACCGTGGACAATGGGACGGGGGCCAAGGTCAAGCCCAAGACCGACGTGGTGATCCAGAGCCTCACCGTTGGTGAGCCGGTCACCGCCGCGGCACCGTCGCCGTCGGCCTCCGGAGCCCCGGCCAGCAGCCCGAGCGCCGGCTGACCGGTGGCCCCCACCCCACCCGAGCGGCACCCAGAAGCAGACAGCCAGGAGGATCCAGGCGTGACGTCCACCAGAGAGCGGCAGCGCGCGGCGGCACGCGCCCGGCTCGAGAAGGAGATGGCCGAGCGCGCGGCCAGGGCCCGCAAGCGTCGGCAGACGCAGGCGATCATCGGCGTTGCCGCCGCGCTGGTGCTCGTGGTCGCCGGCACCGTCTGGCTGGCCATGAGCCTCGGCGGCGACGACGACAAGACCGACACCACCGCCCAGGCGCCCGGCGCGTCCGAGTGCGCCTACAACGCGCTGCCCGCCGACCAGCGGAGCCCACAAGTCAAGGACGTCGGGCTGCCGAGCAACGAGCAGTCCGGCACCGGCGTGCAGACCATGACGATCACCACGAACCTCGGCCCGATCACCGCCAAGGTCGACCGGTCGCTGGTGCCCTGCACGGCGGGCAGCTTCACCCACCTCGCGGAGAAGAACTTCTTCGACAACAGCAAGTGCCACCGCCTGGTGACCGAGGGCATCAAGGTGCTGCAGTGCGGTGACCCGAGCGCCACCGGCAAGGGCTGGCGGGACACCGACGGCACGGGTGGCCCGACCTACCGGCTGCCCGAGGAGAACCTGCCCACCGACAAGCGCCCGCCGTACCCGGAGGGCGTCATCGCGATGGCCAACTCGGGCCAGCCGGGCAGCACCGGCAGCCAGTTCTTCATCGTCTACGGCGACTCGCCTCTGGACCCCGCGTACACGGTGCTGGGGACCATCACCGGTGGCCTGGACATCGTCAAGGACGTGGCCAAGGCCGGCGACGACGGGGCGTTCGCGCAGCAGGCCGGCGGTGGCCACCCGAAGAAGGAGGTCGTCATCAACGACCTCACGATGAGCGCGCCGCAGGGCTGACGCCCGAGGAGACGACGGAAGCGCCCGCCGGCTGAGCCGGCGGGCGCTTCCGTGTCCGGAGACTCGGTGCCGCAGGGGTACGCGGCGCGGGCGGTCAGGCGCCGGAGGTGACCCGGTAGGCGTCGAAGACGCCGTCGACCTTGCGAACCGTGGCCAGCAGGTGGCCCAGGTGCTTCGGGTCGGCCATCTCGAAGCTGAACCGGCTCACCGCCACCCGGTCGCGGGTGGTGGTGACGGTGGCGGAGAGGATGTTGACCCGCTCCTCGGAGAGCACCCGGGTGACGTCGGCCAGCAACTTGTGCCGGTCCAGAGCCTCCACCTGGATGGCCACCAGGAACGTCGAGGCGGAGGTGAGCTTCCAGCTCACCTCGACCACCCGCTCGCTCTGCGCCCGCAGGTCCTCCGCGTTGGCGCAGTCGTCGCGGTGCACGCTCACCCCGCCGGAGCGGGTGACGAAGCCGAACACCGAATCCGGTGGCACCGGGGTGCAGCAGCGGGCCAGCTTGATCCAGACGTCACTGACGCCCCGGACCACCACGCCGGGATCGGCGCTGCTCTGCCGGCTGCGCGGCGGCCGGGTGGCGACGGCGGTCTCGGCGATGTCCTCCGCCGCGCCCTCCTCGCCGCCGTACGCGGCCATCAGCTTCTGCACCACCGACTGCGCGGAGACCTGGCTGTCGCCGACCGCCGCGTAGAGCGAGGCCACGTCGGCCAGGTGCAGGTCCCGGGCGATCGACATCAGCGCGTCGGAGGTGAGCATCCGCTGCAACGGCATGCCCTGCTTGCGCATCGCCTTGACGATCGCGTCCTTACCGGCCTCGATCGCCTCCTCGCGCCGCTCCTTGTTGAAGTACTGGCGGATCTTCGTACGCGCACGCGGGCTCTTGACGAAGCCCAGCCAGTCCTGGGTCGGGCCGGCGGTCTCGGACTTCGAGGTGAAGATCTCGATCACGTCGCCGTTGGAGAGCGTCGACTCCAACGGCACCAACTTGCCGTTGACCCGCGCGCCGATGCACTTGTGCCCGACCTCGGTGTGCACCGCGTACGCGAAGTCCACCGGCGTCGACCCGGTCGGCAGCGGGATGACGTCACCCTTCGGGGTGAAGACGTACACCTCCTGGCTGGACAGGTCGAAGCGCAGCGCGTCCAGGAACTCGCTCGGGTCGGCCGCCTCACGCTGCCAGTCCAGCAGTTGCCGCAGCCAGGTCATCTCGTCGATGTGCGCCGGCGGGCCGACGATCTGGGTGCCCTTGTGCTCCTTGTACTTCCAGTGCGCGGCGATGCCGAACTCCGCGGTGCGGTGCATCGCGTACGTGCGGATCTGCATCTCCACCGGCTTGCCGGTAGGCCCGATGACCGTCGTGTGCAACGACTGGTACATGTTGAACTTGGGCATCGCGATGTAGTCCTTGAACCGGCCCGGCACCGGCTGCCAGTTAGCGTGGATCACGCCCAACGCGGCGTAGCAGTCCCGAACCGTGTCGACCAGGATCCGCACACCGACCAGGTCGTAGATGTCGTTGAAGTCACGACCCCGCACGATCATCTTCTGGTAGATCGAGTAGAGGTGCTTCGGCCGGCCGGTGGTCTCCGCCTTGATCTTGGCGGCCTTGAGGTCGGTCTGCACCTTCTGCGTCACCTGCCGCAGCAGCGCCTCGCGCTGCGGCTGATGCTCCCCGATCAGCCGGTTGATCTCCTCGTAGCGCTTCGGGAACAGCGTGCCGAAGGCGAGATCCTCCAGCTCCCACTTGATCGTGTTCATACCCAGCCGGTGGGCCAGCGGGGCCAGGATCTCCAGCGTCTCCTTGGCCTTCTGCTCCTGCTTGGGCCGGGGCAGGAAGGTCAGGGTGCGCATGTTGTGCAGCCGGTCGGCCAACTTGATCACCAGCACCCGCGGGTCCTTGGCCATGGCCACGACCATCTTGCGGATCGTCTCGGCCTTGGCCGCGTCGCCCAGCTTGACCTTGTCCAGCTTGGTGACGCCGTCGACCAGCAGGGCGACCTCGCCGCCGAAGTCGGCCCGCATCTGGTCGAGGGTGTATTCGGTGTCCTCGATGGTGTCGTGCAGCAGCGCGGCGACCAGCGTGGTGGTGTCCATACCGAGGTTGCCCAGGATGGTCGCCACCGCGAGCGGGTGGGTGATGTACGGGTCGCCGGACTTGCGGTACTGCCCGGAGTGCCACCGCGCGGCCGTGTCGAAGGCGCGCTGGAGCAGCCGGGCGTCGGCCTTCGGGTGGTTCTCCCGGTGGCTGGCGATGAGCGGCTCGAGCACCTCGCTGACCTGCGAGGTCTGCCACGGCGCGTTGAACCGCGCGAGCCGGGCCCGGACCCGCCGCCCGGTGGGCGCGTTGGACAGCCCGAAGCCGCCGCTGGGCAGCGGCTCGACGCCGGCGTCGGTCGGGAACGGGACCACGACCCCGTCGGCACCGGGGGACGCCTCCGCGCTCGGCACCGCCACGGTCGGACGCACCGCGCCCTCGGCCGGAGCCTTGCCGGTGCCGTTGCCGGCGCCCGTCACCCTGGTCGGCGCGTCACCGTTCCGCTCCGTCACCGAGCCGTCAGCGTCGCCTGTCGGGTGCACCGTGCCCTCCACCGGAGGGACGACATCGTGGGACACCGGCCTCCTCACCGCTCGCCGGAACGCACCGGCCGTACGTCGGCCGGCCTGGTCTCGCGCCGCCGGACGGCGTGACCGCCGGCGTCAGCAAAGGGCAATGCTACCCGCACGGACGGTCCCCTGCCGCTCCGCCGGACGGTCGGTGCCCGGTCCGCCCGACGGGCCCGGGTTCAAACGGTCAGCAGGGCATGGACGGGACGCGGGGCCAGCCGCTTGCGGGCACCCAGGAAGGCGAGCTCCAGCAGCACGGTGAAGCCGGTGACGGTCCCGCCGGCCCGCTCGACCAGATCCAGCGTCGCCTCGGCGGTGCCGCCGGTGGCCAGCACGTCGTCGACGACCAGCACCCGGTGCCCGGCGGTGAAGGCGTCCTCGTGCACTTCCAGGGTGGCTTCGCCGTACTCCAGGGCGTAGGACACCGAGTGTGCCGGGCGGGGCAGCTTGCCGGCCTTGCGCACCGGCACCACGCCCACCCCGGCCGCGTACGCGACTGCCGCCGCGACGACGAACCCGCGAGCCTCGATGCCGACCACGACGTCGAAGCTGTCCCGCCCGTGGTACGCGACGATCCCGTCGGTCACCTCGCGGAACGCCTTACCGTCGGCGAACAGCGGCATCAGGTCCTTGAACATGACACCGGGCTGGGGGAAGTCGGGCACGTCCAGCACCCGGCTGGCCACCAGCCGGGCGGTCTCCGGGCCGCTGTCCCCGCGCGCCGCGGTGCTGTGGGTCTCCGTCACGGCTGTTCCGTTTCCTTCCAACGACGACGGCGTCCGGCGATGCTGCTCGCACAGCATGCCGGACGCCGTTCGGGTGTTTCCTCCCGGGTCCGCCCCGGGCGCCGGTCAGCGCCGCTTGGCGCCACCCGGCCGGTTGCCGCCGCCACCGGGGCGACCGCCCCGGGCGCCGGTCGGCCGCTTACCCGCCGGCCGGGCGCCCACCTTGGGGGCGGCGCCGGCCAGCGCGGCGGAGTCCGGGTCGACCGGGGTCTCCGCACCGTCGGCCTGGCCCGGGCTCGGGGCACCCTTCGGCGTGATCTCGCCACGGGACAGCGCGCCCCGACGGGTCAGCACCCGCTTGTTGTGGGCCTGGATCCGCGGGTCGTAGTTCTTCAGCAGCGCCAGCAGCGGCGTGGCCACCAGGATGGAGGTCAGGAACGCCACCGCCATACCGACGAACAGCACCAGGCCGAGGTCCTTCAGCGTGCCGGCGCCGAGCAGGCCGGCGCCGATGAAGAGCAGACCACCGACGGGCAGCAGGGCGACCACCGAGGTGTTCAGCGACCGCATCAGGCTTTGGTTGACGGCCAGGTTGGCCGCCTCGCCGTACGTCTGGTTGTTGTTGGCGGTGATGCCCCGGGTGTTCTCCTGGACCTTGTCGAAGACCACCACCACGTCGTAGAGCGCGAAGCCCAGGATCGTGAGGAAACCGATGATCGTCGACGGGGTGACCTCGAAGCCGACCAGCGAGTAGATGCCGGCGGTGAGGATCAGGTTCGTGAACAGCGAGGAGACGGCGGCGACCGCCATCCGCCACTCGAACCGCAGGATCAGGTAGACCATCACCAGCGCGATGAAGATGACCAGGCCGAGGACGGCCCGCTCGGTGACCTGGCTGCCCCACGCCTCGCTGACCTGGTTGCCGCTGATCTGGCCGACATCGATGCCGAGATCCTCGGCGATCTGGGCCTTGACGGCATTGGCCTGCTCGGCGGAGAGCTGCCCGGTGCGCAACTCGTAGGAGTCGCCGCCAGGGCCGCCGACCTTCTGCGCGGTGGCCACCTCGACGCCGGTGTTCTCGGCGGCGAGGGCGGAGTTGACCTCCTCCTCGGCCTGCTCCAGGGTGCCGACGCTGGCCGGCACCTGGAACGAGTTGCCGCCGGCGAACTCGATGCCGAGGCTGAACCCACGAATCGAGAAGCTGAGGATCGCGATCAGGACCAGGACCCCGGCGACGCCGAACCAGAGCTTGCGTCGACCGACGACGTTGAGACCGGCCTCGCCGTTGTAGAGGCGGCTCGCCAGACCGTTCTGAGCCATCTCAGGCCTCCTTGGCGCGCGGGTTGCGGGGCTGAGTCTGCTGGCTGCGGGCCGGAAGCGCCCGGCCCAGACCGCTGACCCGCGGGGACAGGAACGCCCGGGTCCGGGCGAACATCGTCATGATCGGGTGCCGGAAGAGGAAGACCACGACCAGGTCCAGCACGGTGGCCAGGCCGAGGGCGAACGCGAAGCCCTTGACCGTGCCGACCGAGACCACGTAGAGCACCACCGCGGAGAGCAGGGTGATCGCGTTGGCCGAGATGATCGTACGGCGGGCCCGGATCCAGGCCCGGGGCACCGCGCTACGTGGGCTGCGCCCCTCCCGGATCTCGTCCTTCAACCGTTCGAAGTAGATGACGAACGAGTCCGCCGCCACACCGAGCGAGACGATCATGCCGGCGATGCCGGCGAGGGTGAGCGTGAAGCCGATCTGCCGGCCGAGCACCACCAGCGCGCCGAAGACCAGCAGCGCGGAGAGGATCAGGCTCAGGAAGATCACCGAGCCGAGCAGCCGGTAGTAGAAGAACGCGTAGATGATGACCAGCAGCATGCCGATGCCGGCCGCGAGCAGACCGGCCCGCAGGTGGCTGGCACCCAGCGTGGCGGTGACGTTCTGCGACTCCTGCGGCTCGAAGGTCACCGGCAGCGCGCCGTAGCGGAGCTGGCCGGCGAGCGTGCTCGCGTCCTTCTGGATGAAGTTGCCGGTGATCTGGGAGTTGCCGGTCAGCACGCCCTGGATCTCCGGCGAGGAGACGATCTCGTTGTCCAGCACGACGGCCACCCGGCACTTGCCGTCCTGGCCCAGCGCGGTCGCGTCGCAGGCCTGGCCCTCGTTGTTGAACGCCTCACGGGTGAGGGCGGTCCACTTGCCCTGGCCGTCGCCGGTGAAGTCCAGGCTGACCACCCAGGCGTTGGTCTGGTCGAGCACCGCGTCGGCGTCGTCCACGTCGGTGCCCAGCACCTTGGCCTGGTCGAGCAGGTACTTGGAAGCGCCGTCCTCGCAGGAGACCACCTGCTGCTTCGGGTCGGAGATCGACGCCGGCGGGCGCTTGTCGAGCTGTGCACAGCTGATCGTCGGCACGTTGAACTGCATCTGCGCCGGCAGCACCGCCACCTCCTGCGGCGACAGCGTGCCGAACGGCTTGAGCTTGTCGGCCAGCGACGGGTCGGCGGTCAGGTCGGCCGGCGCCTGCAACCCGCTGGCGGCCTGCCAGATGGGAGCCCCGACCTTCTGCTCGACGGCCTTCCGCTGCTCCTCGATGCTGGCCGGCACCGGCTCCTCGCTGGCGCTCGGCGACGGGGTGGCGGCACTCGGCGAGGCCGAGGCCGACGGGGTCGGCGTGGCGCTGGCGCTGGGCGTCGGCGCCATCCCGCCCTGCCCGCCGCTCGGCGACGTGGTCACCTTCGGCGCGGCGCTGCCCGACGGGGTCGGCGACGCGCTGCCGGACGGGGTCGGGCTTGCGCTGCCCGAGGGGGCCGGCGTGGCGGCGGGCGGCGGCACCGCGGCCGTCCCGCTGCCGTCGGCGGCCTTGAGCACCTTGCGGAAGCGCAGCTCGGCGGCGCTGCCCACGTCGGTGAGGTCCCGGTTTTCACCGGGCAGGGAGATGACGATGTTGCGGTTGCCCTCGGTGACCACCTCGGCCTCGGCCACGCCGAACGCGTTGACCCGGCTCTCGATGATCTGGCGGGCCTCCTCGAGGTTTTCCGCCGTCGGGGGCTTGCCGTCGACGCTGTTGGTCGCCTCCAGCGTCATCCGGGTGCCGCCGATCAGGTCCAGGCCGAGCTTGGGCTCTAGCCGGTCCTTGAAGCTCCCGCTGGCGCCGCCCGCGAAGAACACCAATAGGTAGAGGACGACGAAGATGAACCCGAGCACGGCGAGCTGCCGGCCGGGCCGCATCTGTCCCTGAGGTGGTGCCACGGTTGTCCTGTCTCCCTGTACGGTCGCGCCGCTGCGCGCGGCGGCGGCGGGTGTCGGGCCGGGGGTCCCGGCCGACGGGTCTGACCTGGGCCGGCGAGGGGCCGACACGGTGGCCGTACGCGCCGGCGCGGGACGCCGACGGTCACGGGAACGTGCCGACGCCCGGCGTCGACCCAACTATCCAGTTTTCACGTCACGTCCGCTGCCCCGTCGGGCGCGGCGGCCCGAGGGCCGTGGGCCGGCCGTACGCCGGACCCGCCACCCCCGGGAGGGAGGGGTCACTCCTTGACGGTGTCCGCGTCCTCGGTGGCCGGCTCGCTCGGCAGCTCCGCACGGGTGACCACCCGGGCGATGGCCGGCCGGGCGTACCGGGTCTGCACGCCCGGGGCGACCTCCAGCAGGACGCTGTCGTCCTCGATGCCGGTGACCGTGCCGTAGAGCCCGCCGATGGTCACGACCTCGTCGCCGGGGCCGAGGTTGGACTGCATCGACGCCGCCTCGCGGCGGCGCTTCTGCTGGGGGCGGATCATCATGAAGTACATGACACCGAAGAGCAGGGCGATCATCAGGATCGGCGTGAAGCTGCCGGCCCCGCCACCCGCTGCTGCGTAATGCACGGTTACTGACCTTCCCATTGGCCACCTGCCCGGCACACGGGGTGCCGGAGCGGAGGCGGATTCTCACGTCCTGTACAGACCGCGGCGAAGTCTAATCCCTGCACCTGAGAACACCGAATGCGGTGCAGATCACGTTCACATCACGGCTGTTCGGCGTCCAACGAGAACAGATCGGGCGCCGGTGGGACATCCACCCCAATTGTACCATTCGGTGGTGTTCGGCCCAGATGCCGCCAGGCGGCCTCGGTCGCCACCCGGCCGCGCGGGGTACGGGCCAGCAGGCCGGCGCGGACCAGGAACGGCTCGCAGACCTCCTCGACCGTGTCCGGCTGCTCCCCCACCGCCACGGCGAGCGTGGACAGCCCCACCGGGCCGCCCCGGAACGAGTCGACCAGCGCGGTCAGCACCGCCCGGTCCAGCCGGTCCAGGCCGAGCGCGTCCACGTCGTACACGGTCAGCGCGGCCCGGGCCGTGCCCAGGTTGACCACGCCCTCGGCCCGCACCTCCGCGTAGTCGCGGACCCGGCGCAGCAGCCGGTTGGCGATCCGCGGGGTGCCCCGGGCCCGGCCGGCGATCTCGGCCGCGCCCTCGGCGGTGATCGGCACACCGAGGATCCGCGCCGAGCGGTGCAGCAGGGTCTCCAGGTCCGCCGGGGCGTAGAAGTCCAGGTGCGCGACGAAACCGAACCGGTCCCGCATCGGCCCGGTCAACAGGCCCGACCGCGTGGTCGCCCCGACCAGCGTGAACGGCTCGACGTCCAGCGGGATGGCGGTGGCGCCCGGCCCCTTGCCGACCACCACGTCGACCCGGAAGTCCTCCATCGCGCTGTAGAGCAGCTCCTCGGCTGGCCGCGCGATCCGGTGGATCTCGTCGATGAACAGCACGTCACCCTCGGCGAGGCTGGTCAGGATGGCCGCCAGGTCGCCCGAGCGCTCGATCGCCGGGCCGCTGGTCACCCGGATGCCCGAGCCCAGCTCGGCGGCGACGATGTTGGCCAGGCTGGTCTTGCCGAGGCCGGGCGGGCCGGAAAGCAGGATGTGGTCCGGCGGGGAGCCCCGCCGCATGGCGCCCTGCAACAACAGGTCGAGCTGATCGCGGACCCGGTCCTGAGCGATGAACTCGGCCAGCCGCTTGGGCCGTACGGTGGCCTCCGCGTCCCGCTCCGCGTCGGTGACGTACGCCGAGACGAGCCCCTCGGTCTCACTCACTGTGCCCTCTTCATTCGCGACTGCGGGGCTCGCAAAACCGGCTCACTCCTCGCGCTCATCGGGTACGACCCAGCAGGCGGATGGCCTGCCTGAGCAGGACCGGCACGGCCGGGGTCTCGCCGTCGACGGTCTCCGCCACCGCGGCCACCGCCTGGTCGGCCTGCCCCGCCGTCCAGCCCAGCCCGACCAGCGCTTGGCGGACCTGATCGGGCCAGGCGCCGCCGGTCACCCCGCCCACGCCGTCGGCGCCGATCGACACCGGGCCGATCCGGTCGCGCAGCTCCAGCACCAGCCGCTCGGCGCCCTTCTTGCCGATCCCGGGCACCCGGGTCAGCGCGGCGGTGTCGGCGTTGGCGATCGCCTTGCGCACCGCGTCCGGGGTGTGCACGGCCAGCACCGCCTGGGCCAGCCTCGGGCCGACGCCGCTCGCGGTCTGGAGCAGCTCGAACAGCGCCTTGGCATCGTCGTCGGCGAAACCGTAGAGGGTCAGCGAATCCTCCCGGACGACGAGGCTGGTGGCGAGCCGGGCACTCTGGCCGACCCGCAGCTCGGCGATGAGCCCGGGGGCGCAGTGCACGGCCAGGCCGACCCCGCCGACCTCGATCACGGCCTGGTCCGGACCCGTCGCGGTCACCGTGCCGCGCACGCTGGCGATCATCGCGTTCCTCCTCGTCGTGCCCGGTCGGCCGCCGCGGCCAGCTTGGAGCGGGTCCCGCCGCGCCACACGTGGCAGATGGCCAGGGCGAGCGCGTCGGCGGCGTCGGCCGGCTTCGGCGGCTCGGCCAGCCGCAGCAGCCGGGTCACCATGGCGGTCATCTGCGCCTTGTCGGCCTGACCGGAGCCGGTCACCGCCGCCTTCACCTCGCTCGGGGTGTACGTCTGCACCGGCAGCCCGGCGCGCGCCCCGGCCAGCACGGCGATGCCGCTGGCCTGCGCGGTGCCCATGACCGTGCGGACGTTGTGCTGGCTGAACACCCGCTCGACGGCGACGCTGTCCGGTTGATGCTCGGCCACCAACTCGGTCAGTGACCGGTCCAGGTGCAGCAGCCGCAGCGGCAGGTCGTCGGCCGGGTCGGTGTAGACCACGTAGTAGGCGATCAGGGTGCAGGGCCGGCCGGGCACGCCCTCGACCACGCCCACCCCGCACCGGGTCAACCCCGGGTCAACCCCGAGAACCCGCACGCCGCCCCCCTCCACCCGTCAGCAGTACGTGTGTTCGACACCCTACTGCCCCACCCCCAAGGGCACGGAAGAGACACGCCCGCCCCTGTCGATCATGGAGTTGTGGTGGGTCACAGAGGCCGCGAAAGCCCGCTGATCGGGCACCACGACTCCATGATCGACGAGAGCGGCCGGGAGACCCGCCGTGCGCGGGGGGCCACACAGAGTTGGTGTGGGATATGTGTTGTCGGAACATGTGCGCGGGGCCACACAGCTCGTAACTTCTTGCGCCATGACGGCAGAACCCGTGGCGGTCCCCCACGTCGTACACGTCGACCTCGCTGGTCGGACCGCCCTGGTCACCGGGGGTGGCAGCGGCATCGGGCGAGCCTGCGCCCTGCGGCTGGGCGCGGCCGGCGCCAAGGTGCTCGTGGTGGACCGCAACCTGGACGCGGCCAAGGCGGTCGCCGCCGAGGTCGGCGGCCGCGCCGAGGGCGTGGACCTGGCCGACGCCGCCGCGGTGGACCGGCTCGACGTGGACGTGGACATCGTGGTGAACAACGCCGGGCTCCAGCACGTGGCGCCCGTGCAGGACTTCCCCGTCGAACGCTTCGAGTACATCCAGCGGGTCATGGTCGAGGCGCCGTTCCTGCTGATCCGCCGCGCGCTACCGCACATGTACGCGCGTGGCTGGGGCCGGATCGTCAACATCTCCTCCGTGCACGGGCTGCGGGCGTCGCCGTACAAGGCGGCCTACGTCTCGGCGAAGCACGCGCTGGAGGGATTGTCGAAGGTGGTGGCGCTGGAGGGCGCCGCGCACGGCGTGACCGCCAACTGCATCAACCCGGCGTACGTGCGCACCGCCCTGGTGGAGAGCCAGATCGCCGACCAGGCCGCCAGCCACGGCATCCCGGAGGCCGAGGTGATCGAGAAGATCATGCTGGCCCGGGCCGCGATCAAGCGGCTGATCGAACCGGAGGAGGTGGCGGAGCTGCTGGCGTATCTCTGCTCACCGCCGGCGGCGTTCATCACCGGCGCGTCGATCGCGCTCGACGGGGGCTGGACGGCCAACTAGTGGGCCCGAGCACAATGTCGACCATGTCGTCGCCGGTGGAGTTCCTGGAACTGCTCGCCCGTGAGGCCGCGGCGGTCGAGTTCGAGGGACCGCTGGTGGCCGCGCGGGCCGCCGGGCTGCCCGCCGACCGGCTGGCCGAGCTGGAGCAGGCGAAGACGGTGGCGCTGCGGGTCCGCGCGCTGCTGGAGCGCCGGCGCCGCCGGGAGACCGAGCTGTCCGGCCTGTACGACACGGTCAGCGACCTGGCCGGGCTGCGCGACCTGGACGACGTGCTGCGGGCGATCGTGCACCGGGCCCGCAACCTGCTCGGCGCCGACGTGGCCTACATGACGCTCAACGACGACGAGCACGGCGACACCTACATGCGGGTGACCGACGGTTCGGTCTCGGCCCGCTTCCAGCGACTGCGGCTGCCGATGGGCGCCGGCCTCGGCGGACTGGTGGCCCAGTCCGGCGCGCCGTACGTCACCGCCAACTACGGCGAGGACGAGCGCTTCCACCACACCGGGGAGATCGACGCCGGGGTCGGCGAGGAGGGCCTGGTGGCGATCCTCGGGGTGCCCCTGCGGCTCGGCTCCACCTCGATCGGGGTGCTGTACTCGGCGAACCGCTCGGCCCGGCCGTTCGCCCGGGAGGAGGTGGCGCTGCTGGTCTCCCTCGCCGCGCACGCCGCCGTGGCGATCGACACCGCTCGGCTGCTCGCCGAGACCCGCTCGGCGCTGGCGGAGCTGTCGGCGGCGAACACCACCATCCGGGCGCACAGCAGCTCGGTGGAGCGGGCCGCGGCGGCGCACGACCGCATGACCGCGCTGGTGCTGCGCGGCGGCGGGGTGGAGGACGTGGCGGCCGCGGTGACCGAGGTGCTGGACGGGGCGCTGCTGGCACTGGACGCCGAGGGGCGGCTGCTGGCCCGGGTCGGTGAGATCGAGGAGCCGGATCGCGCGGACATCGTCGAGGCGGTGGCCGCGTCCCGGACGGAGGGGCGCAGCGTGCGCCGGGGCCCGCTCTGGTACGCGGCGGTGGTGGCGGGCGCGGAGAACCTCGGCGCCCTGGTGCTGCGCCCGGACGACGAGCTGGTCGACGCCGACCAGCGGATTCTGGAGCGGGCCGCGCTGGTGACCGCTCTGCTGCTGCTGTTCCGGCGCACCGTGGCGGAGGCGGAGGGTCGGGTCCGCGGTGAGCTGCTGGACGATCTGATCGCCCGGCCACTGCGGGACACCGACGCGCTGCGCAGCCGGGCCCGCCGCCTCGGGGTCGATCTGGACGCCCCGCACGTGCTGGTGGCGGTGGGCGACGACGCGATCGCGGCCACCGGCTCAGCCCGGCAGCGGGTGCTCTCCTGGGCCACCACGTACGCCTCGGCGCGGGGCGGGCTGGCGGCGGCGCGCGACGGTCGGGTGGTGCTGATGCTGCCCGGGCGGGACGCCGGTGGCAGCGGCCGCGCGGTGGCCCGGGACCTGTCCCGGGTGACCGGCCGGCCGGTGACCGCCGGGGCGAGCGGCCCGTCGGCCGGGCCGGCGACCCTCGCGGGCGCGTTCCACGAGGCGGATCGCTGCCTCACCGCGCTGGGCGCGCTGGGCCGCTCCGGCCAGGGGGCGAGCACGGCGGAGCTGGGCTTCGTCGGGCTGCTGCTGGGCACGGTCGGTGACCGGGGCGAGAAGGACGTGGCCCAGTTCCTCACCGCCACCGTCGGGCCGGTGCTCGACTACGACGCCCGGCGGGGCACGGCGCTGGTGAAGACGCTGGAGGCGTACTTCGGGGTGGGCGGCAGCCTGGCCCGGGCCGCCGAGCAGCTGCACGTGCACGTCAACACGGTGACCCAGCGGTTGGAGCGGGTCGGTCAGCTGCTCGGCGCCGACTGGCAGCGGCCCGAGCGAGCGCTGGAGGTGCAGCTGGCGCTGCGCCTGCACCGACTGCGCACCCCGGCCGGCTGACCACCGGCCGGGTACGGGTCAGCGGGCGCGGATGCCCTCCAGCAGCGTGTCGACGACCTGCTCCGGCAGGGCCCGCTCGTCCAGCTCCGGGTTCCAGCGCAGCACCCGTTGGATCAGCATCGGCCCGGTGAGGAGCGCCATGGTCACCTCCAGGTCGATGTCCGGCCGGAGCAGACCCTCGCTGATACCCCGCCGCAACACCTCGCGCATCAGCTGCCGGCGCGGGGCGATGATGTTCTGGTAGAGCTGGAACTGGTCGGGGCTGCGATTCACCGCGGGCACCAGGCAGGGCATGATCTTCGCCGCTCGCGGGTCGACGTTCTTCCCGATCGCGCCGACGAGCAGCACCAGGTCGTCCCGGACGGAGTGCCCCTCGGGCTGCGGCAGGATGCCCTTGAGCCGGCGCAGCGCGTCCAGCAGCAACGCGTCCTTGCCGGCCCAGCGGCGGTAGATGGTGGCCTTGCCGACCCCGGCGCGGGCGGCGATCGCCTCGATCGAGAGCGCCTCGATGGTGCTGCCCTCGGCGAGCAGGTCGAGGGTGGCCTCGATGATCGCCTCATCGGCGCGGAGGCTCCGCGGTCGCCCGGGCGACCGCGGAGCAACGGGAGTGGACGTCATGTCGGGCAATGTACCCCAACCAAGGGAGATAGGAAGA
>NZ_JBSFYQ010000043.1:0-55222 GCF_053599855.1 Micromonospora sp. NPDC005161
TTTCATTGACACGTACGTGTTCTCTGGTTCAAACCCATTTTCGCCCTCCACCGCGCACCGGCTCGTTACCGGAATACCGGTAACGAGCCGTTCCGCGTTGGACGACGTCGCCGTCGGAGCGCGTTCTGCTGTGGGGAGATCCGCTACGGGTGAACACGGGTGCCGCCCGTCGCCACGACCCGGCAGGGTGGACCGCATGAGACTGCTGGTGCTGGGCGGGACGGGTTTCGTGGGTGGTGCGACGGTCGCCGAAGCGGTCCGTCGGGACTGGTCGGTAACGGTGTTCAACCGGGGGCTGCACGGGTCGACGCCACCCGGCGTACACCGGTTGCGGGGTGACCGGAGCGCGCCGGGCGGCCTGGCGGCGCTGGCGGGCGGTGAGTGGGACCTGGTGGTCGACACCTGGGACAGCGCTCCCCGGGCGGTGCGGGACGCGGCCCGCGCGCTGGTCGGGGCGGTCCCGCACTACGCCTACATCTCCAGCGGATCGGTCTACGCCCCGCCGGCGCCGACGCACGTCGGCGAGGAGGCACCCACTGTGGACGCGTCCGCCGATGCCGTCGACGGGGACTACGCGGAGTGCAAGGCGGGCGGGGAGCTGGCCGCGACGGAGGTCTACGGCGAGCGGGCGCTGCTGGTGCGTGCCGGGTTGATCCTCGGGCCGGGGGAGGACATCGGCCGGCTGCCCTGGTGGTTGCGGCGGGTGGCCCGCGGCGGTGACGTGCTCGCGCCCGGCCCGGTGGACCTGCCCGTGCAGTACATCGACGTACGCGATCTGGTGGGGTGGACGCTGGACCGGGCCGCCGAAGGGGTCGGCGGTGCGTTCAACGTGGTCAGCCGTTCGGGGCACACCACCATGGGTGAGCTGCTGGATTCGGTCGTCAAGGTCACCGGCTCCGGCGCGACGCTGCGCTGGACCGACCCGGCAGCGATCCTGGCCGCCGGCGTCGTGCCCTGGAACGACCTGCCGATCTGGATTCCGCCGCGTCACGAGTTCCGGTGGTTGCAGGAGCGCGGCGTGGAGAAGGCGTACGCGGCGGGGCTGACCTGCCGCCCGGTGACGGAGACCGTCGCCGACACCTGGCGCTGGCTGGACGCGGTGGGGTCGGTGCCGCCGCGTGCCGGCAAGCCGCGCCGGGCGACGGTGGGGTTGGACCCGGCGCGGGAGGCGGCGCTGCTCGCCGCCTGAACGGGGGTTCGTCGAGCGGGGCGGTGGCGCCGGCTCAGGGGGCCGGTGCCACCGGCAGGTCCAGCACCTCGTCGACAGCGCGGCGGGGGGTCGGCCGGCCGGGCTGGCCGTAACCGATCCGCAGCACCATCTGCGGCGCGCCGAACCGGCCCAGTGACAGCCGTAGCTGCTCCCGCGCGCCGGGTACCTCGATCGGCTGGGAGAGCAGCGACACGCTGAGCCCGGCGTCGGTGGCGGTGAGCAGCACCCGTTGCAGGGCCTGCCCGGCGACCACCTGGTCGACGGCGGTGTTGCCCACCGAGCCGAGCACCCCGACCAGTGGCTCCGGCTCGAAGTCGCGCCTCGGGGCTCGGTCGCGCCCGCCGAAACCGCGCGCCGGCAGCACGTCCTGCGGCTCGCTCTGCGGACCGCCGGCCGAGGCCGGCACGCCGTCCGGCGCGGGCTCCTGGCGGAGCCACCGCTCGCGCTCTGACCGGTAGGCGGGGTCACGCTCCAGTACGCGGTGCGCGCCGCGGGCGATCTCGCCGAACGCGGAAACCGCGCTCACCCCGATCAACAGCTCCAGCCAGCACTGCTCGGCGCGGGCCGCCTCGCCGAGCCGCCACCGGGCGTCGGCCGGCACCGGGTTCGGCCAGAACGGCATCCGGTTGCTGAACCGGCGGGGGATGGCGGCGTGCAGGCTCTGCTCGCCGGGCGTGGGCGGGCGCGGAACGTCCGGGACCAGGCGGGCCAGCAGGTCCGGCTCGGCCGGGTCGGGGCGGAGCCGCACCCGGGCCGGGACGCCGGCCACGGCCAGCGCGATCCGCAGGTTGAACAGCGCCGCGCCGCAGGCGATGCGGACGCCCCACCCGCTCGGGTCGGTCGCCGGCAGCCGCCGGGCCGGGTCGGCCAGCACCTCGATCCCGCCGTCGCGCAGCCGCAACCGCCACGGCTGGGTGTTGTGCAGCGAGGGTGCCCGGACCGCGTCCACGGCGGCGGTCCGCAGGTGGGCCGATGTGTAGCCGATGTCCATGGCGGTGCTCCTCTCCGATGGCCGGCAGCCGGCGGTGCTCCGACGTTCGCCGCACCCCTACGGTCCGTCCGTCGGGTGGGTGCCGGGCAGGGCCGGACGTCCCGACCCGTCGGGCCCCACCGCCCCTGGCTGGTGCGCCGGCCCACCCCGGACCTCGGACCGCCCCGGTCGGGACCTTCGGCCCGTGCGCGGGTCGCGGGACCGGGGTAGAAACGAGGAATGATCCGGGTGTTCCTCCTCGACGACCATGAGGTCGTCCGCCGTGGCCTGGCCGACCTGTTGCAGAGCAGCGGCGACATCGAGGTGGTCGGCGAGTCCGGCTCCGCCCTGGAGGCGGCTCGCCGTATTCCGGCGTTGCGGCCCGACGTGGCGATCCTCGACGCGCGGCTGCCCGACGGCAACGGCATCGACGTGTGTCGGGACGTGCGCGCCGTCGACTCGTCCATCAAGGGTCTGATCCTCACCTCGTACGAGGACGACGAGGCGCTGTTCGCGGCGATCATGGCGGGTGCCGCCGGGTACGTGCTCAAGCAGATCCGCGGCACCGACCTGGTCGACGCGGTGCGGCGGGTGGCGGCCGGGCAGTCGTTGCTCGACCCGGCGATCACGACCCGGGTGCTGGAGCGCATCCGCAACGGCGTCGAGCAGCCGCGCGAGCTGAAGTCGCTCACCGAGCAGGAGCGGCGGATCCTGGAGTACGTGGCGGAGGGGCTGACCAACCGGGAGATCGCCGGGAAGATGTTCCTGGCCGAGAAGACGGTGAAGAACTACGTCTCCAGCGTGCTGGCCAAGCTGGGTCTGGAGCGCCGCACCCAGGCCGCCGTCCTGGCCACCCGCCTGCTCGGTAAGACCTCCTGAGCCGACCCGCCCCGGTCAGTCGCGCAGCGGCACGGACCAGCTGACCTCGGTGCCGTGCGGCTCGACCGGGCGGACCGTGAAGGTGCCGCCGTGACGTTCGGCGCGTTCGCGCAGGTTGATCAGGCCGCCCCGGGCGGCGGCGGGGTCGCAGCCCACCCCGTCGTCGGTGACCGTGACGGTGACGTGTCTGGCGTCGACGCGGACGCCAACGGTGACCTGGGTGGCCTGCGCGTGGCGTACCGCGTTGGACAGCCCCTCGCGTAACACGGCGGTGAGGTCCGGGCGGACCGCGTCCGGGACGGCGCTGTCCACCGGCCCGGTCAGCTCCAGGTGGGGTTTGTGGCCCAACGACTCGGCGGCCACCTCGATCGCCTCACGGATCTCGGTACGCAGAGCCGCGGTCATCGGCGTACGCAGCTCGAAGATGGTCCGGCGGATGTCCCGGATGGTCGCGTCCAGATCGTCGACGGCGGCGTTGATCCGCTTGGCCACCTCTGGGCGGGTCATCATCGGCGCGGCGCTCTGCAGTTGCAGGCCGGTGGCGAAGAGCCGCTGGATCACCACGTCGTGCAGGTCGCGGGCGATCCGCTCACGGTCCTCCAGGACCACCAGCAGCTACCGCTCCTCCTGGCCGCGGGCCCGTTCCATGGCCAGCGCCGCCTGACCGGCGAAGCTGCCCAGCAGGGCCACGTCGTCCTCGGTGGCGCCGCCACCGCGGTCCGGCCGGTGGGCCACCACCAGCACGCCGTGCAGGGTCTCGGCGGTGGCCAGCGGAGAGATCACCGCCGGCCCGGTGTGCAGCAGCGCCGGCCACGGGGCGGCGTGCGCGAGATCGTCCACCTGGTCGTGCCGGCCCTCGGCGATCGCCGCGCCGAAGCTGGTGTCGACGGCCGGCAGGACCGTGCCGACCAGCGCGCGCGCCTGCTCGTCGGCGCCGTCGACCACCTCGACGGTGTACTGCGCGGCGTCGGTGTCGTAGAGCAGGACCAGCGCCAGCTCGGCTTCGGCGACCTCCCGGGCGCGGCGGGCGACCAGCGCCAGCGCGTCGGTGCGGCGGACCTCGCCGAGCAGCACCGTGGTGATCTCGGCGGTCGCCGCCAGCCAGCGTTCCCGCCGGTGCGCCAGGGCGTACAGGCGGGCGTTCTCGATGGCCACGCCGGCCGCGGCGGCGAGCGCGACCACGATCTCCTCGTCGTCCTCGGTGAACTGCGCGCCGCCCTGCTTCTCGGCCAGGTAGAGGTTGCCGAACACCTGCTCCCGGATGCGCACCGGCACGCCCAGGAAGCTGTGCATGGGCGGGTGGTTGGGCGGGAAGCCGTAGGAGCGGGGATGCTGGGTGATGTCCGGCATCCGCAGCGGCCGGGGGTCGTCGATGAGCAGGCCGAGCACGCCCCGACCGTGCGGCAGGTCGCCGATCTGCGCGTGCTGCTCCGGGGTGATGCCGTGCACGATGAAGTCGTAGAGCAGCCGGTCCGGGCCGACCACGCCCAGCGCCCCGTACCGGGCGCCGACCAGCTCGCAGGCCGCCTGCACGATGCGTTGCAGGGTGCTGCGCAGATCGAGGTTGGTGCCGATGCCGACCACCGCGTCGAGCAGGGCGCGCAGCCGCTCCCGGCTGGTGACCACCTCGCCGACCCGGTCCAGCATCTCCTGGAGCAGCTCGTCGAGGTGGACCCGGGACAGCGGGCTCAGCCCGAGCGACGGGGTCACCTGGGCTTCCTTGCGGGGCTGTGGCGTGCTGGTCACCGCGCGATGGTATCGCCGGTGCCCGTCCTGTCCAGGCCCGTCAGCCGTGCCCGCCGCGGACCGCGGAGGTGTCGACCACCTGCGCGGTGGTCAGCCGCGGGGTGTGTGGCGGGCCCGCGTGCGCCGGGTCCGCGATCCCCAACCGCAGCACGAGGTACGGGAAGCCGAGGCCGGAGAGCAGCTGTCGCAGGGTCTGCCGGGTGCCCGGCACCTCCACCACCGCGCTGAGCGGCACCGCCGACACGCCGAGCCGGGTGGCGGTCAGCCAGGCGGCGGAGAGCGCCTCGCCGGCGCGCAGCCAGCTGTCCGCTTCGTCCTCGTCGCCGTGCAGCAGCGCGTACACCGCCATGCGGTCGTGGCCGGGGCCCACCGGCAGGCTGCCGGGGCGGCCGAAGTCGCGGGCCGGCACGGTGGTCTGCGGGGGCTGCTCGGGCAGCACCTCCGGCGGCAGCCCGGTGCCGGTGCCGGCCCGGCTGGTCCAGTACGCCAGCTCGGCGCGCAGCGCCGGATCCTCGGCCTCGACCGTGTCGGCGTGCGCCGCCGTGGCGGCCAGCTCCAGCACCTGGTCGCGGTCGAGGATCTGGAGCCGGCAGCCCTCGGCGGTGACCGCTCGGATGATCCCTTCGATCGCGGCGGTGGGCACCGGCTCGTCGCTGACCGGCCGCCGGTCCGTGTGCCGGACCTGCATGCACTGCACCATCCGCATCGCGTCCGGGTCGACCTCGGCGCGGTCCAGGGTGGTCAGCCGGGCCAGCAGCTCGGTGTCGCTCGGGTCGGGCAGCCGCTCCACCACCGCGCGCCACCCCTCGGCGGCCAGCGCCAGCCGGGCGTGGTGCAGGGCCGCGCCGCAGCTCAGGGCGAGCAGCCGGCCCTCCGGGTCGGTGGCCGCGAGCTGGCGGTCGCGGACCGTGCGCAGCTCCAACGCGTCGGGCAGCACCCGCCAGCGCCACGGCTGGGTGTTGTGCACCGAGGGGGCGTGGCCGGCGGTTGCCGCGGCCGCCGCCAGCGCGGTGGTCAGCTGGCCTTCCTGACTCATCGTCACGACCTCTCCGTCTCTGCCCATCGTGCCTGACGTGGCGGTGATGCGCGTGGGGTTGCCCGCTCCATCCTGTGGCATCCGACGACGGCGCGCAGGGGTCGTAGGTCCCGGTCGGGCCGGGTCGTTACGCCCCCGGGGTCAACGTTCCCGGACGACGGCGACCGGGCAGTGGGCGTGCTGGATCAGCTGCTGGCTGACCGAGCCCAGCAGCATGCCGGCCAGCCCGCCCCGGCCCCGACTGCCCACCACCACCAGCCGCGCGTCACGGCTCGCCTCGATCAGCATGGCCGCCGGGCTGCCCGGGACCAGGTCGATGCTCACGGCGAGATCCGGGTACGTCCGCCGCCACGGCTCCAGCGACTGCTCCACGGCGGCCCGCTCGTCCGGCGCTCCGGCCGCCCCGCCGGGGCCCTGGGTCCAGGCGTGCAGCACGCGCAGCGGCACCCGCCGCTGGGCCGCCCGTTCGGCGGCGAAGCCGAGCGCCACCAGTGACGGCTCGGAGCCGTCCACGCCGACCGCCACCGGTCCACCCGACGCGTCGGCCGGTGCCCCGCTGGCCCCGTCCCGGACCACCACGACCGGGCAGTGCCCGTGCGCGGCGACCGCCACCGCCGTCGACCCGACGAGTAGTCCACCGAACCCGCCGTGGCCGCGGCTGCCGAGCACCAGCAGACCGGCCTCGGCCGAGCGTTCCTGCAACACCAGGGCGGGCGGGCCGTCGTACACCTCGCCGGTGACGGTGAGCCCGGGATGCGCGGCGGCGGCCTGCGTCGCCGCCTTCCGGACCAGTTCCTCCACCTGCCGCCGTGCGGTGTCGTCCGGCCAGACGCCGGGCGCCACGCCCGGACCGACCCAGCCGGCCACGGTCAGCCATTCGAAGACGTACGCCAGCCGCACCGGCTGGCCGCTGTGCCTGGCCTCGTCGAGCGCCCAGTCCAGGGCCACCGAGGCGTCGGTCGAGCCGTCGTAGCCGACCAGGATCTCCGCGTCACGCACGTCGTCCTCCTCAGCGGTTGGTCGGATCGGTTTCGCGGATCCAGCGCCACTCCGCGACCTGGGGGGCGTCCTGGCCGTACCGGCGGGTGTAGTCGCGGGCCGACTGCCGTGCGTCGACCATCTGCTGCCGCAGGTGCGCGGCGCGGGCGGCCAGCCCGGGCACCCGGTCGATGACGTCGATGACCAGATGGAAGCGGTCCAGGTCGTTGAGCATCACCATGTCGAACGGGGTGGTGGTGGTGCCCTCCTCCTTGTAGCCGCGCACGTGCAGGTTCTCGTGGTTGGTACGGCGGTAGGTGAGCCGGTGGATCAGCCACGGATAGCCGTGGTATGCGAAGATGATCTGGCGGTCCTCGGTGAAGATGGTGTCGAACTCTCTGTCGGTCAGGCCGTGCGGGTGCTCGGTGTCCGGCTGGAGCCGCATCAGGTCCACCACGTTGACGAGTCGCACCTTCAGCTCCGGGAGATGCTGACGCAGCAGCTCGGCGGCGGCCAGCGTCTCCAGGGTGGGCACGTCACCGCAGCAGGCCAGCACCACGTCCGGCTCGGTGCCGCCGTCGTTGCTGGCCCACTCCCAGATGCCCAGGCCACGCCGGGTGTGCTGGATCGCCTCGGTCATCGTCAGCCAGTTCGGTGCCGGCTGCTTGCCGGCCACCACCACGTTGATGTAGTGCCGGCTGCGCAGGCAGTGGTCCATCGTGGCGAGCAGGGTGTTGGCGTCCGGCGGCAGGTAGACCCGGACCACCTCGGCCTTCTTGTTGACCACGTGGTCGATGAAGCCCGGGTCCTGGTGGGAGAAGCCGTTGTGGTCCTGCCGCCAGACGTGGCTGGAGAGCAGATAGTTCAGCGAGGCGAGCGGCTGCCGCCAGGGGATGGCCCGGGTCACCTTCAGCCACTTGGCGTGCTGGTTGAGCATCGAGTCGACGATGTGGATGAACGCCTCGTAGCTGGTGAACAGGCCGTGCCGGCCGGTCAGCAGGTAGCCCTCCAGCCAGCCCTGGCACAGGTGCTCGGAGAGCACCTCCATCACCCGGCCGTCGGGGGAGAGGTGCTCATCGCCCGGCACCGTGGCCGCCACCCAGGCCCGGTCGGTCACCTCGAAGGCGGCGTCCAGCCGGTTGGAGGCGACCTCGTCCGGGCCGAACAGCCGGAACGTCTGCGGGTTGGCGGCGATGACGTCCCGGAGCCACGGGCCGAGCGCCCCGGTCGCGCCGGCCATCGGCTCGCCCGGGTGGGGAACCTCCAAGCCGTAGTCGCGGAAGTCGGGCAGGCGCAGGTCGCGGAGCACCACGCCGCCGTTGGTGACCGGGTTGGCGCTCATCCGCCGGTCGCCGCGCGGCGGCAGTGTCCGCAGCTCGTCCACCGGCGCGCCGGTCGCGTCGAACAGCTCCTCCGGGCGGTAGCTGCGCAGCCAGTGCTCCAGCTCGGCCAGGTGCGCCGGGTTGTCGCGTACCTGTGACAGCGGCACCTGGTGGGCGCGGTAGGTGCCCTCCACCTGCTTGCCGTCGACGTCGCGGGGGCCGGTCCAGCCCTTCGGCGTCCGCAGGATGATCATCGGCCAGCGGGGACGCTCGACGACGCCGCCGGAGCGGGCCCTTTGCTGGATCGCGGCGATCTCGTCCAGCGCCCGGTCCAGCGTCGCGGCGAGGGTGCGGTGCACCTGGGCCGGGTCGTCACCGGCCACCACGTACGGCTGGTAGCCGGAGCCGCGCAGGAGGTCGAGCAGGTCCGCCTCGGGGATCCGGGCGAGTACGGTCGGACTGGCGATCTTGTAGCCGTTGAGGTGCAGGATGGGCAGCACCGCGCCGTCGCGGGCCGGGTTGAGGAAGACGTTGGAGAGCCAGCTGCCGGCCAGCGGCCCGGTCTCGGCCTCGCCGTCGCCGATCACGCAGGCCACCACCAGGTCCGGGTGGTCGAAGGCGGCGCCGTAGGCGTGGCTCAGCGCGTACCCCAGCTCGCCGCCCTCGTGGATCGAACCCGGCACCTCCGACGCCACGTGGCTGGGGATGCCGCCGGGGAAGGAGAACTGGCGGAACAGTCGGGCCATCCCCGCCTCGTCGCGCGACACGTCGTGGTAGCGCTCCGACCAGGTGCCCTCCAGCCAGGTGTTGGCCACGATGGCCGGCCCGCCGTGCCCGGGGCCCGTGACGAACATGGCGTTCAGGTCGCGCGCCACGATCACCCGGTTGAGGTGGGCGTAGATCAGGTTGAGCCCGGGGCTGGTGCCCCAGTGGCCGAGCAGCCGCGGCTTGATGTCGTCGGGGGTCAGGGGCTCCCGCAGCAGCGGGTTGTCGAGCAGGTAGATCTGCCCGACGGTGAGGTAGTTCGCGGCGCGCCAGTAGGCGTGCAGTCGGCGCAGCTCGTCGTCGGTGATCGACCGGTTCGGATCGAGTGCGGTGTCCATGATGCTGTGCCTCTCGCAGATCGGGGAGTGGGGCATCCGACGTCCAGCCTCGCCGTCGTCCGCGCCCTGAGGTCAGGGCCGTTGGTCCCGGGCCGGGTGGGCGTCGGGCCCGGTGAGCGGGGCCTCGGCCAGCCCTCGGACGATGATCACGGGGGCCGGGGAGTGGTAGAGCATGGACTGGGCGACCGCCCCCAGCATCCCGCGGCCCGGTTCGTCGCCCCGGGCGGCGACCAGCGCGACCTGCGCCGAGCGGGACACGTCCACCAGCACCTGGCCGGGATCGCCACGGATGACGCGGCACTGGGCCTCCACGTCCGTCCGACGGGTGGAGAACCGGGCCACGACCTCGGCCAGCTGGTCGCTGACCATGTCGGTGTCCTCGTCGGGCTCCACCACCCGCAGCGCCAGCAGCCGGGTGCAGCGCCGGGCCGCGCACTCGAAGGCCCACTCCAGAGCGAGGGTCGAGCTGGGCGATCCGTCCACCCCGACCAGCACCGGGCCCGGCGGCGGCTGCTCCTGGCGGACCACCAGCAGCGGGCAGCCGGCCCGCGCGGCCAGCTGCACGGCGGACGTGTCGGCCGGAATGCACCTGGCGGTGCCGGCCATCCCGCTGTCGCCGACCGCGAGCAGGAAGGCTGCTTCCGATCGACGGATCAGGATGGGCAACATGCCGCCCTCGACGATCTCCCCGCGGACGGTCAGCCCCGGCTCGATCCCGTGGGCCAGTTGCGCGCCCCGCGTGATCAGATCCTCGGCGTGGTCCCGGGGCGCGGCGACGGTGTCGGCGGAGAAGGCCGCGTGCCAGTCGAAGGTGTGCAGCAGGTGCAGTGGCCGGCCGTGCGCGGAGGCCTCCTGCGCGGCCTGGTGAACGACCGGGAGGTCGCGGTCCGAGCCGAGGCCAACCAGCACCGCTGCATCGGCGGATGTAGCCATCCGACATCACCTCCCGGGCGTCGCGCCCGGCACGACCACGCTGTCCCTGACCGAGGGTAGTCGGGTGGTAACGATGGCGGGCCGGATCGGGCAGCGCCGCCGGACGTGATGGCGGCAGCTCGTCAACGATGGTTGACACGAGTGGCACCGTCAACGTATGTTGACGACATGAGTCAGGCGACGGAACTCGCGGCGGCAGCCGGCAGCACCGACCCCCGGGTCGGGCTGCGCGCCGTCCGCGCGCTGCGCCGGCTGCTCGAGCGGCTCGAGGTGGTCCAGGTGGACAACGCCCGTCGACAGGGCTGGTCCTGGCAGGAGATCGCCGACGCGCTCGAGGTCAGCCGGCAGGCGGTCCACAAGAAGCACGCCGGGCGGCCGGCGGTCAGTCAATCCTGGGAGGCGTGATGTTCGAACGGTTCACCGACCGGGCGCGCGAGGTCGTGCGGCGGGCGCTGGAGGAGGCGCGGGTCGAGGGCCAGCGCCCGGTCGGCACCGAGCACCTGCTGCTCGCCCTCACGGCCGACGAGGCGGGTCTGGCCAGCCGGGTGCTGGCCGACGCCGGCGTCCGCTCCGACGACCTGCGCGAGCGGGTCCGCCGGCACACCGTCAGCGGTGGCGCCGGCCTCGGTGACGCCGACGCGGCGGCACTGCGGGAGATCGGCATCGACCTGGCCGCGATCGTGGCCCGCATCGAGCAGTCCTTCGGCCCGGACGCCCTGCGCGAGGCCGTGCCGGCGCCGCGCCGACGCTGGGGCCGCCGGCGGTACCTGGGCGGGCCCTTCTCGCCCCGCTCGAAGAAGGCGCTCGAGTTGTCGCTGCGGGAGGCGGTGCGGCTGCGGCACCACCACATCGGCACCGAACACATCCTGCTCGGGGTGCTCCGCGAGGGGCAGGGGCTGGGCGCGCTGGTGCTCACCGAGGCCGGGGTCGACCTCGACGACCTGCGCCGCCGGGTGGAGAGCGCGCTACGGACGGCGGCCTGACGATGCGGTGGCCGGCGCGTTGAAACCTGTCTGTGGCACTTCCGACGCGGGCCGCTCGCGGGCTCGCTGAAGCCGCCCCGGTGCTGCACACTGGCGCCGTGGATGCTCGACAGGACAGGCGGCCCTCGGGCGGCGACGGTGGACTGCGCTCCGCCGTGGTGGTCAACCCGGTGAAGGTCGCCGATCTCGACGACCTGCGCCGCACCGTGAACGACGCCCTGGCCGCCGCCGGCTGGCCCGAGCCGCAGTGGTTCGAGACCACCGTCGACGACCCCGGCCGCGGCCAGACCGAGCAGGCCGTCAAGGCCGGCGTCGACCTGGTCTTCGCCTGCGGCGGCGACGGCACGGTGATGTCCTGCGTCAGCGGCCTGGTCGGCACCGACGTGGCGTTGGCCGTGCTGCCTCAGGGCACCGGCAACCTGCTCGCCGCCAACCTGGGTCTCTCCACCGACCTGGCCGCCGGGCTCCAGGTCGCCGTCGAGCGCGGCCGGCGGCTCCTCGACGTCGGCGCCGTCGAGGACCGGTACTTCACGGTGATGGCCGGGATGGGCTTCGACGCCCAGATGCTCGCCGCCACCTCCGAGACCACCAAGGCCCGCATCGGCTGGCCGGCGTACGTGGTGGGCGCCGCCCGGCACCTGCGGGACCGGCCGATGCGGGTGCAGATCCGCATCGACGACCGGCCGCCGGTGCGCCGCCGGGCCCGGTCGGTGCTGATCGCCAACGTGGGCCGACTCCAAGGCGGCGTGCGGCTGCTCACCGAGGCCGAGCCGGACGACGGCTGGCTCGACATCGCCGTGCTCACCCCGCGAAACCTGCGGCACTGGCTCGCGCTCGGCTGGGCGGTGATCCGGCGCAACGGCCGGGTGCCGCAGATGGAGGTGTTCCGCGGCCGGCGCGTGGTGGTCACCAGCAACCGGGCCCAGCCCCGGGAGCTGGACGGCGATCTCATCTCCCCCAGCCGGCAGCTGCGGGCGGAAGTCCGGCCCCAGGTGCTCTGGCTGTGTGTGCCCCAGCCTGAGCAGGCCCCCGACTTGGCCGTCGACGCGCGAAGCGCCGGGGAGCGAGGCGAGCAGCTGATCGAGGAAGCACGCCGTGAGTAGCACCCGGATCGTGCCGGAGACCCGGCTGATGGCCGACGAGGAGCTCTCCGCCGACGACGCCTGGCACACCCTGCGCCGCCAGGGCGGCTGGCACCTGCTGCGGGACGCCTTCATCCGGTTCCGCTACGGCGACGGGTTCAGCCACTCCCGGGCCTTCGGGCTGCAACTCTGCCTGGCCGTGGTGCCGTTCCTGATCGCTCTCACCGGTCTGATCAGCGAGCTGGGCGTCGAGGAGGGCGGCCGCATCGTCGCCGACACCGTGCTGGCGCTGACCCCCGGCCAGAGCGAGCAGATGGTGGCCGAGCTGCTCGGCGAGGGTGAACGCGTCGAGGACGCCGGTGAGCTGGCGCTCACCCTCGGTCTGCTCACCGGGCTGGTCGCACTGACCACCACGATGGCCCAGATCGAACGGGGCGCCAACCGGATCTACGGCGTGGAGCGGGACCGCCCGGCGCTGTGGAAGTACCTCCGCGCCGCCGTGCTGGCCGTCACCGCCGGCCTGCCCGCGCTCGCCGGCTTCCTGATCCTGGTGGGCGGCGGCGCGATGGGCGACTCGGTGCGGGAGCACTACGAGTGGGGCGAGGTCGCCGACGGCATCTGGACCGTGGTCCGCTTCCCGCTGAGCCTCGCGCTGACCGTGCTCGCCGTCGCGGTGCTGTTCCGGCGTGCGCCGCGCCGCAAGCAGCCTGGCCTGTCCTGGCTGTTCTTCGGAGCCGGCATCGCCACCGCGCTGTGGTGGCTCGCCAGCCTGCTGCTCGCCGCGTACGTGCGGTTCAGCGACGGCTTCGGGCAGACGTACGGCGCGCTGACCGGGATGATGGCGCTGCTGCTCTGGGCCAACCTCACCGGGATGGCGCTGTTCGGCGGGCTGGCCTTCGCCGCCCAGCTGGAGGCGCTGCGCATCGGCGTGCAGGAGCCGGCCCAACCGGACCTGTGGAAGCCCGAATCGGACCGCGCCGAGCTCTTCGACACCGGGGACATGACCGCCCTCTAGTGCCCGCCGCCGGTCGCCCGCGTGTACGGGCAGCGCCGATCGGGTAAAGCGCCCTCGCCAATGGACATGGGAGGTGCGGGGTGACGGCGCTCAAAGAGGTGGCGCGGCGTCCGATCGGGCATTTCGCCGAGCGGAGCATCGCCGGCCTGGTAGCCGTCACCGGCGCCGGGGTGGCTTTCGGGCTGCTGTTGTTGCTCGTCCGGATGCGGTGGAGCCCGTTGCAGGACGCCGACCACGCGGTCGCCGAGTGGTTCAACGGTCTCGTCGCCCCGCACCACGCGCTGGTCACCGTGCTCCAGGCGGTGACCGACCTGGGCGGCCGGCCGATCCTCATCTGGCTGGTCACCATCGCCGTGGTCGGGCTGCTGATCCGGCGGCAGCCACGGTTGGCCGTCTATCTGATCATCACCGGGGTCGGTGGCCTGATCCTCGACCCGTCCCTGAAGACGCTGGTCGGTCGGCTCCGCCCGGTCGTGGACGTGCCGATCGCCAGCGCGCCGGGCAACAGCTTCCCGAGCGGGCACGCGCTCGGCTCGTTCGTCGCGTACGGGGCGCTGCTGCTGGTGTTCCTGCCGGCGATGGCGCCCCGGTGGCGTAGGCCGGCGATCGCCGGTGCGGTCGTGCTGGTGGCGCTGGTCGGGCTGACCCGGATCGCGCTGGGCGTGCACTTCGTCTCCGACGTGCTGGCCGGCTGGCTGCTCGGCGCCGCCTGGCTGGGCGTCACCGCGTACGCGTTCCGGCTGTGGCGGCGCGAGCGGGGACGCCCGGTGCCGCCGCTGAGCGAGGGTCTGGAACCGGAGGCCGGGCACGACATCGCCCCCGCCCCGGCCGAGGAGCACGTGCTGGCCCACCCCCGCTCGGCGGTGGCCGAGCTGCTGGTCGGCTGGGTGCTGGTCTTCGGGGCGCTGTACGCCTTTGGCACGTACGTCAGCTACCACGCCAAGGGCACCTTCTTCGCCACGCTCGACACCGAGGTGCCGCGCTGGTTCGCCGACCGGCACACCGAGGTGCTGACCGAGGTGAGCTGGTGGTGGAGCAAGTTCGGCGACACGCACGCCATCCTGCTGATCTCGCTGGTGTTCTGTCCGCTGGTGCTGGCGGTGTGGCGGCGTTGGCGGCCGGTGCTGTTCGTGGCGCTGGCGATGGTCGGCGAGCTGACCCTCTTCCTCGCCTCCGCCCGGGCGGTCGACCGGCCACGCCCGCCGGTGGAGAACCTGGACGGGCAGATGCCCACCTCCTCCTTCCCGTCCGGGCACATCGCGGCGACCATCTGCGTCTGGCTGGCGATCGCCGTCATCGTGCTACCGCGTACCGACCGGTGGTGGCGTTGGATCTTCGTGGCGCTGGCCGTGATCATGCCGCTCGGCGTGGCCACGTCCCGGATGTACCGGGGGATGCACCACCCGACCGACTTCATGGGCGCGATCCTGCTCTCCGCGCTCTGGATCGGGCTGCTCTACCTGGTCATCCGCCCCAACGCCGACCTGAAGGAAGGCAATCAGCCGGCCATCGAGTCGGAGGACGTGGACACCCTCGACGACGAGCTGGCGCGGGCCGGCCGGGCCGACTGAGCGCCGCGCCGTGCTGCGGGTGATGACCTGGAACATCCGTACCGGCGGTCGGGACCGGGGCGGCTCCGACCGGCTGGACGCGGTGGTCCGGGTCGTCACGGCGCAGGCGCCGGACGTGCTGGCCCTGCAGGAGCTGCGCGGCTTCGACCGGGGCGGGCTCATGGCCGAGATCGCGGGTCGGGTGGGGATGACACCGCACCTGGCCCGGTCGTGTTTCGGGCAGCCGGTGGCGGTGCTGGTCCGGCCGCCGCTTCGGGTCGTCGCCGCGGGGGCGCTGCGTCGGCCGTTCCACCACGCGGCCGCCCGCGTCGTGGTGGCCACCTCGGCCGGTCCGCTGACCGTGCTCGGCACCCACCTCCACCCGTACTCCGGGGGACGGCGTCGGATGGAGGTCGACTGGCTGGTTGCCGCGGTGCGACGCGCCCAGGGGCCGCTGACGCTGGTCACCGGTGACCTCAACTCGCTCGACCCGACCGTCGACCACACCGCGCGCCTGGCCGGGATGCCCGACCTCTACCGGCGGCGCCACCTGCGGCGGTCCGGAGGCGACGTGGACACCCGCGCTGTCGCCCGGCTGCGGGCCGCCGGCGTGGTCGACCTCTGGCTCTCGTACGCCGCCGGAGCACCGGAGGCCGACGGCCTCACCGTGCCCACCCGGTTCGGCGGGGAGGAGTTCGCGGGGATGCGGCTGGACTACCTGTTCGGCACCGCGGCGGTGGCCGAGCGGAGCCGGTGCGTCCGGGTGGTCCGCGACGGGGACGCCGAGACCGCCTCCGACCACTACCCCGTCGTCGCCGAGCTGGACCTCGACCCGGCCTGAGCCGGGCCCGTGCGCCACCGCCGGGACGCGCGGGGCCGGGCGGGTCAGAGGACCAGGTTGAGCAGGACGGTCAGCACGACCGAGGCCACGATCGAGAAGAGGATCATCAGGAGGCAGCCGAGGCCACCGCCGAGCGGGCGGATCTCCGTGTTGCCGAAGCGCATGGGGTTCACCTGTCCGTGAAAGCGGGGGTGGGGGCGAGCGCGGGTGTGTGTCCGCAGTCCGCCGACCTGCCGCCACTCGCTGGTCAGCGCGGCGGTCGGTCGGGGCGCGGCCAGCGCCAGCCGCAGTTCGGCCCGACCGAACCGCCCGGCCGGGTTAGCCTCACAGCTCGCGCAGCCGGGGCAGCAGCTGCTCCTGCGCCCAGTCGAGGAACATCGGCTGGGTCTCCCCGCCGATCTGGACGATCGCCACGTGGGTGAAGCCGGCGTCGACGAACTTCCGGAACGCCTCGACGTGCGCGTCCACGTCCGGGCCGCAGGCGATGCCGTCGGCGACGTCCTCCTCGCGGACGAACTGGGTGGCGGCGGCGAAGGAGTCCGGGCCCGGCAGTTCGGCGTTGACCTTCCAGCCCATCCCGAACCAGCGGAACTGGTCGTGCGCGATCTTGCGGCACTCGGCCTCGTCCGGGCCGTAGCAGATGGCCACCTGCCCGTAGCGCGGCTGGCCGGCGCCGCCCGCGTCGTCGTACATCTCGATGATGTGCCGGTCGGGCTCGGTGGCGACGATGCCGTTGCCGTACTCGGCGGCCAGGGTGGCGGACTGTCGGCCCGAGGCGGCGATGGCCATCGGGACCGGCTGCTCCGGGCGGTCCCAGACGTAGGCGTCGGGCACGTCGAAGTGGTTGCCGGAGAAGGTCAGCGACTCGCCGTTGAGCAGCGGTCGGATGATCTGCAGGGCCTCCTCGAACATCTCGTGCCGCTGCTGCACGTGCGGCCAGCCACCGACCACGTGCTCGTTGAGGTTCTCCCCGGCGCCGAGGCCGAGGGTGAACCGGCCGTCCGAGAGCGCTCCGATGGTGCTGGCCTTCTGCGCGACCACGGCCGGGTGGTAGCGGCGGATCGGGCAGGTCACGAAGGACATCAGCTCGGCCCGGGAGGTGGCGTGGGCGACCGCGCCCAGCACCGACCAGGCGTACGGGGAGTGGCCCTGGGCATCCAGCCAGGGATAGTAGTGATCGGAGATCACCAGTTGGTCGAAGCCGGCCGCCTCGGCCCGTACCGCGTGGTCGACCAGTTGCTTCGGACCGGCCTGCTCGCACATCAGGGTGTAGCCGACGCTGACCATTCTGGTTTCTCCTTCCCGCCGACGGATCGTCCCGGGATACCCAGCTCGGCAGCGGTCAACCCTCCCGTCCGGTTCGGACGGGAGGCGCTTGACGGATGACCGCGACCTGCCTACGGTCGGTCTTAACCGGTTAAGAGTGCCGGGTGTGGCGCACATCCTGTGGTGGGGATGACCGCCCCGTGACGGCCCGCGTTCGCGTGGGCCGTCACGGCCGTCCGCCGGCTGCGGCTCGGCCACTGAACCGGTTGCGCCGACCAATCCATCGCCCTACGCTGATGCGTGCGCCGCCGGGATCCGGGCGGCGGCTGTCGGGCTGCAGCCGCCTTCCCCTGTCACGTCCCACCCCTGTCGGGCACCGGGGGTCCTCCCTGAGGAAGGCCATGAAGACTCGACTCTCCGCCGCCGGCGCGGCCCTGCTCGCGCTGCTCGTCGCCGTGCTGGCGTTCGGCCAGCCGGCGCACGCCGCGGCCGGTTTCACCGTCGCGGGCGGCAAGCTGTACGACGCCAACGGCACCGAATTCATCATGCGCGGGGTCAACCACGCGCACACCTGGTACCCACAGCAGACCAGCTCGTTCGCCGACGTGAAGGCGCTCGGCGCGAACACCGTCCGGGTGGTGCTCTCCAGCGGCGACCGGTGGACCCGCAACACCAACGCCGACGTCGCCAACGTCATCTCGCTGTGCAAGGCCAACCGGCTGATCTGTGTGCTGGAGGTGCACGACACCACCGGCTACGGCGAGCAGAGCGGCGCGATCACCCTCGCCCGGGCCGTCGACTACTGGCTCAGTCTCGCCGACGTCCTGGCCGGCCAGGAGAAGTACGTCATCGTCAACATCGGCAACGAGCCCTACGGCAACCAGAACTACGCCTCCTGGGCCACCGACAACGCCAACGCGATCACCCGGCTACGCGCCGGCGGTCTGACCCACACGATCATGGTGGACGCGCCGAACTGGGGGCAGGACTGGTCGTTCACGATGCGCGACAACGCCGCCTCGGTCTTCGCCGCCGACCCGGCCCGCAACACCGTCTTCTCCATCCACATGTACGGCGTCTTCGACACCGCCGCGGAGATCAGCGACTACCTGGGTCGCTTCCGGGCGGCCGGCCTGCCCATCGTGGTCGGCGAGTTCGGCTTCAACCACTCCGACGGCGACCCCGACGAGGACACCATCCTCGCCTACAGCCAGGCCAACGGGATCGGCTGGCTGGGCTGGTCGTGGAGCGGCAACGGCGGCGGCGTGGAGTATCTCGACATGGCCACCGCCTTCAACCCGGCCGGCCTGACCAGTTGGGGCCAGCGGATCTTCAACGGCGCCAACGGCATCCGGCAGACCGCCCGGGAGGCCAGCGTCTTCGGCGGCACCACGCCGCCACCCACCACTCCACCGCCCACCACTCCGCCGCCGACCACGCCCCCGCCGGCCGGTGGGTGCACGGCGACGTACACGGTCATCGGCCAGTGGCAGGGCGGCTTCCAGGGTGAGGTGCGGGTGACCGCCGGCGCGACCGCGATCACCGGCTGGAGCGCCCGGTGGACCTTCGCCAACGGCCAGAGCGTCAGCCAGTCCTGGAACACGACGCTGACCAGCAGCGGAGCCGCGGTGACCGCGCGCAACGTGGCCTACAACGGCCGGCTGGCCGCCGGCGCCAGCACCAGTTTCGGCTTCCTCGCCAGCTGGACCGGCAGCAACGCCAGGCCGGAGGTGAGCTGCACCGCGAGCTGATCGACGCGCAGGTGGCCGGGCCCGCACCGGGCCCGGCCACCGTGCTCAGCCGTGGTCGGTGCTCTCGGCCAGGTTAACCATGACGACCCCGGCGATGATCAGTGCGATGCCGGCGAGTTTGGCCAGCCCGACCGGCTCATCCAGGAAGACCGCGCCGATCGCCACGATGGTGGCGGTGCCCAGGCCGGACCAGAGGGCGTACGCGACGCCCACCGGTATCTCCTTGACGGCCTGGGCCAGCAGGATGAACGCCAGCAGATAGCCGCCGAGGCAGGCCACCGTCGGCCCGATCCGGGTGAACCCGGCGGTGGTCTTGAGCAGGCTGGTCGCCAGCACCTCGGCGGCGATGGCGATCCCCAGCAGCACGTACGCCATGCGGTCCTCAGTCCTGAGTATTCGGTGGGTCGGGCGTGGGTTCGGCGGCGAGCCGGGCCGCCCGCACCATGAGGTAGCGATGCTCGGGCAGGCTGCTCGTCCGCCCGGCGGCGGCCCGGTAGTCGGCGATCGCCCGGGCTCGGTCGCCGGCCATCTCGTGCAGGTGCGCGCGGGCGGCGGAGAGCCGGTGGTGCCCGGCCAACCGTGGGTGGTCGGCCAGCGCGTCGAGAGCGGCCAAGCCGGCTGCCGGCCCGTGCACCATGGCGGCCGCCACGGCCCGGTTGAGCGCCACCACCGGGCTGCCGGAGAGCTGTTCCAGCACCCCGTAGAGCGCCAGGATCTGCGGCCAGTCGGTCGCCTCGGTGCTCGACGCCTCGTCGTGCAGCGCGGCGATGGCGGCCTGCACCTGGTACGGGCCGACCGGCCCGCGCGGCAGCGCCCGGGTGACCAGCGCGACGCCCTCGGCGATGGCCGAGGCGTCCCAGCGGGCGCGGTCCTGGTCGGCCAGCGAGATCAGCTCACCGGACGGCCCGGTCCGCGCCGGGCTGCGCGCCTCGGTGAGCAGCATCAACGCCAGCAGGCCGGTCGACTCGCTGTCGTCAGGCAGCAGCGTGTGCAGCGCGCGGGTCAGCCGGATCGCCTCCGCCGCCAGGTCGACCCGGCGCAGGTCCGGGCCGGTGGTGCTGGTGTGCCCCTCCGTGAAGATCAGATAGAGCACCTGCCGTACGGCGGCCAGCCGGTCGGCCCGCTCCGCCGGCTCCGGCATCCGGAACGGCAGCCCGGAGGAGCGGATGCGCTGCTTGGCCCGGCTGATCCGTTGCGCCATGGTCGCCTCGGGCACCAGGAACGCGCGGGCGATCTCGGCGGTGCTCAGCCCACCGACCGCCCGCAGGGTCAGCGCGACGGCCGACGCGGGCATGAGCGCCGGGTGGCAGCAGAGGAAGAGCAGGACCAGGGTGTCGTCCCGTTCGGCGGTCAACTCCTCGTCCGCCGCGGGCGCGTGCTGGCGGTCGTCCGGGTCCCGGCGGGCGACCAGGTCCTCGCGGCGGCGCCGCGCCTGCTCGCCGCGGACCAGCTCGATCATCCGGCGGTAGCCGACCTGGATCAGCCAGCCGCGCGGGTTCGCCGGCAGCCCGTCCGCCGACCACTGGGTGGCGGCGGCCAGCAGCGCCTCCTGCACCGCGTCCTCGGCGGTGGCGAAGTCACCGAACCGGCGGGCGAGCACACCGAGGACCTGCGGCGCCAGCTCGCGCAGCAGGTCCTCGACGCGGGGATCGGTGGTGGCCAGCCCTCACAGCTCCTGGGCTGGGGCGGACATGATCGGGTGCACCTCGATCGGCATGTTCAGCGGCCGGCCGCCGGGGCCGGGTGCGGTGGAGATGTACGCGGCCAGCTCCACCGCCCGCTGCGGGCTGTCGCAGTCGACGATCCAGAACCCGGCGAGGAACTCCTTCGTCTCGGCGAACGGTCCCTCGGTGACCACCGGCGCCCCGCCCTCACCGGCGCGGACGATCCGCGCCTGCTGCGGGCCGCCGAGGCCCTGCCCGTCGACCCACTCCCCGGCCGCGGTGAGCTTGCCGTTGACCTCACCCATGAACCCGATGTGCGCCTGGATCTCCTCCGGCGTCCAGGTGTCGATGCCCGGGAAGTCGGTCCCGGCGGCGCTGAACTGCATCAGCAGCATGTACTTCACGATTCGCTCCTCACGCCTGCGCACCATCTTCGGTGCTCTCACCCTGAGGTAGAAGCAGCCGGCACCGTTCTCGACACCCCGGCCAGAGATGTTCCGGGAATTTTCTCAGTCGACGGCGTCGACCTCTAGCACCAGGCTCTGCTCCGGATGCAACGCGGGCACCTGCACCCCCACCCGGGCCAGTGCCGCCCCGCTGAGGGTGACGCCACCGTCTAGCCAGGCCGGCGCGGACCGGTCGATGGTCGCCGGGGCCGGCACGTCCGACACCGGTCGCACCCGGTACCGCCGGCCCGGGTCCAGACCGGGCAGCCGGACCGCGCCCGGGGACTGCGCCACCGAGGTGGCCAGCCGGGCCACCGCGTACACCGCCCTGGTGCCGTCGTGGTCGACCACGCCGTGCGCCCAGACGGCCGGGTCCGGATGGTCGACCCGGACCACCCGGCCGGCGTGCAGCAGCGGACGCAGCCGCTTGTGCAACGCGACCCAGGCGGCCAGCTCGGTCTGCTCGACGGCGCTGATCGACGCGATGTCCCACTCGATGCCGTGGTGGCCGAAGAGCGCGGTCGCTGCCCGGAAGCCGAGGTCGTGCACCCGGTGGGTGGTGTGCGAGCGTTCCGGCCCGACGTGCGTGCCGATCAGCTCCGGTGGCAGCAGCAGCCCCGTCCAGCGCTGGATGCTGAGCCGTTCCAGGGCGTCGTTGCAGTCGCTGGCCCAGACCCGGTCGGTGCGCGCCAGGATGCCCAGGTCCACCCGGGCGCCGCCGGACGCGCAGCTCTCGATCTCCACGCCGGGGTGGCGGCGGCGCAGCTCGTCGAGGAGCCGGTAGACCGCCAGGGTCTGCCCGTGCACCCCGGGGTGGCCGTGGTGGCCGGCCTCGGTGAGGTCCCGGTTGTGATCCCACTTGAGGTAGCTGATGCCGGGATGCTCGGTGAGCAGTTTGTCGAGCCGTTCCAGCAGGTGGTCGTACGCCTCCGGGCGACCCAGGTCGAGCACCTGCTGGTTGCGCCAGAGCGGCGGCAGCCGCCCCGGCACGGCCAGCAACCAGTCGGCGTGCGCGCGGAACAGGTCGGAGTCGGGGTTGACCATCTCCGGCTCCACCCAGAGGCCGAACTCCAGACCCCGACCGGTCACGTGGTCGATCAACGGTTGCAGGCCGTCCGGCCAGACGCCCTCGTCGACGAACCAGTCGCCGAGCCCGGCGGTGTCGTCGCGCCGGCCGCGGAACCAACCGTCGTCGAGCACGAACCGTTCGACGCCGATCTGCGCGGCCCGGTCGGCGAGCGCCCGCAGCCGGTCCAGGTCGTGGTCGAAGTAGACGGCTTCCCAGACGTTCAGGGTGACCGGGCGGGGGGAGCGTGGGTGCCGGGGCCGGGCCCGCAGGTGGGTGTGCAGCACGTCGCTGAGCCCGTCCAGCCCGGCGTCGGACCAGACCGCGTAGAGCAGGGGAGTGGCGTACGACTCGCCGGGGCCCAGCCGGACCTCGCCGGGGGCCAGCAGCTCGCCGCCGCCGAGGGTCGACTCGCCGGTGGGTCGGCGCTCGGCGAAGGTGACGTGGTCGCCGCTCCACGCGGTGTGCACCGCCCAGACCTCGCCGTGGCCGAAGCCGAACCCGGCGGTGCCGGCCACCAGCAGCAGGGTGGCGTCGTGCCCGGTGCGACCGTGCCGGCCTTCCCGGACCCAGCTGCCCAACTGCCACGAGTGCCGCTGCGGGGACCGCTCCCGGCACCACCGGCCGGTCAGGTCGAGCAGTTCGGTGGCGACCGCCGCCACCGGCAGCACCGGGGTCAGCTCGCGCAGCTCGTACGCGTCGTCGCCGTCGTTGCGCAGCCGGTGGCGCAGCAGCAGCAACCCGGTCGGGTCCACCTCGATCTCGATGGTCAGCGACAGCTGTGCGTCCGGGTCGCTGGCCCGTACGGTCACCCGTGCCGAGCCCTCGTCGGCGGGTGGTTCGACGTCGAGGCCGTCCAGGCGGAAGGCGGTGGACCAGCCGGTGCCGTCGCGGTGCCCGGCCAGTCCCGGCCGGCCGCTCCACCCGGCGCTCGGCTCCGGCAGCAGGGAGAGCACGGTCGGCTCGTCGAAGCTGCTCGGCACCACCGGCGGGACGGTCGCGTCGACGAGCTGGCGCAGGCCGTCGTCGTCGAGGTCGCCGATGTCGCCACCCCAGTGCGCGATCCGGGGCAGCCCCGGGCCGCGCGCGTCGAGCACCAGGCTGGTCCGCGCGCGGCGCAGGTGCAGGATCGTCATCCCTTTGAGGCTCCCAAGGTCAGGCCCCGGACGAAGTGCCGCTGGAGCATAAAGAAGATCACCAGAGTGGGGATCGCGACGAGCACGCTGCCCGCCGAGACCAGGTTGTTGTCGGTGAAGAACTCGCCGCGCAGGTTGTTCAGCGAGCTGGTCACCGGGAACTTGTCGCCGGTGCGCATGAGTACGGTGGCCCAGAAGAACTCGTTGTAGATCCAGGTCACCTCCAGGGTCGCCAGCGCGGCCAGGGCCGGCCGGCACAGCGGCATGGTGACCTGCCAGTACTGCCGCCAGATGCTCGCCCCGTCGACCATCGCCGCCTCGTACAGGTCGCGGGGCAGCGCCTTCATGTAGTTGCTGAGCACGAAGACGCAGAACCCGCACTGGAAGGCCACGTTGATCAGGATCAGACCCCAGTAGCTGTCGTAGAGCAGCTCGGAGTCGCTCATGAACTCCGGCAGCGGCACCTCGGTGAACAGCCGGAACAGTGGGATGAGCAGCGCCTGCTGGGGCAGCAGGTTGGCCGCGGTGAACACCCCGAGCAGCACGAGGTTGAGTTTCCAGCTGAACCGGGCGATGACGAACGCCACGCAGGAGGCGAGGAAGAGCGTCAGCAGCACCGCCGGCACCGTGATGTAGACCGAGTTGAGGAAGTGCTTGCCGAACTCCGCGGTCCGCCAGGCGGTGACGTAGTTGTCGAGGGTCCAGCCGCCGAACGAGACGTAGCCGTTGGCGGCGGTGTACTCGTAGGAGCGCAGCGACGTGAGCACCGCCCAGGCGATCGGGAAGAGCCAGGTCAGTGCGACGGTGATGAGGAAGCCATGCAGCAGCATTCGGAGCGGGGTCAGCTTGCGGCGGGCCGGGGCCTCGACCCCACCCTCGGTACGCCGGGTCACGGTCGCCGTGCTCATTGCCGGTGCTCCCTCATCACGGTCGCCAGGTAGATGGTGATGAAGACCAGCGAGACGACCAGCATGATGGTGGCCAGCGCCGAGCCGAATCCGATCCGGCTCGCCTCACCCACCACGTTCTGGGTGACCAGCGCGGAGATCAGCTCCAATCCGTTGCGGCCCTTGTTGACCACCCAGACCAGGTCGAACGCGCGCAGTGACTCGATCACCGTCACCACCAGCACGATGATGTTGATCGGCCGCATCACCGGGAACACCACCCGGAAGAACGTCCTGCTCTCCGAGGCGCCGTCGACCGCCGCGGCTTCCCGCAGCGACGGGTCGACGCCCTTCAACCCGGCCAGGTAGAGCAGCATGATGTAGCCGACGTGCCGCCAGCCGGAGGCGACCATCACCGCCCAGATGTTGACGTTCGAGTCGCCGTACCAGTCGACGTTGCTGCCGAACACGGCGTTGATCAGACCCTGGTCGCGGGAGTAGAGCAGCTGCCAGACGAAGCCGATCAGCGCCAGCGAGAGCACCACTGGCAGGTAGAGCGCGGTCTGGTAGAAGCGGCTGCCGCGCAGCTCCTTGTCGAGCAGGACGGCCAGGAACATGCCGAACGGGCTGGCCACCAGGAACAGCGCCGCCAGCCAGAGCAGGTTGTGCTGGATCGCCGGCACGAACGGCGGGTAGATGTTCACCACGTCGCTGTAGTTGCGGGCGCCGACGAATTCGATCTCGTTGAGTGGGCCGATGCCGTCCCAGTTGGTGCCGGAGAGCAGCACGGTGGCCGCTGCCGGCAGCCAGACGAACCCGGTGACGAGCAGCAGCGGGACGAGCACCATCAGCGTGATGACCACGCGGTCGGTGCGGGACAGGAGCCGTAGCCGCCGGCGACGACCACCCGTGGGGGTGGTCGCGGCCGGCGACGGCACGGCGCGATCCGCTTGGTTCAGGGGCAGGTCGGACACGATGTCCTCCCCCTTCCGCCGTCAGTCGGTGAAGATCGACTTCTTCTGGTTCTCGATGCTCGAGGTGAGCCCGCCGATGTCCTTGGGGTCCTTGATGAACTGCTGGAGCGCCGGGATGATCACCGTGGAGGCGAAGTCCGGCCGGGTGTCCCGGTCGAGGAACTGGGCGATCTCGGTGGCCGACCCGACCAGCTCGGCCGCTTTCTTCTGCAGGGCGGTGTAGCCGCTGACGTCCGCGCCGGAGTTGGCGACCAGGGTGGCCGGGTCGTTCTTGACCGTGATGTCCGCGGCCGCCTTGCCGCCGAAGTACTCCAGCAGCTTCCGGGCGTTGTCCTCGTTCTTGGGCTTGCGGGCCATCATGTAACCGTCGATCGGGGCGTCCAGGGCCTTGGCGCCGATCGCCGGGTCGATCTCCGGGAACGTGAAGAAGTCGAGGTCGTTCTGCTCCTCGTTGCTGAACTGCTGGCCGACGAAGAGACCGAGCAGGTACATGCCGCTCTTCTTCTGCTGCAACGACTGCGCCGCCTCCTGCCAGGTGCGGCCGAGGCTGTCCGGCTGGTGCAGGGGGAGCAGGCCGGCCCAGGTGTCGAAGACCTTCTTGACCTTGTCGGAGGTCCAGGCCTCCTTGCCGGCCATCAGGTCGACGTGGAACTGGTAGCCGTTGATCCGCAGGTTGAGGATGTCGAAGGTGCCCATCGCCGGCCAGCCGTCCTTGTCGGCGAAGGCGATCGGGGTCAAGCCGTCCTTTTTCATCTGAGCGGCGAGGGTGGTCAGGTCGTCGAGGGTCTTCGGCGTCTGGTAGCCGTGCTGCTGCCAGACCGACTTGCGGTAGAAGACCGCCCACGGGTAGTACGACGCCGGAACGAAGTACTGCTTGCCATCGTCCCCGGTGGACGCCTTCTTGAAGGCGTCGGAATAGCCGGAGAGCTTGCCCCACACGTCGCTGATGTCGCTGGCCAGGCCCTTCTGGGCGAAGAAGCGCATCCGGTAGCCGGCGAACCAGGTGAACACGTCGTCCGGCTTGCCCTGCAGGTAGTTGTTGATGTTCTCCTGGAACGTGTTGTGGTCGACCGTGTTCACCGCGACCTGGACGCCGGACGAGGTCTTGAAACCGTCCGTGACCTTGGCGAGGACGTCCTTCGGCTTCGGGTCGGACTGGTTCGAGCCGAGGGACACCTCCTTCGACTCGGACCCGCCGGAGTCGTCGCCGCAGCCGGCGAGCAGGCCGGTGCCGAGCAGCGCGCCCGTGCCGGCCGCGCCGGCCAGCAGCGAGCGTCGGTTGATGCCGGCTACGGAGGGCGGTACGAGCCGAGCCAGGTACTCGGCTTGGGATCGGGGACGGGACATCTGTGCCTCCTGCGGATGAAGAGGTGCTACGCCCAAGGGCCGTCGGGGGTGGTGAAGGCAGGTTCAGCGCCGTGAATGCACATTCGGATCCCACGAGAATCCACAATGGCGAACACGAACGGCCATTGGGGCCTCAAGCTACCCGTCCGCCGGGCGCTGTCAAGAGGGCAATTCGCCTCCCGGAACCCAGTCGTGACACGGCCGTTACGTGGTAAACGTTGGAAAAGAAGTCGATGTTGGAACCTGTTGACTTTCGTGGGCTGCCGGGTGCAACCTCAGCTTTCATGCGGCGATGGCAGGGCAACGGCATCTATTTCGGCGGCGACTACAACCCCGAGCAGTGGCCTGAGCAGACCTGGTCGGAGGACGTCGAGCTGATGCGTCGGGCCGGGGTCAACCTGGTCTCCGTCGGCATCTTCTCCTGGGCCCTGCTGGAGCCCACCCCGGGCCGGTTCGAGTTCGGCTGGCTGGATCGGGTGCTGACCCTGCTGCACGACGGCGGCATCCAGGTCGACCTGGCCACCGCCACCGCCAGCCCGCCTCCGTGGCTGGCCCGCGCATACCCGGAGACGCTGCCCCGCCGGGCCGACGGCGCGATCCTCTGGCCGGGCGGGCGGCAGGCGTACTGCCCCAGCTCCCCGGTGTTCCGGGAGCGGTCGCTGGAGCTGGTACGCGCGGTCGCCGGTCGGTACGCCGAGCACCCGGCGGTGGTGATGTGGCACGTCTCCAACGAGCTGGGCTGCCACAACGTGCACTGCTACTGCGACGTCAGCGCCGAGGCGTTCCGCGACTGGCTGCGCGAGCGGTACGGCGACCTGGACCGGCTCAACGACGCCTGGGGCACCGCGTTCTGGAGCCAGCGCTACGGCGACTGGGCCGAGATCAACCCGCCGCGCACCGCGCCGACCTTCGCCAACCCCACGCAGCAGCTGGATTTCCTGCGCTTCTCCTCCGACGAGCAGCGGGCCCAGCTGCGCGCCGAACGCGAGCTGTTGAAGACGCTGGTCCGCCAGCCGGTGACCACCAACTTCATGATCGGCACCGGCATCAAGCACATGGACTACCACTCCTGGGCCGACGACGTGGACCTGGTCTCCAACGACCACTACCTGACCGCCGCCGACCCGCAGGCGCACCTCGGGCTGGCCCTCTCCGCCGACCACACCCGCGGCGTCGCGGGCGGTGATCCGTGGCTGCTGATGGAGCACTCCACCAGCGCGGTGAACTGGCAGCCGCGCAACGTGGCGAAGCTGCCGGGGGAGATGCGCCGCAACAGCCTGGCGCACGTCGCCCGGGGCGCCGACGGGGTGCTGTTCTTCCAGTGGCGGGCCGCCCGGGCCGGCGCCGAGAAGTTCCACTCCGCGCTGGTGCCGCACGCCGGGCCGGACACCAAGGTGTTCCGCGAGGTCTGCCAGCTGGGCGCGGACCTCAGGGCGCTGGCCGAGGTACGCGGCAGCCGGGTGGACGCCGAGGTGGCGATCCTGTTCGACTGGGAGGCGTGCTGGGGCGTCGAGCTGGACTCGCACCCCAGCGTGGACGTCCGCTACGCCGACCGGTTGACCGCCCTGTACGGCGCGCTGTGGCGGGCCGGCGTGACCGCCGACATCGTCCACCCGTCCGCCGACCTCAGCGGCTACCGGCTGGTCCTGGCACCCACCCTCTACCTGGTCCGCGATGCCGACGCCGACGCGCTGAGCCGGTTCGTCGAGGCCGGCGGCACCGCGGCGATCACCTACTTCAGCGGCATCGTGGACGAGAATGACCACATCCGGCTGGGCGGCTACCCGGGCGCGTTCCGGGAGCTGCTCGGCGTACGGACCGAGGAGTTCTTCCCGTTGCGCGAGGGCGAGCAGGTGCGGCTGGACGACGGCAGCACGGCCGACGTGTGGACCGAGTGGCTGCACCCGGAGGGCGCCGAGGTGCTCGCCTCGTACACCGATGGGCCGTTGCCGGGCGTGCCGGCGCTGACCCGGCGGCCGGTCGGCGCGGGCGCCGCCTGGTACGTCGGCACCCGGCTGGACGAGCCGGCCACCGATCGGCTGGTCGCCCGGCTGCTCGACGAGGCCGGCGTCCGCCCGGCGGCGCGGGCGCCGACCGGGGTGGAGGTGGTCCGGCGCCGCGACGGTGAGCGAAGCTGGCTGTTCGCGATCAACCACACCGGGAGCGAGGTACGGCTCGCGGTGACCGGCACCGAGTTGTTGACCGGAGCACGGTGCGCCGGTGAGCTGACAGTGCCGGCCGGCGAGGTGGCCGTGATCCGGGAGGATCGGGCTGACGGACCGGCCTGACCCGGTGACAGCCACGGCGCGAAGGAGGTTCCCCAGGTGCTCGCCCAGCAGCGGCAGACCGCCATCCTCGATCTGATCCGCCAGCGTGGCGGCGTACGGGTGAGTCAGCTCGTCAGTCGGTTCGGCGTGTCCGACATGACGATCCGGCGCGACCTGGAGGTGCTGGCCGAACGCGGGCTGGTGGACAAGGTGCACGGCGGCGCGACGCTGGCCGGGCCGGGCTCCGCCGAGGAGCCCGGCTTCGCCGCGAAGTCGATCCGCCAGCAGGCGGAGAAGCGGGCCATCGCCGAGCGGGCGGCGACCATGGTGGAGCCGGGGATGGCCATCGCGCTCTCCGCCGGCACCACCACCGCCGCGCTGGCCACGCTGCTCTCCGACGTACGGGGGCTGACCGTGGTGACCAACTCGATCCCGGTGGCCGACGCGCTCTACCAGAATCCGCGCGCCGATCAGACGGTGGTGCTCACCGGCGGCATCCGTACCCCGTCGGACGCGCTGACCGGGCCGGTGGCCGAGGCGGCGATCAGCGCGCTCAACGTCGACCTGCTCTTCCTCGGCGTGCACGGGCTCAGCCCACGGACCGGCTTCACCACGCCCAACCTGCTGGAGGCCGGGGTCAATCGGTGTCTGATCGGCGCCGCCCGCCGGCTGGTGGTGCTCGCCGACCACACCAAGTGGGAGACCATCGGCATCGCCACCATCGCCCCCTTGGAGGCGGCCGACGTGTTGATCACCGACGTCGGGCTGCCGGCGGAGGCGCGTACCGCGATCGGCGAGCAGGTCGGCGAGCTGGTCGTCGTCCAGGCCGGCTGACGGCCCGCAGCGCCCAGCCGGTTGGTCCGGTGCCCGGTTCGTCGGGCAGAATGGGTGGCGACGCGACTGGCGGCACCTGGGATGGCAGAACCATCGGGGAGCTCATCGCGGGGGTCGACCGCCTGGGCTTCCGCGCCGAGGAGAGCCATGCCGTCAACCGATGAGCAGACCACCCCGCGCACTGCCACCCTGCTTGCCGGGTCAGCCGGTGGCCGACGCGGTCCTCGCCGATGTTGCCGAGCGGGTGGCCGTGCTCCGCGCCGCCGGAGTCGTCCCGGCCCTGGCCACCGTTCTGGTCGGCGACGACGACGCAAGTGCCGGCTACATCGGCATCAAGCAGCGTCAGGCCGCCCAGTTGGGCTTCGCCTCGCCGCACCGCCACCTGCCCGCCGACGCCACGCAGGAACAACTCCACGAGGTGATCGCCGCCTTCAACGCCGATCCCGCCGTGCACGGGATCCTCGTCCAGTATCCGGTCCCCGACCACCTGGACTACGACGCGGCGTTGCAGAGGATCGACCCGGACAAGGACGTCGACGGCATGCATCCGCTGAACCTCGGTCGGCTCGCGCTCGGGCTGCCGGGGCCGGTGCCCTGCACGCCAGCCGGCATCGAGGCGTTGCTGGCCCACCATGGCATTCCGGTCTCCGGGCGCGAGGTGGTCATCCTCGGTCGCGGTGCCACGCTCGGGCGGCCACTCGCCACCCTCCTCGCCCAGAAGCGCCCCACCGCCAACGCGGCCGTCACCGTCGTGCACACCGGCGTCGCGGACTGGCCCCGATACACCCGCCGGGCCGACATCCTGATCGCCGCCGCTGGCGTACCCGGCATCATCCAGCCCGAGCACGTCAAGCCGGGGTCCGTCGTCATCGGCGGCGGCGTGCGGTACGCGGGTCGGCGGCTGCTGCCGGACGTCGACGAGGCGTGCGCCGAGGTCGCCGGGGCGATCACCCCCCGAGTGGGCGGGGTGGGCCCCACCACGGTGGCCATGCTCTTCCGCAACGCCGTGGCCGCCGCCGAGCGTCAGGTCGGCTAGGTCGGCTAGGGAGCATCGGCGGGCAGGCAGGGCCCGCGGTGGTCGGCCGGGCGCGCGCACCGCCGGCGACCGGGCATGATCCGGTCGCAGAACATCCAATGTCGTACGTGCTGCGCGTCCTCGGCCGAGACGGTGGCGCCGGTGACGTCGACCTGCGGAGTCGAGGCCAACGACCGGGCGATCGTACGGGCCAGGTCCAGCGCCCCGGCCAGGTCGGCGACCGTCACCGGCAGGTGGATCACGTGCCGGGGCGCCGGCTCCGCCGGTTCGGTGTACGCCTCGACGGCGAATCGCGGCAGCGGCGTGAAGAGCCCGCTGTACTGGTGTTCCCATCCCGGGCTCACGGCTGACGCCGCTCGGACCAGGCGCCCTGCCAGTCGCGCAGCGCCCGCTTCACGCGAGCGTTCTCCGCGCTGAGCCGAGCCAGCCTCGTCGGCGGCGTCAAGAGCGGCACGTTCGGGCGCGCAACCCACTGATCCCGGTTGCACCCTTCCAGGCGGTGGCGTCAGTTGATCGACTCGGTATCGCGGATGTCGGGGTGTCCCGCGACCGGGATACCCCGATTTCGCTGATGTCGAGTTGATCAACAAGGGGGAAGGGGCGGGGGTTTCAGGTTTTCCGGGCGAGACGCTGCTCGACGAGGACCTGGACGCCGTCGAGGATCCGTTGCAGGCCGAACTGGTACAGCCAGTCCCGGTCGGCCTCGGGGTCGTCGGTCGAGGCGAAGCCACCGCCGCTGAACGCGGCCATCAGCGCGGGGAACCGGGCCGGATCGATGATCCGGGTGAAGAGCGTCTCGTAAGGGTCGGCGTCGGCGATCGCGGTGGGCGCACCGGCCGCGTGGAACGTCAGGTCGGCGAAGCTGTGCGCCTGGATGAGCACGATGGCCGACACCTTCTCGTTCTCGTCGAGCGGAGTCGGGCCCAGGGCGCGCAGGCCGTACTCGAACCAGCTGAGCTGGTGCGGGGTGGCGGGTGGGCCGAACATCGACAGCGTCTGCAGGATCCACGGGTGGCGGCGGAGCTTGCGGACCGCGGCCCACGACCAGCGGTCCAGGTCCGACCGCCAGCCCTGGCCGGTCACCAGGTCCGCGGGTGGGGGGCCGACGGCGGCGTCCTGCATGTGCAGGATCAGCTCTTCCTTGTTCGCGACGTGCCGGTAGAGCGACATCGTGGTGAACCCGAGGCTCTTGGCGACCCGGCTCATCGACACGGCGCCGAGGCCGTCGGTGTCGGCGACCTCGATCGCGGCGCCGACGATGCGCGCCAGCGACAGCCCCTCCCGTGCCTCGGGGGCGGGCTTGGCCGTCCAGACCGCCTCGAGCGGTGACATCGCGCGTTCCATGAGGGGTTGATCCTATACCCGGTGTATGGCATACACTGAGTTTATGGCATACACAGTTGAACTTGAATCAGTGACGAAGCGGTTCGGCGGTGTCGCCGTACTCGATGGGGTCGACCTGCGGGTCGAACGCGGCAACGTCGCGGCACTGCTGGGGCCGAACGGGGCCGGCAAGACGACGGCGGTGAAGGTGCTCTCCACGCTGCTGCGTCCGGACGGCGGCCGGGCGGTGGTGGCCGGGCACGACGTCGTGTCCGCGCCGGCGGCGGTACGCCGATCGATCAGCCTCACCGGCCAGTACGCGGCGGTCGACGAGATGCTGACCGGCCGGGAGAACCTGGTCCTCATGGGCCGGCTGCGTCACCTGACCAGGGCAGCGGCGCGGGCCCGAGCCGACGAGCTGCTTGACCGCTTCGAGTTGACCTCGGCCGGCGGGCGGCGGGTGTCGACCTACTCCGGCGGAATGGCCCGCCGGCTGGACATCGCGCTGAGTCTCGTGGTCGAGCCCCGGGTCCTGTTCCTCGACGAGCCGACCACCGGGCTGGACCCGCGCAGCCGCCGCGACGTCTGGGGCTCGATCGCGGAACTGGCAGCCGCCGGAGTCACCGTCCTGCTCACCACCCAGTACCTGGAGGAGGCGGACCGGCTGGCGGACCGGATCACCGTGCTGCACGGCGGCCGGGTCGCCGCCGAGGGGACCGCCGAGCAGCTCAAGGCCCGGGTCGGCGGCGAAACCGCGCAACTTGTCCTGCCCGACGCCGACGCGCTCGCCCGCGCCGTGGCGGTGCTCGCCGCGAACGCGGTACCCGCCCGGGAGGACGCCGAGACGCTGTCCGTGCACGTACCCACCGACGGCACCGCGGCCGCGATACGAGACCTGCTGGGTCTGCTCCACGCCCAGGGCATCGAGGTGGACCGGCTCGCACTGCACCGCCCCAGCCTCGACGAGGTGTTCCTCGCGCTGACCGAGCAGCCGCTGACCGAGCAGGCGGCCGAGCAGTCGCCGACCGAGCGGGCGTCGGCCGTGGCGGTGACCCGATGACCACGCCTCAGCTGACCCGGATGCCCGGCGTGCTCGTGGACGTGAGCGCGCTGGTCGGTCGCGGCCTGCGACGATCGGTACGCAGCGTCGACGCGTTGATCACCGCGATCCTGCTGCCGGTGCTGATCCTGCTGGCGTTCGTCTACGTCTTCGGTGGCGCGATCGAGACGGGCACCCGGTACCTGACCTATGTCGTGCCGGGGATCGTGCTGATCTGCGCGGCCTTCGGCTCGGCCTCCACCGGCGTGGGGGTGAACCAGGACATGACCACCGGGATGATCGCCCGCCTCCGTTCGTTGCCGGTCCTCGGCTCGGCGGTGCTGATCGGGCACATCGTGGCCAGCGTGGCGCGCAACCTGGTGTCGACGGCCGTCGTGGTCGCGGTGTCGCTCCTCCTCGGCTTCCGGCCGACGGCCTCGGTGCTCGACTGGGTGGCCCTGCTCGGGCTGCTGGCTCTGTTCATGTGCGGGATATCGGCGCTGTCGGCCGCGTTCGGCCTGCTGGTGACGAACGCGGAGGCGGCCGGCGCGTTCTCCTTCGTGGTGCTGTTCCTGCCGTACGTGAGCAGCGCGTTCGTGCCGCCGGAGACGATGCCGGACTTCCTCCAGGGGTTCGCCCGCAACCAGCCGATGACGCCACTGGTCGAGACGGTCCGTGGGCTGCTGGTGGGTGGTCCCGTCGCCGAGTCGGCCGCGGCCGCGCTCGCCTGGGCCGTCGGGTTCCTGGTGGTGGGCGTGGCCGCGTCCGGCGTGCTGTTCCGGCGCCGAGCGAGCCGCTGACACGACACAACACGCCGACATGGCGACACGCAGTGCCCACCGCCAGCACTTCACAGCCATCTCACAGGGCCTCTCGATAGGGTGCCCACGAGTCAACGTCCGACTCCATGGTGGAGCGGTCGGCTGTCGCACAGGAGTTCCGATGGTCTTCAAGAAGATGTTGAGCGCGTTCGGTGTCGGCGGTCCCAGCGTGGACACCGTGCTGACCAACCCCAACACCCGGCCTGGCCTGACCCTTGACGGGCAGGTCAACCTCGTCGGCGGTGACAGCCCGGCGGCCGTCGAGCAGGTGGTGATCGGCCTGGTCACCCGGGTCGAGGTCGAGGGACACGACACCGAGTACGCGGGCACCATGGAGTTTCACCGCATGGCCGTCAGCGGCCCGCTCCAGCTCGCGCCGAAGCAGCAGCTCTCGCTGCCGTTCCAGCTGCCGGTGCCGTGGGAAACCCCGATCACCGACGTGTACGGCCAGCGCCTGCACGGCATGACGATGGGCCTGCGCACCGAGCTGGCCGTGGCCCGTGCCGTGGACAAGAGCGACCTGGACCAGGTGGCGGTGCACCCGCTGCCGGTGCACGAGCGGATCCTGGAGGCGTTCCAGCGGCTCGGCTTCCAGTTCAAGCACGCCGATCTTGAGCGCGGTCACATCCGGGGCGTCCAGCAGACGCTGCCGTTCTACCAGGAGATCGAGTTCTTCGCGTCGCCGCAGTACGCCAACACGATCCGGGAGGTCGAGCTGACCTTCGTGACCAGCCAGCGCGGGGTGGACGTGATCCTGGAGTGCGACAAGCGTGGCGGCTTCCTCAGCGCCGGGCACGACGCGTTCGGCCGATACCAGGTGTCGCACGCCGACGTCGACCGGGTCGACTGGGCGCAGATGGTCGACGGCTGGCTGCGCGAGACCACCTCCCGCTACGGCAGCCTGCGCTCCCAGGGCTTCGGGCCGGGGCACGGGCGCGGGCATGGCCGGGGGCACGGGATGGGCGGCATGGTGGCCGGCGCGGCGCTCGGCGTGGCTGGCGGCATGATCGCCGGCGAGATGATCGAGGACGCCTTCGAGGGTGACTTCGGTGGCGACTTCGGTGGTGACTTCGGCGAGTAGTCGTCCAGACGCGACAGTGGCCTCCGGGAGATTCCTCCCGGAGGCCACTGCACGTAGTGCTACCGCGTACCCGGTCAGTGCCGGGCCTTGCGCTCTTCGCTGCTGCGGTGGTTACTGCCAGCCTTGGCCAGTCCGCGGCTACCGAGGTAACCCAGCGTCAGCAGGGTGATCAGGAACCAGGCATTGTTGGCGCGGAAGATGTCCACCCCGGCGGAGTTCTTCCCGACAACCTGCGAGGCGACCAGTACGCCGGCCACCGCGATCAGGTAGATCCAGAACTCGGTGGTCTTGAACGCTTGCTTGGTCTCCGTACCGGGTGCCTGCATGTCGTTCCGGCGCCCGTCCTGCATGACCGGCATCTGCCGGGTCTGCGTGTTCTGCATCGACGCCGGGTTCTGGACGTCCGACGTCGGCCGGTTCATCGGCCGGGTGGAAGCAGCCTGCGTGCTCATCTGGTCCTCCTCAGGATGCGATGAGTCGTACCTGCATTCCCTCGCCCCGCTACCGCGTTTCGGCCACGGCACGGTTCGTGTTCAGGCGGGGACACCCCCCGACTACCCGAGCCCCCTGAGCAGGTAACACCCGACCGCCGGCCAAAAAGATCCCGGCCGGCGGTCGGGTGCGGTCAGCGCAGGCCGTTGCGGACCGCGACGCTCACCAGCAGATCCGGGTCGTCGGTGATGATGCCGTCGACACCGAGGTCGATGACCCGCTGCATCACCCGCGCGTCGTCGACGGTGTACGGGATCACCTTCAGGTCGTACCGCGTCTGAAGCGTCCGCACGTCCGGTCCGTGGAAGTATGCCGGGTTCTCCCGCAGGTACCAGTCGGGCGAGGCGACCGTGCCCTGGTGCGGGTCGTGCACCTGCCAGTTCGCCGACACCGTGCCGGCGCCCGCGGCCCGGGTCAGCCTGCCGAGGTCCTGGGACTTCCACCAGTCCAGCCCACCGGTCCACGGGCTCTTCACCGACGGGTCGCCGTACACCGCCTCGAGCGAGCACTCGTCCGCGAGGGTGGTGCACTCGGCCGGGCCGTACTGCCAGACCAGGCCGACCGTGCCGATCCGGCGGTCGAGCTGCCGGGCGTAGGTGATGGTGCGCCAGTCGAACGACTGGATGGTGGCCCGGTCGGTGAAGCCGGCCCGCTGGATCGCGCCGACCAGCTTGCGGGTGAAGCTGCGGTACGGCTCGGTGTCGTTCACCACCGGGCTGATCTTCGTCTCGATGTTCATCCCGATGTCACTGCGGCCACTCGCCTTCACCAGGGCGAAAACCTCGTCCAGCGTGGGAATCCGGGCACCCGGCGCGGGCACCTGAGCGGGCAGTTCGGGCAGTGTCTTCGTGCCGCAGTCGACGGTCTTGAGCTGCGCCAGGGTCAGCTCGTGCACCGGCTTGCCCACGTACGGGAAAGAAGGGTCACCGGGGCGCACCGGGGCGGTGTCGACGCAGTGCGAGCCGTTGACTGTGCGGTCGTGCAGCACCACGAGCTTGCCGTCGGCGGTCACCCCGGTGTCCAGCTCCAGCGTGAGATGGCCCGGTTGGCCAGCGCGTTCGCGAAGGCCGGCAGGGTGTTCTCCGGCCGGGTGGCTCGACCGCCGCGGTGCGCCTGGATGTCGAACGGCGCCGCGTACGCCTTCGGCAGCCGGTAGGCGCGCTGCGCCAGGAGGGCGCGCAGCCGGTCCGGGTAGTCGGTGATGATGCCGTCCACGCCGTCGTCGATGAGCTTGGTCATCGTCGGCAGGTCGTCGACCGTCCACGGGATCACCTTGATCCCGTAGCGGTGCGCCTCGGCGACCATCTCCCGGGTCACGTACGGCTTGTAGCCCGGGTCGGTGACCGTGCCGTTCTGCGGGAAGCCGTGCACCGGGGAGAAGGCGCTGGCGCCGAAGCTGCGGATCGCCTTGATCGGGTTGCCGCCGAAGTCGTCGATGTCCAGCCCGCCGAGCCACGGCGAGGCGCCCGGCTGGCCGGTCTGCAGGAAGTCGTAGTTGGTCAGGGCGACCAGCGGGAGCTTCGGCTCGACCTGGCGCATGCGCATCAGCGCGCCCCAGTCGAAACTCTGGATGGTGACCTGCTTGAGCAGCCCGGCGGCGCGGATCTCGGCCGCGGTGACCCGGACGAACTGCTCGCGGGGCGCGGTCTCGCTCGGCGCGCCGGCCTCCACCTTGGTCTCGACGTTGAGCTTGACGTCCTTCGCCCGATAGCGGTTGACCAGGGCGAACACCTCACGCAGTAGCGGCATCCGGGCACCCGGCACGGCGAGCTGGCCGGGCTTGTCCGCCAGCGTCTTCGAACCGCAGTCGAGGGTGCGCACCTGGGCCAGGGTGAGCGTGTTGATGTACTTCCCGACGTACGGGAACTCCGGGTCACCGGGCGACACCGGGGTGGTGTCGACGCACTTGGTGCCGGTGACCTTCCGGTCGTGGGTGACCACGGCCTGACCGTCCTCGGTGATCTGCACGTCCAGTTCGAGGGTGCTCACCCCGAGCTGGAGGGCGTTGCCGAAGGAGGCGAGGGTGTTCTCCACCCGCAGCCCGAGGCCCCCGCGGTGGGCCTGCACGTCGAATGTCCGGTCCGGTCGCGGCTTCGCCTGGGCGGGCACCGCGAGCCCGGTCGTCACCGTCGCGGCCACCAGGGCCGCGACGGCGGTACGGCGTACTCTGCGCACGCTGTCATCCCCTCCCGCCGGTGGGCGTCTCCCACCGGTCGCCGGACAGCATGGGCATCGTGGACAGCCGGCAGGCGGCCGGCGGACGGCGTGACGGTGAACCGGGGTGGACGACCTCCGGGCCTCGGCGGGTTTGGCCGGCCGGCCGTCGGGCACGCAGTCAGTTCCACAGCTTCTGCGAGGTGATGGACGTGCGTGAGGACGACATGCGGCAGGACGCCGCCCGCCAGGCCGAGGACCGGATCGCAGGCGGCGTGTACGGCAAGGGCGCCGTCGACGAGGTGACGGTGCCGCGCACCGATGTGGAGCGGATGATTCAGCAGGACGACCCGGACGATCCGGCGAAGGTGCGGGTCGATCCGCAGGTGCTGCGCGACGGCGGCCCCGTCGGGGGGCAGGGCGCGTTGACCACCACCGGTGGCACCGCCGGTCCGGCGAGCGTTCGCCGGGTGGCCCGGCAGCCGGAGCGGCACCGGGGCAAGGTGGCCCCGACGACGACCGGCGACGCCACCACCGGCGGTCTGAGCACCCCGATGGGCGGCGGCACCAGCGACCAGTCCACGTCCGCGACCGGTCCGGGCAAGTCCATCAGGGACAGGTCCGTCGGCGACTGACCCTGTCGAGCGAGTTCGCACCGCCGCCCCCGCCGAGCGACCACTCGGCGGGGGCGTTGCGGTTTCCGGGGTACGCCGGTCAGCTGCTCGGGCGCAGGATGCCCAGGCGTTGGGTGGCGCGGGTGAGAGCCACGTACAGGTCGCTGCGCCCGCGCGGCGACTCGGCCACCATCCGGTCCGGATCGACCACCAGCACCGAGTCGAACTCCAACCCCTTGGCCTGCGCGACGGTCAGCACCACCACCCGGCTCTCCAGCTCCGGATGCTCGCCCACCGCGGCCTCCGGCAACGCCGCGGTCACCGTCGCGCCCAGCGCGTCCACCCGGCCGGCCGGCACGATCACGCCGAGCCGGCCCTCGGCCAGCCCGGACGCCTCCCGGGTGGCCGCCGCCACCAACTCCGCGGCCAACTGCTCGTCCGGCACCGTCCGGTCCCACGGCGGTACGCCGCTCTCCCGCACCGAGCGCGGCGGCCGCAGTGCCGGGTCGATCTCGGCCAGCACGTCGGCGGCGACCGCCATGATCTCGGCCGGGGTGCGGTAGCTGACCGTCAACTCGGTCAACCGCCACCGCTGCGCCACGTACGGCGCGAGAGCATCGGCCCAGGAGGGTGTGCCGGTGAGCGCGCCGGTTTGCGCCACGTCCCCGACGATCGTCATCGACCGGCTCGGGCAGCGGCGCATCAGCAGCCGCCAGGCCATCGGTGACAGTTCCTGCGCCTCGTCCACGATGACGTGGCCGAACGCCCACTTCCGGTCGGCGGCGGCGCGCTGCGCGGTGGTCAACCGGTCGGCCTCCTCCTGCCGCTCCAGCAGCCGGTCCGCGTCGATCAGGTCGGTGACGCCGAGGATCTCACCACCTTCGGCCTCGTCCTCGACGTCGATCGACCGGGAGCCCCGGGCGATCTCCAGCACGCCCTCGGCGTACTCCCGTTCCATCCTGCGGATCCGGTCCCGCCGGGCGGCGGCGGCCCGCTCGTCCTCGCCGAGCAGCTCGGCGGCCTCGTCCAGCAGCGGCACGTCGGCCGGCGTCCAGCCACCCGGCTCGCGGTGCAGCCGGGCCCGTTCGTCGTCGGTGAGCATCGGCGCGGCGGCGGCGATCCGGTCCGGGTCGGCGTACAGGTCGGCGAGCAGGCGCTGCGGGGTCAGCACCGGCCAGAGCCGGTCGAGGGCGGCCCGGATCTCCGGTTCGTCGCGCAGCTCCCGGCGGATCTCGGCGCGGTCGGCCTCGTCGAGCAGGTTGTCCCCGCCCAGCGGGTCGGCGCCGATCCGCTCGGCCACCTGGACGGCGAGCGCGTGCACGATCTCCACGTCGAAGAGCGCCCGGGCCAGGTTGTGCGGCCGGTCCGCGCGGCGCACCCGATCCCGGGCGGTGCGCACGGTCTCCGGGTCGAGGGTCAGCGCCTCCCGCTCCACCTCGATCTCCAGCGGCTCGTCCGGCACCCACTGCCGGTCCCGTACGGCCCGCGCCAGCACCTCGGCGAGCACCGCCCGGCCCTTGAGGGCGGCGGTCTCGGCGGGCTCGGTCCGCTGGGCGCTCACCCCGGGAAAGAGGTCCCCCTGGGTACGCAGCAGCACGCCGGTCTCGGCCAGGGTGGGCAGCACCTGGGAGATGTAGCGCAGGAAGGTCGCGTTCGGGCCGACCAGCAGCACGCCCCGGCTGGACAGCTCCCGCCGGTGTGTGTAGAGCAGGTACGCCGCCCGGTGCAGCGCGACCGCGGTCTTGCCGGTGCCCGGGCCACCCTGGACCACCATCACCCCGGGCAGGTCGGCGCGGATGATCCCGTCCTGCTCGGCCTGGATGGTCTCCACGATGTCGCGCATCCGGCCGGTCCGGCCGGCGTTGAGCGCGGCGAGCAGCGACGCCTCACCGGTCAGCTCCTCGTGCGCGCCCGGAGCGGCGGTGGAGATGTCCAGCACCTCGTCGTTGAGCCCGGTCACCTTGCGCTGGCGGGTACGCAGGTGCCGGCGACGGCGTACGCCCTGCGGGTTGGCGGCGGTGGCGAGGTAGAACGGGCGGGCGGCGGGGGCCCGCCAGTCCATCAGCAGCGGGTCGTAATCGCCGCTGGTGTCGAAGATGCCGATCCGGCCGATGTAGTGGCGGGCGCCGTCGTCGCCGTCGAGGCGGCCGAAGCAGAGACCGTTCTCCACGGCGGAGAACTGCTCGACCTGGTCGGCGTACATCCGTACCGAGCTGTCGCGCTGGGAGCGGTCCTGCAGGGTGCCGCCGGTGTTGCGCAGCTCGCCGGTGAGCCGCTCGGCGGCCTGCTCACGCAGCCCGTCCAGCCGGTCGTAGAGCATCGAGACGTACTCCTGCTCGCGACCGATCTCGTCGTCAAGCGGCAATTCGCCGGAACCGCCGGAGTGCCTTGACAAGCCGTCTCCCTAAAGATTAGAATCCTTTACAGGAACGGCTTTGAGCCGTTCTTTTTTGTGCCCTCGAACAGTTGAAGATAGCGCGTCCCGCCGGCCTCGACCACGCTGACCGGGGCGGCGCGCCCGGTGATCACGAGGTGGCGGCGGATGATCCTGCGGACCGGGCAACGGGTGCTCTTCATCGGCGACAGCATCACCGACTGCGGCCGGCGAGACACCGCGGCGCCCTACGGCGCCGGCTACGTCAGCCTCGTTCGTGCCCTGGTCGGCTCCCGCCACCCCGAGCTGGACGCGGAGTGGATCAACCGGGGTGTGAGCGGGGACACCGTGCGGAACCTGGCCGCCCGCTGGGACGACGACGCCATCGCCGAGCGTCCGGACTGGCTCTCGGTCATGATCGGCATCAACGACATCTGGCGGCGCTACGGCGACCGGCCCGACGAGGCCGTCCCCCTCGACGAGTACGAGCACACCCTGCGCGACCTGCTCCGCCGTGCGGTGGACGCCACCGGCTGCCGGCTGATCCTCGGCGACCCGTTCCTGATCGAGGCGGACCGCGGCGACCCGCAGCGCGCCGACACCGACCGGTACTGCGCCGTGGTGGCCGCGCTGGCCACCGAGTTCGACGCGGTGCACGTGCCGACCCAGGCGGCGTTCGACCGGGTGCTCGCGGTCAGCCCGGCGAAGCGTTGGGCCGACGATCGGGTGCATCCGCACCTTCCCGGCCACGCGGTGCTCGCCGACGCGTTCCTCACCGCCCTCGGCGCGACCGCCACCCCCTGACGCCGCCGCCCAGCGCCGGCTGACGGTCCGCTTCGCTCGACCACGGCGCCACCGGACACGACGGCGCGCCGGGCCGACCCGGTGGGTCGACCCGGCGCGACAACACCGGCAAATCAGCCGCGGGCGACCTGGTACAGCCGCTCCGGGGTGACGGCGCCGGCGAGCACCCGGCCGTCGTCGGTGAGCAGCACGCTGAACAGCTTGCCGGCGAGCAGCCGACCGCTGCCCCAGTCACCACTGACCGCCGTCAGCCCACCGAGGAGCTTCGACACGTCGACGTCCGGCGTACCGGCCGGCTTGTCGCGGGCTGGCTTGTCGCCGGCCGGCTTCTCGGTGGCCGGCTTGCCGCCGACGGCCCCGTCGAGGCGGGCCACCAGCACGGTGGTCCAGCCGGTGCCCACGGCGCGTACCTGCGGATCACCCGCCGGCTTGGAATGGTCGGGCCGGCCCGCGGGCCGCTGCTCGGCCGACTCCTCGGTGACGGTCACACCGGGCGGCGGGTTGAAGGTGAACTGGTCGGCGGCTGGGCGTTGGTAGTCGACCTGGGTGAAGGCCACCTCGAACGCCGGCTGGTCGCTGCCCGTGGCGAGCACCTCGAAGCGCAGCGGCACGTGCTGCTTGGCGTCGATGGCGATCCGTAGCTGGTGCACCAGCGAGTCCTTGTCGCGCGGCTGGAGCACCAGCTCGTACGCGTCCCGCCCGGCGACGGTCGCCGACCGGCCGACGCTGACCTCGGTGCTCGGGTCGACCGCGCGCAACGCCAGGTCGGCTGCCTCCTGCGGGGTTGCCGGCAGGCTCGGCGCCGCCTCGGGCGCCGGACCCCCGGCCATGGCGTCGCCCAACGTGACGTGGCGGGCGGTGTTGCCGCGGCTCTCCCAGCTCCACACGTCCCGGCCGTTGCGGATGATGTCCTGCTCGCCGAGGGTGTCCAGCAGCGCCACCCGCTGCCGCTCCGGGCCGGAGTACCAGACCCGCAGGGTGTGCGTGCCGCTCAACAGGGTGGTCAGGTCGTTGCCGGGGACCAGCCCGACCAGCGGCGGCAGGCCGAGGTCGGCGCGCTGCACGACCGTGCCGGACAGCCCCTCCAGCCGGGAGGTCTGCAGGTCGACCAGAAGCTGGGCGGCGGTGCGCGGCGGCAGGCTCGGTTCGGCCTCGGCGGCGAACGTGCCGATCGCGGCGCCGCCACCGATGACGGCGACGGCGGCGGTCGCCGGGACCAGCCAGCGCAGGACGGGACGGCTTCTCAGAACGGACATGTGGTACCTCCTGCCGACCATCCTGCCCTCTCGGCGCTGTGAACACGCTGAGGACGCCGATCCGCCTGCTTTGACCCAGGTGGCACCCTTGAGTCGTGCGGTTGCTGGTGGTGGAGGACGAGGCCCGGTTGGCGGCTGCGCTGCAACGCGGGTTGCAGGCGGAGGGGTTCGCGGTGGACGTAGCGGCGACCGGCCCGGCCGGGTTGGACGCCGCCCGGCACGGCGGGTACGACGCGATGATCCTCGACGTGATGCTGCCCGGCCTGTCCGGTTACGAGCTGGTCCGGCGGCTGCGCGCGGAGGAGCACTGGCTGCCGGTGCTGATGCTCTCCGCGAAGGACGGCGAGTACGACCAGGCCGACGGCCTGGACTGCGGCGCCGACGACTACCTCACCAAACCCTTCTCGTACGTGGTGCTGCTGGCTCGCCTGCGGGCGTTGCTGCGCCGGGGCGCGCCGGAACGCCCGGCGGTGCTGGCCGTCGGCGACCTGCGACTGGACCCGGCCCGGCGGCGGGTGACCCGGGCCGACGCCGAGGTGACGCTGACCGCGCGGGAGTTCGCGTTGCTGGACTACCTGATGCGTCGACCCGGCCAGGTGGTCTCCAAGATCGAGCTGCTGGACCACGTCTGGGACGCCAGCCTGGAGACCGCGCCGAACGCGGTCGAGGTGTATGTCGGCTACCTGCGTCGCAAGCTCGGCCGGGACCGGTTGGAGACCGTCCGGGGCGCCGGCTACCGGCTGGCGACGTGAGCACGGACGTACCGGCCGACCTGACGGCCGATGGGCCGACCGCGCCCGAGGACGCCGCGCCGACCGCCGATCGCCGGGGGGCCTCCGCCGGTCCGGCGACCTCGGCCGGTCCGGGGCGCGCCGGCCGGAACTGGCGCAGCCGGCTGCCGGTGCTCGGGCTGCGCGGCCGGCTCATGGCGATCGGGGTGCTCGGCCTCACCGTGGCGCTGGCCCTCGGCGGGGTGGTGCTGCTCGGCGCGCTCGGCTACGTGCTCCAGCGCACCGTGGACACCGAGGCGTTCCGGACCGCCGACGCCGTCTCCCTGCTCGCCGCCGAGGACGCGCTGCCCGACCCGCTGCCGGTGGCCGGCGGGCAGGTCCGCGTCCAGGTGATCGACACACAGGGGCGGATCCGGGCCGCCTCGATCGACGCGGACCGGCTGGTCCCGATGGTCCGCCCGGAGCGGCTGAACGGTGACCGCCGGCAGCGGCTGGAGGTGCCGGCGGAGCGGGTCGGGCTCGCGGGCCCGGTCCGGGTGGTCGCCGTACCGGCCGGCACCGCGGCCGACCCGCTCACCGTGCTGGTCGCCCGCTCGATGGCCGATGTGCGGCACAGCACGCACGTGGTCCGGACCATCCTGCTGGTGGCGTTCCCGCTGCTGGTGGCCGTGCTGGCCGCGGTGGCCTGGCGGGTGGTGGGCGCGACCCTGCGGCCGGTGGAGGCGCTGCGCCGGGGTGCCGAGGAGATCACCGGGCGGGCCGGGACCGGGCGACTGCCGGTGCCCGCCTCGGCCGACGAGATCCACCGGTTGGCGGTCACCCTCAACGGGATGCTGGGCCGGTTGGAGTCCGCCCGGGCCCGGCAGCGGGCGTTCGTCTCCGATGCGGCACACGAGTTGCGCAGCCCGTTGACCAACATCCGGACCGAGCTGGAGGTGGCCCAGCGCCTCGCCGGCCGGACGGACTGGACGGCGGTGACCGCCAACCTGCTCGCCGACACCGATCGGCTGAGCCGACTGGTCGACGACCTGCTGCTGCTGGCCCGCCTGGACGAGACGCCACCGGCCCGGGGGACCGGGCCGGTGGAGCTGGGTGCCCTGTTGACCGAGGTCGCCGCCCGGTACCCGTCGCCGCCGGTGCGGGTGGTGCCGCCGCCCGGCCCGCTGTGGACGGTCGCGAACGCCGACGAGCTGCGCCGGGTGCTGGCCAACCTGGTCGACAACGCGGTCCGGCACGCGTACGGCGCTGTTCTGCTCGCCGTGGAGGCGACACCGGCCAGGAACCAGGAGGCCGCGTACCACCTGGTGACGGTGACCGACGACGGCTCGGGGATTCCGGTGGCCGACCGGGACCGGGTCTTCGGCCGGTTCACCCGTCTGGACGACGGGCGGGCCCGCGACGACGGTGGGGCCGGCCTCGGCCTGGCCATCGTGTGGGAGCTGGTCCGCCGCGCCGGCGGCAGCATCACGCTGACCGACGGCGACGACCAGCAAGGCCTACGGGTACGTCTGCTGCTGCCGGCGTTGCCAACCGACGAGGAGCCACGGGCCGGCCGCTGACCGACGCGGCTCAGCACGCTCAGTGGCGGCGGGTGCAGACCTCGTCGGCGCTGGCCACGGTGTCGGTGGACCAGACGACGGCCACCGTGAAGCAGTAGTCGTTGGCGCGGTTGAGCGCGTAGACGACGAAGCTGGTGGCACCGGCGGGCAGCGTGGCGATGGCGTTCTTACCCTGGCCGGCCCGGCCGGCGGAGACGACCACCGGCCCCTCACCGCCGGCCGGGTAGGTCCAGCGCAGGGCGATGTTGTCCCGGTTGTCGCGCAGGGCCACCGCGCCCGGTGGGGTGCCCGGCGCGGCCGTGGGCGGCGCCGCGCCGGAAGGGGAGGCACTGCTGCTGGCCGGCGCGCCCGTGCCGGTCGGACCGGCGCTCGGGGAGGCGGTGCCCGGGCCGGGACGCTGGTCGTCCCCGTCGCCGACCCTCGCCACCCCGGCGATCACCGCCGCGGTGCCCAGCAGCACCACGACCACGCCGGCCACCAGCACCGGCACCAGCCGGTTGCGTCGCGGTGCCGATGCCCGGTGCACGGGCACCGGCAGCAGCCGGGACGGTGTGTACGGCTCAAGCGGCGCGTACGGATCCGGCGGCGTGTACGCGCCGGGCGGCGTGTACGGCTCGGACGGCTGGTACGGCTCGCCTGGCCGGTGCAGCCGGTACACCCCCGACGCCTCTTCCGCGCCGCCCGCGAGCCCGACCACGGACGGGGGGACCGGTGTGTCGGTGGACTGGCGGGCGGGCTCGTCCGCCGGATCGGATGGCCACGTGAAGCCCACCGACCCACCCGGTTCGTCGGCCGGCGACCGAGGACTCGGCACCGCGCCGCCGCCGGCCACGCCCCCATGGCCGGCCAGCGCCTCATCGTCGCCGATGGCAGGGCCGGCCGCCGGATCGGCGTGCTGGGGCGGGGGAGCGGGTGGGTGATAGCCGGACCCGACCGGCCCGTCCCCGTGTGACGGGGCCCGGGCGGCCGGCACCACGGGGCTGTCCCGGGGCGTCTCGTCGGCGCAGGCGTGATCGGGGTTGGCCGCCGCCCGAGCCAGCGCCGCCACCTGCACGGCCAGCGGATCGTCGGCGGGCAGGTGCTGTCGGCACAGCTCGCGGGCCAGCGCCAGGTTGTCGTGCGCCTCGGCGAACTGCCCACAGTCGCGCTGCATCGCGCCGAGCCGGGCCAGCATCTTGATGCCGCTGGGATGCCCGTCGCCGTACACCTCGCGGTGCAGCTCCCAGGCGTCCTGGAGCCGGTCGCGGGCCACCGTGCACTGGAAGCGGGCGTACTCGACGGTGGCCAGGTCGGCGTGCGCGGCGAGCACCCGCAGCGACTCCGGGCCGTCCTGCGCGGTCAGCTCGATGATGACTTCCTGGTAGAGCCGGGCGGCCCGGGAGTGGCTGCCGACCCGGTGCAGCACCGCGGCCAGGGTCGCCGCGGCAGCCACGGTGCGCGGGTCGGAGCGGCCGTGCAACCGGGTGGTGGCCGCGTACGCGAAGGCGGCCCAACCCCGGGCGGAGTGCGGCTCGCTGAGCGCGACCAGCACCCGCGCCTGGAGGCTGGCGGCCTCGGCCAGCTCGGTAGTGGCGTTGGCCGGGCGCGGGTCGGCGTCGGTGAGCGCGTCGGAGAGCAGCCGCTGTGCGCCGGCCAGGTCGCCGGCGGACACGAGGTGGTGCGCCTGATCAGTCAGTTTGCCGAAGCCGGAGGGCACGCCCCATCGTGCTCATCCGACGACGGTAAGTACAAGACCCGCGCCCGTGTCGATCGGTCAGGATCTGCTCAGGTGCTCGGCCAGCGTCTCGCTGATCCGGCGCAGCTGGTCGACCTGGGCCGGGCTCAACGCGTCGAACAGGTGCTGGCGTACGCCCTCGACGTGGCCGGGGGCGGCAGCGGCGAGGGTGGCGAAGCCGGCGTCGGTGAGCAGTGCGACCTGTCCGCGCCGGTCGGTGGCGCACTCCTCGCGGCGCACCCAGCCGGCCGCCTCCAACCGGGCCACGGCGTGCGAGAGTCGGCTCCGCGACGACCCGGTCGCCTCGGCCAGGTCACTCATCCGCAGTCGCCGGTCGGGGGCCTCGGAGAGCCGGACCAGGATCTCGTAGTACGCGTGCGGCATCCCCGCGTCGCGTTGCAGCTCGCGGTCGAGCGTGTCCATCAGCGCGCGGGAGGCGGTGAGGAACGCCCGCCAGGTGCGCTGCTCGTCGGAGTCCAGCCAGCGGGTCATGACCGTCATCATACCCGCAATGGTTGAGGGTTCAACTAAACCGCGTTAGCCTGGAGCCATGGGAATCCATCGACTCAACCACGCCGTCCTCTACGTCAGTGACCTCGCCCGCAGCGTCGCTTTCTACCGCGACGTGCTGGGCTTCCGCCCGGTGGCGATGACCCCGGACGGATTCCGGGGCGCCACCTTCCTCCAGGCCCCCGACTCGACCAACGACCACGACCTCGGCCTGTTCGAGATCGGCGCCGGCGCCGGGCGGTCGACCGCCGGCCGCGCCACCGTCGGGCTCTACCACCTGGCCTGGGAGGTGGACACCCTCGACGAGCTGGCCGCCACCGCCGAGCGGCTCTCGGCCGCCGGCGCTCTGGTCGGTACCTCGGACCACGGCACCACCAAGAGCCTCTACGGGCAGGACCCGGACGGCCTGGAGTTCGAGGTGGTCTGGCTGGTCCCGGCCGACCGGCTCGACGACGACGCGCTGGCCGCCCGCAAGCGGATCGGCCGGCTCGACCTGGCCGCCGAACGGCAGCGCTACGGCAGGCAGACCCGCGGCGGGGTGGGGATCTCCGTCCCGGCCTGACCGCTCGTAGGGTAGAACGGACCGATGTCGACCGACCGGACCACCGACTTCCTCCGCGAGCTGCTGGTCCGCCAGTTGACGACCTGGCTGCCCGCGGCCCTGCACCGCTCCCGGCGGGCCACCATCGCCCTCGCCTGGGCCGGTGACGACGCCGGCGGCGCCGAGGCCGCGCTGCGGGTGGTCGCCGGGCACGCCGACCAGGTGCGCGGCCGGCGGGTGACCGTGCTGGTGCTGGCCGACGGCGCCGCTGACCTGCCGACCCGGCTCGGCCCGGTCGAGGCGGAACTGCCCGCCGAGGTCACCGTGCACCTGCTGCCGGGCGTCCCGGACCGGCTGCCGGTCGCGGTGAAGGCGGCCGGCGCCGCCGGCTCTCCGCTGTTCTGCTTCCTGGACCTGCCCGGCGCCGTGGCCCCGGAACTGGTCACCGCCGCGAGCAACGGCCGCACGGGGGAGCTGTTGCTGCACGCCGACAGCGGCACCCGCGCCGCGCTGGTCGGCGCCGGCTTCCCGCTGGTCGCCGAGGTGGCGCCGGTGCTGCCCGACGGTGCGGCGGCGGGCGTGATCGCGTTCGGCAGCCGATCGGACCGGAGCCTGGAGGCCGTCCGCGACGCGCTCTGGGCCGTCGGCGCGGACCTCGACGTGCGCCTGTCCGACCCGGCCGACCCGGCGGGCGCGCCGGTCGACGTGGCCGGCGACCCCGACCCCGAGCCGCTGGCCCGCGAGCTGCTGGCCGAGCTGCGCCGGGGCGGGCCTCGGCCGCTCACCGAGCTACGCCGGCACACTCTCACCGCGACCGTCTACCGTGCCTCCGACGCCACCCGGGCACTCACCGCCCTGCTCGACGCGGGCGACGTGCGCCGCGAACGCGAGGCCGGCCGGCTGGCCGGCGACGAGATCATCAGTTCGACGCGCTGAGCGCGCCCGGCCGCCCCGGTCGGTGTCCGACCGCCCGCGGACGCCGAGCGGGGTGCCGGTGAATCACCGGCACCCCGCTCGACTCCCGGGACACTACGACCGGGACTTGTCCTGCTTCCAGGACAGCGGACCCGGCAGGTCGACCCGGTGCGCCCGAGCCCTGGAGTTCCAGGACCAACGCCCGATCTTGATGCTCCACGAGGAGAAGCCGTTCTCGGTGAAGTTCAGGATGATCGGACCGATCTTCTTGCGCTTGCGAAACATGAGGCCCATCGGAGGACTCCCCTCGTCACCGTTCCCTGCCGTGTCGAGATCGAACATTCCCGAACCGGTGAATTCCGAAACCCACTCGGTGTCCGGCATGGACGGTTGCCCGATGCGGCGTCGCGGTCTCCATTCCGGAGGCGAGCTGGGGCCCGACGGCTCAGGCCGGGACGGGGTTCTGGTCCAGCGCGAGGACCCGGGTGACGCTGCCGTCCTCCTCGGTCACATCCTGCTGGTGGACGAAGCCGAGCTTGGCCAGCAGCCCGAGTGAGGCGTGGTTGGCGTCGGCCACCGTGGCGTACACCCGGGGCAGGTCGAGACGGTCGAAGCCGTACCGGACCAGCGCGGTGGCCAGCTCGGTGCCCAGGCCGCCACCCCACGCCGGCTTGGCGAGCGCGTAGACGAGCTCGTGGCCCTCGACGTCGTCGGTCCGCTTGATCTCGGCGTGCCCGACGTAGCGGCCATCCCGACGGACCGCCCACACGTCGAAGAGGTCGTCGGCGTAGACCCGGCTGAACACCCGCCCGAACAGGTCGCTGGCGTCCGCCTCGGTCATCGGACCATCGCCCATGAACCGGCCCACCTCGGGGTCGGCGAGCAGCGCGACGAAGTCCTCGGCGTCGGCCGGTCGGTAGGGCTCCAGCAGCAGACGGTCGGTGCGCAGGGTGGGCGTGGGCATCAGCGGGGCTCCCAGGCGTCAGGCAGAGCGGTGAGCTTGCGGACGTGGGCCGGCAGCCGACCGCTGATGATCGCGGCGAGGCTCACCTCGTCGACCACCCGACGGACCGCGGCGCGTACCGCCACCCAGAGGCCGGGCAGGTTCTCCGCCGCGCCCTCGTACCGGGTCTCCTCCGGGCGCAGGCCGCGTACCCCGGCCAGCGGACCCTCCACGGCGCGCAGCACCGCGCCGACGGTCACCTCGCGCGGCGGACGGGCGAGCGTGTAGCCGCCCTCGGCGCCACGCTGGGCGCGGACGATGCCGGCCCGGCGCAGATCGGCCAGGACCGCCTCCAGGAACTTGCGGGGCATGTCCTGCTCCGCGGCGATGGCCTGGGTGGACAGCAGCGAGGGGTACGCGGTGGCGAGGCTCAGCGCCGCCCGTACCGCGTAGTCGCCGCGCGCGGAGATCTGCACCCTGCCATCATGCCCGGCTGGCGCCGATGCCCGGTCCCGCGGGCTGTCCGGGTGGGGCGGCGTGACCGCCGTTGGCCGGCTCGCCGGGGGCACCGGGGCGGAACCGACCGGCATTGGCGGTCGCCGCTTCGGCCGGCGAGCGGGGCCGGACCACCCGGGCGGCGGCCGGCTGGTCCCGGGCGGCCCGGAACGCGCCGGGGCTGAGCCCGATCTCCCGGGTGAAGAAGCGGCCGAAGTTGGTGGGTTCGGAGAAGCCCAGATCCCGACCGATCCGGGCGATCGGCTCGTCGGTCGCGGCGAGCAGCCGTCCGGCCTGCAACGCGACCCGCTCGTCGATGACCTGCTTGGCGCTGCGCCCGGTGACGGCCAGGCAGGCCCGCGTCAGGGTCCGTACCGAGCAGCCGAGGGCGGCGGCGTAGTCCTCCACCCGCCGGGTGTACTGGTAGGCGTGCTCCACCTCGCGGCAGAACCGGTGGAACGTCTCCGCCTCGGGCCGGCCACCCGACCGGTCCCCGCCGGGCAGCGCCAGCCGCAGCAGCAGCACGGCGAGCTGGTGGCGGAGCAGGGCGCGACCGGCGGGGGTGTCGCGGTGCCGCTGGCAGTCCACCGCCAGCTGGCTCACCTCGCTGATCACGGCGTCCTCGTCCTCGCCGGCCAACTGCCGCCAGGTCGGCGGCGCGTCCGGGTCCACGTCGAGACCGCGCAGCGCCTCGGAATCCCAACCGACCACGGTGGCGTCGAACTGTGGGCCGGCGCAGCGCAGCACCTGGCCGGCGCGCACCCGCAGCAGCGTGCCGGGCCGGCACGGCAGCAGGTGGAAATCCAGCTCGGCGTCGCCGTGCCCACGGGTGGTGAGGATCAGCAGCTCCCGCTCGACGAACACCGGACGGCGCCAGCCCCGGTCGCCGGCCAGGTCGGCCAGCGCGAACGTGGCGACCTCGTCGGGGACGGGTGGCGCCGCTCCGATCATTGCCGCAGGAAGGGGACCGGTGGAGACCATCGCCTGCGACGGTAGCCCGAACCGCAGGTCACCGCATCCCGGCCACCGGCGGATCCGGCGCGCCGCCACGGGCTTGTCGCGGTCCCGGCGGCCGGGCTACGTTACCCGGCGGTAGCGCCGTCCGGTCTCCGGTCCGCCCGGCGCCCCGCCGGCCGCCCGCCGGACCGGCGGACCCGCCGACTCGCGATGGGATGGGCATGACGCAGCTGTTCTCGGTCGAAGGCAAGACGGTCCTGGTCACCGGCGGGTCGCGGGGGATCGGTCTGATGATCGCCCAGGGCTTCGTCCGGGCCGGCGCGCAGGTGATCATCTCGTCCCGCAAGGCGGACGTCTGCGAGGCGGTCGCCAAGGAACTCTCCGCCGAGGGGCGCTGCGAGGCGATCCCGGCCGACCTGGGCGCAGACGCCGGGGCCGAGTCGCTGGCCGCTGCCGTGCGGGAGCGCTTCCCCCGCCTCGACGTGCTGGTCAACAATGCCGGCGCGACCTGGGGCGCCCCGCTGGAAAGCTACCCGGAGGCCGCGTTCGACAAGCTCTGGGCGGTCAACGTCAAGGCCGTCTTCCGGCTGACCACCGCGCTGCTGCCGGCGCTGCGCGCCGCCGCCAGCGCCGACGACCCGGCCCGCGTGATCAACATCGGGTCGATCGACGGCATCCGGGTGCCGTGGATGGAGGTGTACGCGTACTCGGCCACCAAGGCGGCCGTGCACATGCTCACCCGCAGCCTGGCCCACCAGTTGGCCGGCGAGCAGATCACCGTCAACGCGATCGCACCCGGCCCGTTCGAGAGCAAGATGATGGCGTTCGCGCTGAACGACCCGGCGAGCCGGGCCAGCATCGAGCAGCAGGTGCCGCTGGGCCGCATCGGGCGTCCGGAGGACATGGCCGGCACGGCCATCTACCTCTCCTCCCGGGCCGGCGCGTACCTCACCGGCGCGGTCATCCCGGTCGACGGCGGCATCACCACGCACGGCTGAGCACCGGCCGACCCGGGGCGGGCGGGCCCGCGTACCTCCCGGGGTGTGCCGGAGCCGCGCGGTCGGCAGATCCGCGCGGCCCCGGCATGGCCGGTGTTGCCCGTTCGGGCGGTGGTCAGCGACCGGCGAGCAGCCGGTTCACCGCCGTGTCGACGTCCAGGTGCTCGGCCTCGCGGCCGCGCGGGACGACGACGTAGGTCCGTCGAAGGAAACGCACCAGGACGCTGCGCGGCACCTCGAAGAGGGCGTTGCCGTCCGGTGACGACAGGGCCAGCGCGACGAAGTCGCCGCGCGGGGTGGCCCAGGGCCAGACCCGCACATCACCGATGCCGGCTGGCTCGTCCAGGCCGGTGACGAGCAGTTCGCGAGCGAAGGACCAACTCACCGCCTCGCCGCCAGCTGATTCGGCATGGAACAGGACATGGACCGCATACGGGTCAGCAGGGTCGTAACGCAAACTGGCACGCACCGGCAATGCGGTGGCGTCAGGTGCGACGAGCCTTAGCGACGTCTCGACCTCTACGGTCGTCGGTCGGATGACACTCATGGACGTTCTCCCCCCGGCACCGCTGCGGAACGCGCGTGTCCCGCTTTTCCCATACTCAGGTGCTACTCCTGGCTACGCTCCGCCATACGCTGACTTCACCCAGTGGTGGGAAGGGGGACGGAAAGGCCGCGTGAATGTGAGGATTCATGTAGGATTTCCGGTTCTGCCCAGTGCGTGATCCCGCCCGGCATCGGGTGGCTCAGTCGTCGACTTACTCCGGTAACGTCCAGTCGGCCGTTGCAGTGACGGGCCCGAGCGACACTGGGGGGTGAAATGGTCGCGAAGCGATCCTCAGTGGATCCGGCAGCGGCGTCCGGTCCGCCGAACGTCGCGGTCCGAGCAGCCGAAAAGCGGGGGTACGCAGTGCCAATGGAGCAGCCCGAGCGGTCCGGTCGGCCGGCGTCCGAGCCCGGCCGCCCCGGTGCCGGAGAAGCGGGCCGTTCTGGCGCCGTTGGCACGGGCCGCGCCGTCCGGGACGGCGCCGGCCGTGCCGGTGGCATCCTCGTGGTGGCGGACCCGCCGCGGCGCCCCAACTGGCGGGAGCGGATCTCCACCACCCTCGACCTGATCCGGGCCAACCCCACCGGCCGGATCACCCTCAAGATCTTCATTGCGATCGCCGGGGCGCTGGTCGTGACCATCGGCATCGCCCTCATCCCGCTACCCGGGCCGGGCTGGCTGCTGGTCATCGCCGGGCTCGGCATCTGGGCCGTCGAATACCACTGGGCCCGCCGGCTGCTCGGCTTCACCCGCCGACACGTGCACGGCTGGACCAACTGGGCGAAACGCCAGTCGCTGCCGGTGCGAATCGTGCTCGGCTCCGTCGGCCTGGTCTTCGTGGCCGTGGTGGTGTGGCTGTCACTCAAGTACAGCCTCGGCATCGACGTGGTGGCCGCCGCGATGCACTACCTCGCGACGCACTGACCCCGGATTTCCGGTCTGGTTCCACGATCGGGTAGAGTCAGCGGCGCTGAGGGCGATTAGCTCAGTGGGAGAGCGCTTCGTTCACACCGAAGAGGTCACTGGTTCGATCCCAGTATCGCCCACCATGAATATCCACAGGTAGGAAGCTCGTTGCCGGAGTAGCCGGTAACGAGCTTTTCTGCTATCGACCCTTACTTGGGAGCAGTTTGGGAGCAGGGCGCCGAGTGACCCGACCCGCCGTACCCGGCGGCTTTTCGAGCAGGACTGGGCGTGGGCCCGGTGGGGTCTCGGGCTGGTAGGGGAGAAGCAAGATCGGGAAGGTGGCGCCCACGGTGGTGGTCCCCACTCGTCGAGTCTGGACCGCTGCGGTCGTGGAGGTCGTCCAAGGTGCCGCCGCTGAACCGGCGCTGCGCCTTTCCTTCATTATCCGTGGCTACATTGGACTCGCGCCGTTGGTGGCGCCGATGCTGGCCGCCTGGCGGCACTGACGATGAGGCGGCGGCCCACATCGGCGACCGGCATGGCTCGGTCGCGCCGAAGCACTTGAGTCCCTTCGATCTGGAACGCGCGACCAGCCTTGAATGCGAATCCGTGCTGGCGTGATCTTGCCGGCCAATGCAGTCATCGAGCGGGCGGTCGCGGCGGACCTGATCATGCTGAAAGGGCGGCGAATCGCGGTGCCGGCGCGGCATCGGTCCGGTGCCCGTCACGCTGCTACCAGCAGATAGGGAGCATCGGACTACGGATCAGAAGGTTAGGGGTTCGAGTCCCTTCGGGCGCACAAGATCAAAGGGCGTCTGACCTGCTAAAACAGAGGTCAGGCGCCTTTGCCGTTCGTCACCGGTGAACGCATTGGTGCTCCAATGGTGCTCGTACGACGAGCGTGTCCTACGTCCGAGCCTGTCCGTCACCGTCCGCTTGGGTAAGGCTTGGTCGATCTTGATGCCACTATGCTCTGCGTGTAGGCGGGGGCGAGCTGTCCACCGCGCTCGTGCAGGGCGCCGTTACATCACGGCGGGCAGCAACGAGACCTGGAGTTGACGCCGCGCGATGCAAGGCGAGCTGGCCCGCTCAACTGCGACGGACTGTAAATCCGTCGCGAAAGCTTCAGAGGTTCGAATCCTCTACCCGCCACACGGTGCGAGAACGGCCCCTGACCAGCAGAAATGCGGTTGGGGGCCGATCTTGTCTGGTCCCGCTGAGTCCAGCGATTACCCGCCGTCGCTCACCGTCTGGGGGCGTATCCGGGGGGAGGATCGGGCGCCTGGCTCATGGGTCGGGAAATCGGACAACCGTCGGCGCCGGCTCAGACGCTGTGCACCAGCCGGAAGCGTTGGGTCAGCACCAGGGTGTCGTCCTCGACGGTGAAGCCGGGGTCGCCCAGCTCTGCGCGCACTTCCGCGCTGTGCCAGAACGTCTCGTGCCCGGCCCGCCACTGCGCGACCGACTCATCTCCCTCGCCCTCGTCGAGAGCGTGTTGCAGGTCGACATCGGCGAGCCGGACCGCCCGCACCTCCGTCAGCTCGATCACCGCGACCCGCCGGTCCTCGGAGTCCACCACCGCCGATCGCTGGCCGACCTCGGGCAGCGGCTCGTTCGCGCGCTCGTATCCGAGAACCAGGGCGGAGGTCGAGGTCTTCGCGCCGGACAGGATCGCGGCCACCAGCTTGTCCCGCAGCGGCCCGGGGAACGCGAACTCCGCCCGCCGAAGATCATCAAGGTCCATGCCAGGAAGGGTACGCGAGCGGCTAGCGGCGACTGACGTCTCCCTTACAAGGCGCTTTCGGCGAGAGTCGTCGCGTCCACAGTGTCAAGCCCCGGGTTTGGTGGAGAGTTGGTTAGCTGGTTTTCAGGGGTGCGGTGACCGGTTGGGTCATCGCGTGTAGGGCCTCGTGTTCGGCGGGCGGGATGTGTCCGAGTTCGCCGTGCAGGCGGCGGTTGTTGTACCAGTCGATGTACTCGAGGGTGGCCATCTCCAGGTCGTCGAGGCCGCGCCACGGACCTCGGTTGCGGACGAGTTCGGCCTTGTAGAGCGAGTTGAACGCCTCGGCCATCGCGTTGTCGTACGAGTCGCCCTTGGAGCCGACCGAGGCGACGGCGCCGGCCTC
>NZ_JBSFYQ010000044.1:0-49714 GCF_053599855.1 Micromonospora sp. NPDC005161
GCCGCCGCGAGTGCCACCCCTGCGACTGAAACCAGGTCAGCTGCTCGGCGACGTGGTCCACGTCGAAGAGCCGGTAGACCAGGTCGGGTGGCTGCGCGACGGGCGCTTCGGCGTGCTCGGGCCATTCAACGCCCGCAGCCGTCGCCGCCGCACGGTACTCCGCCGCCGCGTCACGCAGCACGCGCATGTCATCGAGCATCACGGAGCTGCCGGCGCCTCGGGGGTCATGCACAGGCTGGCCCCGCCCTGGTTGACCGTGAACCCGAAGCTCGGCCCGTTCGCCGCGACCCACGGCTTCACCGGCAGCACGATGAACCGCTCACCGTCGTCCACGTCGCATTTGCGGTAGAACCCGGAGATGTCATTGCCTTGCGGTGACGACTCCGTTCCTGGCACCGGCTGCACGTCAGCGACCAAGCCGGACAGGTTGACCGCCTGGTTCGTCACCCAGAACGGGAACTCGTCGCAGGCCAACCCGGCCGCACGCCCGGTGCACAACTTCGTCTGGAACTCCGGCCGCACGTCGTACCACTTGTGGTTGTAGCCGGCGGTCTTGGCGGCATTGCCATACTTGCTGCGTGCCGGGTAGAACCACTGGGCCCGCCCCGGGGGTTGCGGGAAGCCTCCGTCGCCCATGGCGGTCACAATGTAGGCCCCCGGTCTTCGGCATCGGCTTGAGGTTGTAGTTCACACCGCCGGGGACGTAGACGGCGACGTTGTCGTCGCACCCGGCCGTGCCCTGAGCGCCGCGCTGGGCCGTGCACGCCGCGTCGATGATCCGCTTGAGCCGCGCGTCCTCCGCGTCGGTCCACGCGAAGGGGATGTTGTTCCGGTCGGCCACGAGCTTCGTCGTCTTGATCACCTCCGCGTAGACCTTCAGGCTGTTGTACCACTCGCCCTCGTCCGCGCCCCAGTTGTCGAACGTGTCGAAGTCGGTATCGTGATCGATCGGGTATTCGAGAAGGCCGTGAATGCCGATCTCCCCGGGGAAGAGAATCTCGAGCAGGGCCCACAGCGCCAGTCCGATGCCGATCCCCGAGATCGCGACGACGACCCAGGAGGTGCCGGCGGCGGCAACGGGCGCGACCACAACGAGCCGCACCGCCTGCGCCGCAGGCGCCAGCACAAGCGTGCACGTGGGGGTGTTCTGGGCGCACCAGGTGATCGGTACGACCGCGTTGCCCGGATCGTACAGCGGCGCGAACTCGCCGGCAACGTGGTTCAGTGAAGAGATCACCGGTCCGCGGCCGGGCGGTGCCGTAGAGAAGAGCGGCCGTCACCACCGGTGCGGATGTCTCCGACCACCTCAGGTACTTCACCGAAGGGCTGCCGGCCACCTTCGTCTGCGCTGGGACGAACGCCGAAAACTCCGGACTGGTCACCGCAGTGCACCGCAGGCAGGCTGCTAGGCGCTGGGTGGTGGTTAACACCGGGCCGATTCCCTACGGGGCTGCGTGGGAGGGCTTGGTGGCCACCTTGGAGTCTGCCCTGCGGCTGCACCGCCACGACCGAGGCACTCTCACCGGCCTGGACCGGTACCTTCACCAACGCACGCGCGGGATGATCGGTAGCCTGTCCCATCTGGTCCGCGCGGCCGCATTGAGCGCGATCGACGATGGCAGTGAAGTTGTCACCCGCCAAAGCCTGGATACCATCTCAACTGAGTAGGCAGCCGAGCCTCACACCCGCCATGGGCCGCTGACGGCGGACGTAGCTGGACACATTGAAGGCCGCTGACCGGCTTTGCCCTCGTCGGTTGGCGTGGACGAGTGTGCCCAGTGAAGCGGGTCAGCCGTCATCTCGGCGACGATCTCCGCGGGCGGGCGGAAAGATTGCGCCGCTTTGTCAGTAACGAACTCGACCTCCACCAGGATCAGGCCGGGGGAGTGGCCCGAGTATGCAGCCGACAGCGCACGGTGGCAGCTCGCCGAGGCCAGCGCCCGCGACAGCGCCGAGGCGTTCTCGGAGTCCCCGCCGATCTGGTGTGACCCGCCGATGGTGGACCTGGTCGCTGCGGCGGCGGGCACCTACCCGCCGGAGCCGTTCCTCGAACATCACCTGCCGGCGCCGAACGGGATCGTGCTCTTCGCCCGGCCACTGCCTGCCGTCTGGCAAGACCAGCACGACGACACCGCACGCCGGCAGATCAGCGCCATCACCTGGACCAGCGGCCTGTCAACCAGCGACAAGCCGGCGCTGAGCATCGCCGGATGGGAACGGCACACAGGGCTCGACCGCTACCGCAATCCCGACCTGGCTATCCACTACCGCGGGCTGCGAGTTGTCTCCTACGTGATGGGCCTGTACGGCACGCCACCCGCCGACCAGGGCGGCCCGGCCGGCCCGAACCGCATCCTGCAGACCTTCGCGGCGCTGTGCCGCACTCCGCTCGTCCGCGACGAGACCACACCCGGGTCGAAGGCCGCCCGCCAGGCCGCCCAGCGCGCCGGTCGCCCGGATCCGCTGATCCGACGGGTGCATCTGCGCCGGCCCGAACACGCCCAGGAGGAGCTCGACGCCGCCCGCGCCGCCCGCGCCGGCGCTCCCGTCCGTGGTCACTGGGTGCGCGGGCACTGGAAGCAGCAGTGGCACGCCAGCATGGGCGAGCACCGCGCCATCTGGATCAGCGGGTACCCGCGCGGCGACTTCGCCGCCGGCACTGTTACTGGACGGAAGGTGCTCATCGCGTCAGACGGCGCCGCCAATAGCAGCGCCCCGCGTGATCACCTCAGCTGACCGGTAGGCCGGCCATGTTCTGCTAGCTCGACCATGGTTCTCGCCGCGCAGCGCTCATCGCCGCCGGGCGGTAGACCAACCTCGCGGGCGAGGGCAGACAGGTCCCGCCGAATGGGCCCTGCGAGAGCCCCTCACGGGAAGTCATGCGCCCGGTCCACCCGGAGCAGGTCAGCGTGCTAACGGGTCCACGACAGCGTCACGTGGTGTGCCTGCTGGCCAACTGGTCGAAGAACGTGTCCAGCAGCGCCTCGGACTCGGGGCCCTCGGTCAACTCGTACCCGCCGAAGCGGTAGACCTCGTAACCCCGCAGCCGCAGCGCCCGATCCTCGGCGACCATCTCGGCGTACCGGCGAGAGTCGGCGCGACGGAGGTCATCGGCGTAGTGCTGGATCCCGTCGCATTCGATGACAATCCGGCCCCGGTTGGGCAGCAGCAGAAAGTCCATGCGCTGACGGGCCAAGACCGCTCCGGCCGCTCCCCGCTCGGACCTGGCGTAGGGGTCGTAGTGCAGATACACCTGAGGAATGAGGGCTGGGATGTCCCGGCCGTGTCGGACGTGCTCAATCCCAAGGCCGCCGCCGTCTACCTCACCCTCGCCCCGCAGTTCCTCCACCCGTCATGCCGGTGCTGGTCCCCATGTTGGTGCTCGCCACCGCACACGCCCTGCTGCACACCTTCTGGCTGGCCGGCTGGCCGGCTGGACCGCGGTCACCGGCGCAGCCGCACGGCTGCTGCGCACCCCGCGCGTGCGCCGTACCCTCGACCGGCTCACCGGCGCCGTCCTCATCGGCCTCGGCGTCCGCTCCGCGGTGACCTGACCGGAGACAGCAGGCGGTCCGTCGACGCCTTCTGGGCTCAGGAAGGCTTGGCGCGGGACCTGCCCACCTACCCCACCTCTTCGGCGTGTTCGGTGAGGACTACGGCCCGAGAGTCAACGGGCCCAGCAGAGGATTGACAGGTCACGTTGTGACAGCTGAGGATTGCCTCAGTCCACCAACTGTCACCGGAGAGCCTCCGTCACCATCGTTCGACACCCCGCAATTCGGCGATGCGGGTCCTGTCGAGGCGACGGAGCCGGACGACGTCACCTTCCCTTTCTCAGCGTGTCGCGCGCTCGGTTGCCGCAACGACCGCACGCGACCCAACGGATGGAGCCGCGTACCCCGCGCGTGCCCCTCGGCCATCTTTTACGGCCATCAGGCCGAGTAGCCAGAAGGGCAGACATCACCATGCCGAAATCCCTACCCGCGCGGTGGCGACGCCGCCTCCCGGTCCCGGCGGCGCTGGCCGCCGCCATGGCCGTCGTGCTGCTGATCAGCCCGGCCTCGGCGACCGCGCCGGACGCCGGCGCACCGGCCGATTCCAGCCCGGTCGCCGGTGAGCCGGCGAACGTCGTGGAGGTGCTGCTCGCCGGCACCGCGGAGCTGGACGCGCTGGTCGCCACCGGAGTGGACCTCGACCACAATGTCGAACGCTCGGAGAACGGCGTGGTCGCGCACGCGGTGATCACGCCGAGCGAAGCCGCCCGGCTGACCGCGGCCGGCTTCACCCTCGGCGACGTGCTGCATCGCCCCGAGGACGCCCGGGCCCGCGTCGAGGAGCGCGAGTCGACCATCGCCGCGCACCTCGCCGAGAACCGGGAGTTCGCCGCCGCCGCGGCCGACCCGACCGCTCCGGACGTCTCCGACATCAAGATCATCCGCGCGGACTACTACACCTCCGGGACCAGCCAGGTCCTCTCCGTCGAGGCGAAGTGGGCGCAGGGCCAGACAGCCAGCAACACGCTCACCGTCGAGCGGGACAGTGGGCCGGGAACCGCGATCGGCTCCGGCGGCACGCAGACCATCTCCCGCTTTGTCGACGCCGGCGTCTACCTCTACCACCGTGGCGCCTCGGCGGTGACCAGCCGGCCGGACCGTATCCGGATCACCAGCCCAACCGGGGACGTGGCCGAGGTCAAGGTGCAGGAGTGGCTGCCGACCCCGGAGACCAGCCCGGAGGGGCCGGGCTACCAGAAGGACTTCGTCACCAGCTACCTCACCCCGACCGAGCTGTACGCGCGGATCCATCAGCTCGCCGCCGAGTTCCCCAACCTGGCCGAGATCGTCGAGCTGCCGTACAAGACGAACGGCTACCGGCGGCACGCCCAGGCCGTCCTCGGCAGCGCCAACGCCAGCCGGGTCGCGGTGGACTCCCTGGCCTGGGGGCACCAGGGTGGCAACGACATCTCGGTGGAGCTGGTGAACCCGGGCGCCGGCAACGCGGCGCTGGCGGTGACCGTGAGCGGTAAGGCCATCCGGGTGGCCCTCGGTACCGACGGCGCGGGCGCGGTGACCAGCACCGCCGCCGAGGTCGTCGCGGCGCTCAACGCCGCGGCCGGGTCGCTGGTCAAGGCGTACACCTATCGCGGCAGCCCGGGCAACGGCGTGGTCGCGCCGGCGGCGCGGACCGCGCTCACCGACGACCTGAGTGCGCCGGCCTCCGTCTCCCGCGATCCGCAACCGGTGTATGCGATCCGGATCGGCAAGGTTAGGGACGGTTCGAAGCCGGGAGTGCTCGCCTACGCGCAGGAGCACGCGCGGGAGTGGGTGCCGCCGCTGGTCGCCGTCGAGACCGCCGAGCGGTTGCTGCGCAACTACGCGCACGACGGGCAGACCAAGCAGCTGCTGAACAACCTGGACATCTGGATCGCTCCGTCGGTCAACCCGGACGGCGGCCACTACTCCTTCTACGACTTCAACTCCCAGCGCAAGAACATGACCAACCACTGCCCGTCGACCGGGGCCGCGGACTTCCTCGGCCGGGACTCGTGGGGCGTCGACAACAACCGCAACTACACCGAGTACAGCCTCTTCGACGGGTACTCGGGCGCGTCGAGCAGCTGCACCAGCGGCACCTACGCCGGGCCGAGCGAGCTCTCCGAGCCGGAGAACCGCAATGTCGACTGGCTGGCTGCCCGCCCCAACATCAAGTTTTCGATGAACCTGCACTCCTCCGGGAACTACTTCATGTGGTCGCCGGGCGCGTACGCCCTGCCGGACCGGACCTCGGCGCCGCGGCCGACGCTGGCCGAGGAGTCGGCCTTCTGGGGCGCGTCCTCGCGGATCCTGACCGCCATCAAGCAGCACCGGAACATGGCGGTGACCCCGGCCCGCACGGGCCCGATCTCCGACGTGCTCTACTCGGCGGCGGGCAACTCCGGCGACATGCTCTGGTACAAGTACGGCATCTACGCCTGGAACTTCGAGGTCGGCACGTCCTTCCAACCTGACTGGGAGGAGGCGCACTCCGAGGCGATGGAGTTCTCCAATGGCCTGGTCGAGCTGATGCGGGTGGCCCGGGACTTCGCCAAGGACCGGACCCGCCCGGAGAGCACCCTCACGGTCGCCCCCAGCTCGACACCGGGCATGGTGAACGTGACCGTCGGCGTCTCCGAGCCCGCCTCGGTCTTCTACACCCTCGACGGCGCTACGCCGACGTACTCGTCGACGCTCTACGGCTCGGCGGGCATCCGCGAGGGCGGGGAGACCCTGACGATCCCGGCCGGCACCCGGATCAACTGGTTCTCGGTCGACTCGGCCGGCAACGTCGAGAACAACTACACCCCGGACGGCAGCGGCAAGAACTACCGCAAGGGCCAGGCGGTCCTGCCGACCAGCTGACGAATCACGGCAGGTAGGGACGGCCGCGGCGATCCTGGGCGCCGCGGCCGTCACCGCTAAACGCAGGAATCCGGCCATCGTCTCCACGAACCACTCCGGATCGTCGAGCCACGGATAGTGCCCGGCGCCCGGCTGCACCGCCAACTCGGCCCGCGGGAACAGGCCGGCGTACTCGGCGGCGCGCTTCGGCGGGAGCCCGACGTCGTACTCGCCGGCGAGCAGCAAGACCGGCGTCTGAAGGTGACCGAGGGCGGACCTGACAGCCTCCGGGTCGACGGCCCCGGCCGAGTAGTAGACGGCCGCTGCGTCGTCGTTGCGCTGCCCCGCCTCCCCGGCGACCCGGGCCCGGCGGTCGGCGTCCCACCGGCCGTGGGTGAACGGTGTGATCGCCTCCCAGTCGGCGGCGGTGGGCTGGCCCGACCAGATGCGTTCGAAGGCGGCGAAGGCCGCCGGGAACCAGGGCTCTCCCCGTCGGAGCTCGGCCAGCTCCCGGCGATCCAGGTCGCTGACCTCCACGTCGACCGGCCGCGGACTGGGCGTGATCAGCGCGAGACGACCGACGCGGTCGGGGTGCCGGGCGGCGTACAGCAGGGCGAGCGTCGCACCGGCCGAGTGCCCCACCAGGTCGAGCCGGTCCAGCCCGAGGTGCACCCGCAGCGCCTCGACATCCTCGACCTGCCGGTCGCACCGGTAACTCGCCGGGTCCGCCGGGACGTCGGACTCCCCGGTGCCGCGCAGATCCAGCAGCACCAGCGAGCGACGCGCGGACAACCCGCCCAGGTCACCGAGGTGGGCCGAAGGCTGCATCGGCCCGCCCGGCAGGCAGATCAGCGGATCCCCCGTGTAGCGGTGGGCCGGAGACGTCGACGCCGAGCGGCTAGGGCGGTCCTGCAGACGCGCTGCTGGCATCGCTCGCCGGCGAGGTGCGCCGGTGAACGCCCTGATCGCGACGATGCCGGCCGTGTCGATCCTGCGGGAGGTCCAGGACTCGCTAGCGGTCCCAGGCGCGACCGAGCCATCGGGCGAGATCGAGGCCGACTCTGCCGCCTGACCGTCGTTCACGCCGGGACCGTTCATCCCGCCGGTGGACGCGCCCTCGCGTGGTTCCTCCATCTCGTGTCGAACATCAGGGATGAACCGGACGCACGGCTACTGGGTGGCGCTGCTGAGCTGGTGCCGCCGTCGAGAAAAAGGCCGTCAACCTCAAGCTGTCCCTGGCCATTGACACGGACCTGACCTGGGGCGAGCTGTTCCGGTTCATCGAACTCGCCCGCAGGTCGGGAGTCGATCCAGCGGATCAGGTGCTCCTCGAATACAACGAGCGCGACGATTCGATCCTGGGAGGTTTTGCTGTCTACCTCGTGCGTGAGGATCTGCCTGGCACCGCCCAGCCGACCACTTAGACCTGAACTAGACGACGAGGGCCCCGGAGGAAACGCCGCCCTCGTCGTCAACGGTTGTGCGAACGGAGTTGATCGGAGCACGTTAGCACTCTTGTTCTAAGGTTCGTTGTATCGTGCGTGGATGACTACCTCCGATGAGGCCGAAGGGGAGCCGCCCCAGATCAGCGCCAAGCAGCAGCGCATTCTGACGGTGATACGAGAGTGGATCCAGCAGCGGGGCTACCCGCCCACGGTGCGGGAGATCGGTGCGGCGGTCGGGCTCGGCTCCCCGTCGTCGGTAGCGCACCACTTGAAGGCGCTGGAACGGCGTGGCCTCCTGCGCCGTGATGCAAACGCGCCCAGGGCGGTCGACATCCGCGGGGCGCAGGCCGGGACGGCGCCGAACGGAGGCGACCAGCCCGGCGTCAGAGTCCCAGTGCTCGGCACTATCGCTGCTGGCACCCCGATCCTCGCCGAGGAACACGTCGAGGACGAACTGACACTACCTTCCATGCTAGTAGGGCACGGCACGTTGTTCGCCCTGGTCGTTAAAGGCGACTCTATGATCGAGGCGGCAATTTGCGATGGCGACGTGGTCGTTGTACGCCAGCAGGCGGTCGCCGAGACTGGTGACATCGTCGCCGCGATGATCGAGGGCGAAGCGACGGTCAAGGTTTACCGGACCCGCGACGGTCGGGCGGAACTCGTCCCCCGCAACCCACTTTACGAGGTGATCTCCGCCGAACATGCAGTCATCCTGGGCAAGGTCGTCTGCGTGCTTCGCCGCGTCTAGGTCGGGCCGGCATTTGTTTGTGGACGCCGGCACTGCCCTTCGCCTGCAGCGATGCCATGGAAACCAGTCGGCCGCCCAGTTGCTGGTGGTGTCGAGCTGACCGGTCAGGCGAGTGGCCTGGGCGCGGAGGTCCGCGTCCTGCTGGTCTAGCAGGACGCTGCGGGTCTCCGCTACGTCGGCGCGGCGGCCGGCGTCGGCCGCCTGGCCGGTGGCGGTGCATCCTATGGAGATGACGACGCCGCCCTACCCCCTCGCTCCGGGCTCCCCGGCTGCTGCTCAGGCGAGCCCGGACGGGGACTGGCTGCTGGGTCAGCTGCGGGAGGTGCTCGACCTCACGAGCCGGGCCGCCGTGCGCCGGCTCGACCCGGCGTTCTGGCAGCCCCGGCCGGGCTCGGCGTTCGATGACGAGCTGGCGAACAGTGAGGTCGATGTGCACGGGGTTGCCTGGGGCCGGCAGGAACCCACGATGGCGTTCGAGATGGCGCAACTGAGCATGGTCGCGGTCGAGGACTACCTGACCGGCATCCGCAAGCTCCTGGAGCCGCCCTTCCCGCCGCCGGTGCCGAAGCTGGGTGCGGCAGTCCTGTGCCGGTCAGCCCTGGAAAGCGCCGGGTTCGCCTTCTGGCTTATGGACCCGCAGCTCACCGTCCGGCAGCGGGTCGCCCGCACCTACCTGGTGCTCTGGAAAGCGAACAAGACCGCCGTCAACAACGCCACCAATGCCGGCGCACCCTCGAACATCGCGCAGGCGCAGGCGGACCTCAACGCGCTCGTCGCTCGTATCGACGACCTGGGTCTCGGCCACGCCACCAAGCCATTCTCGGTCGCCGGCGAGACGCTGCCGAGCAAGACCGACATGGTCACGGCACTGCTGGCCGGCAAGGTCAACGGCGGCCAAAAGGTGGTTTACTCGCTGTACTCCGCGGTTGGCCATGGGGAGATGACCGGGATCCTGAGCCGTCGTGTGCCGGTCCACGAGGCGAAGTGCCCGCGGCTGGCGAATCGGCTGATGTCACCGATGTCGCCGATCAGGCGGGCGGCGCCGGAGGGACCGATGCCGTTGAGGTCCTGCAGGGTGCTGCCAATGGTCTCGACGAGTTCGGTCAGTTCCTTGTTCGCGGCCTTGATCTTCTTGTCGACCTGGGCGAGCTCGGTGATCAGTTCCGACGTCAGCCGCCGGCGGGTGGCCCCGACAAGATCGCGCGGTCGAATCGTGTTGAGCAGTGTCCGGGCCTGCGGGGCGGACAGGAACTTCTTGGCTCCCCCGGGCAGTAGTTCCAGCAGGAGTTTGTGGATGCGGTTGAGCAGGTCGGTGCGGGCGTGGCCGAGACCGTCGCGGCGGTCGACGAGCAGCCGCAGCGCAACGGTCGCGTCGTCGACGGCGACCTGCCGCAAACCTTTGGTGCGCAGGGCTGCGACGGCGACGCTGTGGGCGTCGACTGGGTCGGTCTTGCGGCCCTGGCCGGTGTCGAACACGCGGGCCCGCGCGGACAGTTTCGCCGGCACGTCCACCACGGTCTCGCCGTCGGCGACGAGGCGTTGAGCGATGTGCCGGCCGATCCCGTTACAGCCCTCCACCGCCCAGACCCGGTCCTTGTGCTGCCGGCCGAGCTTGAGCATCGTCCGGTAGCCGTCATGGTCGGTAGTGAACCGGCCCTGGCCAAGGATCTTCTCGCGGTCGTTGATGATCTCGATGGTCGCGGACCGCTTATGCGGATCCATGCCGATGATGACGCGTCCCACGCTCGTCCTCCTCGATCAGACAAGGGCTGATGTCAGCGAGGAGGGCAGCGCTACTTCAAGCTGGGCAGACCCCTGACTTGTCTACTGGGTTCAGGCGCTGGGGTCTGCAGCCCGTAGCGTCAGGGCGCCGGTCGGCACTGGCTCGCATACCCCTTGCCGCTCTCGGGCTGGCTCTTCAAGAGCGTGCCACGGCTGGCCGGCGCCCGGCCGTGGCGTGGCTCAACAGAGGCGTGCTCAAGGACTTCTTCAAGTCAGGCTGCCCGCCACGGCGTTGTTCCTCATTCGCCTGGTGGAAGGAACCCCAGACCTCCGTGATCACGATCGGCATCGACCCGCACAAGTCCTCCTTGACCGCCGTCGCCCTCGACGAGACCGGTCAGCTCCTCGCGACTCGGCGGATCACCGTCAACGCCGCAGCATACAAGACGCTGACCGGCTGGGCCGTCAGCTGGCCGCAGCGCCGATTCGCGGTCGAAGGCGCCGCCGGCCTGGGACGTGGTATCGCGCAACTGCTGGCCGCCGCCGGCGAAAACGTCGTCGACGTGCCGGCCACCCTCGCATCCCGAGCCCGTCTGCTGGACACCGGCGGCACCCGCAAGACGGACGCCGCGGACGCCGCCAGCGTCGCGCATGCCGCCCTGCGCCACAAACGGCTGCGCCCCGTCGCGGCCGAGAACGACCACACCCGTCTGCGGTTGCTGTCTGAGCGCCGAGATGACCTGGCCCGCGAACGCGTTCGGCTACTCAACCGACTCCACGTGCTGCTGCGCGATCTGATCCCCGGCGGCGCGGCGCTGGACCTGACCGCGGACAAGGCCGCCGCGCTGCTGCGCAGCGTCCGGCCGTTCACCGCCACCGACAGCTGTCGCCGCGACCTGGCCCGGGACATGATCGCGGACCTGCGCCACCTGGACCGGCGGCTACACGCCAACCAGACCCAGACCCAGACCCGGCAGGTCCTGGCCGAGACCCACTCCACCATCGTGGACATGCGTGGCGTCGGGCATCTCATCGCCGCCAAGGTGCTCGGCCACGTCGGCGACATCACCCGCTTCCCGAACGCCGACCACTTCGCCAGCTACGCCGGCACCTCGCCCCTGGAGGCTTCCAGCGGCGAACGCCGCCGCCACCGACTCAACCCCACCGGCAACCGGCAACTTAACACCGCCCTGCACACCATCGCGCTGGTCCAAGCCCGCGACCCCGGACCCGGACGCGTCTACTACCAGCGCAAACTCGCCGAAGGAAAGACACCCGCCGAGGCGCGACGCGCCCTCAAACGCCGCCTCACCAACGTCCTCTACCGGCACCTCATCAGAGATCAACTGAAGCTGACGACCGGAAGGGTTGACACACAGAGGCGCTCTTGAGCCTCTCCGCGCCACGGTGACCGGCAGGAGGCATGCCAGATGAGAGCCACACCAAACCGCGGTGGGCAGCCGATGAGAGAGCCACCCCGCCGGTCACCTCGACCAAGCCTGGCCGGGCTGCGGTCGTAGCACCAGTAGATAAGTAGCCGATGAGCGGACGTCCTCTCCGGCCTTGCCCTGGCTAGACTGCTAGATCCGGCACATAGTGGCGATGCCAGCGGGGGCGGCGTATGAGCATCGACGATCGGATCGAACGGGCCAGAGAGCTCTATGAACGGGCGGTATACGGCGGGGATTCCAGCGCGCTGATCGACGCCGAACAGGGCTTGGACGCGGTAGAGGCCGATGCAGCGTTGGCGCGTGGGAGGATCGTGCACGCGCGGTTTCAGAGCGCGGACGCGGACGCCGGCTCGTTGTCTTCCGAGGATCCGACTGAACTTCCGTTGTTCGAGCGTGCGCTCGACTTGTACCGGGCACTGGGCGACACCCGCGGCGAGGCCGAGGCATTGTTCTGGATCGGTTGCCTTTACCAGTTCATCCGGCGTGACAACGAGACCGCCGTTCCGTACCTGGAGCGGTCCTGCCGGCTGGCGGCGCAGACCGGCGACAAGCCGACCTGGTCCGAGGCGCTGAGGCACTTAGGCATAGCGGCGCACGCGGCCGGCCGGCTGGACGAGGCACGCGAGCGGCTGGAGGAGTCATCACGGCTGCGTCGAGAGATCGGGGCCCTGCCGGGCGTGGCCTCCAACATGATCGGACTGGCCTACATCGCCGCCGCTCAGGACCGCCGAGCGGAGGCGCTCGCAACACTCGACGAGGCACATACCGTCGCACGCGCGCACGGTGCTCACGCCATCATGCGACACATCGAGCAGGCGAGAACGCAGATCTAGGCGTGTGGCCACGGCAGAGTTTCGGCAGTTGGCCGGGTCGACCTCATAGAGCTCGTAGCACCAGCCGTCGTGCTCGCCGTGACGTCCGCTTCTGCCGCGATCCGAGCGCTACGGAGAGTCAATCAGCCGAGACTCAGCTGATGATGCTGATCTGCCGATGTCAGGGCGGTCGACCAGCTACCGCTACGACCGGCATTCTGGAAGATCGAGTCGGTTCCAGCCGCGGGCGCCAAGTCTGGGATCCGCCTGTCTACCCTGTGCGGATGCCTTCAGCGAAGCCGCTCCTGCTGCTCCTCGGGGCGGCGCTGCTCGCCGTCGTGGGCGCGCTGTTCGGATCCCCCTGGGCGACCGGCGCCGGCGGCGTCGTCGTGCTGGGCGTCCTCGCCGTCCACCCCGCGGTGACCGGTCCCGCCGTGCCCCGGTCGACACGTCTGCTGCTGCAGGGCGGCCTGCTCCTACTCACCCTCGCGGGCGTCGTGGAGATGTGGGGATGGGCGGCCTCGCCATTCGGCGACGCCCCACCGAGCGCGAGCGAGCTGATCGCGCTGGTGACCGACCCGGTACGGCAGCGGACGCAGTTCCTGCGACAGCTAGCCGTGGCAAGCTGTCTGATCCTTGCCTGTGCCTGCCTCGGCGTCGCTATCGGGCGGTTGCCGCGGGAGCGGCTGCGCCGGATCGGCCGGGCCGCGCCGGCCGTGGGCGTGCTCACGCTGGTCACCCTGGTATTCGTCGCCCTCCTCCCGTCGGGGCTGACCGCCCTGCTCGGCTCGTTCACCAATGTGGCCGTGGCGGCGTTGCTCGTGCTCGGCGGGTATGCCTGGGTCGTGGGCCGCGCGGTCCGGCGCCATGGCACCGCCCCGATCGCCGCAATGGGCGCCACGCTGCTGGCCACGGCGGCCTGGCTCGCGGTGGACGATGCCTGGCGAAGTCGGCCGGAGCCGCGCGGCAGCGACGCCTTCTACCAGACGGGCGTCAGTGTGTCCGTGGCCGTCGAGACCGGGCCCGACGTCGAGACCGCCGTCGCCGTCGCGGCGCTGCTGCTCGGAGCCGCCCTGACCGTGCTGGCCTGCGCGAGGCTCAGCACGGCCCACAGCGAGACGCGCTGAGCCCGGCGCCCTCCAGCGGTGACTTCTGAATGGCAAGCGCGCACATCTGCCGCTGACCGCGCCCCGCCAGCGTCCGCTCCTGCCGATGAGGCTGATCCTCAATCCTTGGCCGTGCCCTGGTGGTGGCGCTCGGCGAGTTGCTTCAGGTTCAGTAGCTGACGTCGAGCCATGATCAGGTCGCCGACGGACAGCCCGAGGGCGGCCCAGCGGGTGGTCTGCATGACGACCTTGAGCAGTAAGCGCGTGTCGTGCTCCTGGGGCACGAGGACGTAGGACATGAAGGCGCCCATGATGGTGCCCGTCAGCTGTTTCCCCGGGTCGACCGAGACGATCCTGCCCAGCTCCCGCCCGCCAGCAGCAGTGAATCTCTCTCCGACTTGCGGCTCGGGAAGGCCCACCAGCTCCCGAGGTGAACGGCGGCCAAGGTTATCGATCCAGTCATAGGAGTACGGCGCAAGCCTCACTTGTGCAACCCACGGCCACACCACTTCGGCAGACGCCTCGACGCGCACACCCCGCCACGCCTGCAGCGCGGGTGAGACGACGAAGTCGTCGCACGGATAGCAGCGCAATTTCTCGCTGTCGGTCACGCCCCACCGGTCACCGATCATGCATCCATCCTTCACCAACGCCCGGCATCCGGACATGGCGCCGACCGGGCGTCACGGTACGTGACGGGGCGTGCGGTGGCGCTCGATGCGCAGTCTTGCCGATGACAGTGACTGGATCATGAAACTTGGGACAGCGTGAGCGGTGCGCTCGTGCGGCGTGTCGTCGGCCAGCAGCGCCACTACCACCTACGGGCCGCCAGTACTCGCGCTTAGGTTAGGGGGCACAGAGCTGTGCTCGTAGCGTGTCGAACGTCCATTGCTGCCATCGTTCGGTCGACCAGCCGCGTTCGCGCACGAACAGCAGGTAGAGAGCCGGACTCAGCAGCGCGAACAGGATGTCGGCCGCCGTCTCGGCGGTGATGCCGGCTCGTGCATCCGGTTTGGTGACGATGGTTTCGGCAACCGTCGTTTGCACCTGGAGCCGGGGCCGCTCCCCGTCCGGCCAGAGCTGCGCGATCTCGGCGTCGGAGGCCACCGCGGTGGCCACCATGTCGGTGATGGCCGCCACGCGGTGCAACACCTCGCCGACGCCCCGGACATGCGCACGGAGCAGGGCGTCGGCGGTCTTCGATGCCAGGGCCTCACGGAGCCACGGCCGGTCCATTGTGGCGATCGGCTCATCGTCGCCTGCGATCGTGACGTCGACGAGCTCCTTGAGCAGCTTGCGCTTGTTCCCGAAAACGAAGTAGATCGTCTGGATTGCCACCCCCGCCCGGTCGGCGACCTCTTGCAGGTTAGTCGCGCCGTACCCGTTGGTGATGAACAGCTCACGCGCGGCGTCGAGGATGCGTCCCCGCGTCTCCGCCGCCCGCTGGGTCCGCGTCTTCATGCTCTTGACTTCAGTCACCGCAGTAGTCTATCTCTAGAACCGTTCACTAGAGGTACTCCCTAGAGATTGGTTCTGGCATGTCTGTCATCACCGTTACCCGATTCACGATCGAGCCTGACACTGCGGCCGCGTTGCGCACCCGGCACGCCGACCTTGTCGCCGCGATCAGGGCGGCGACCCCCGGCCTCGTCGAGACGCGACTCGGGCAGGTCGACGAGCAGACCTGGATCGGCATCTGGCGGTGGGACTCGGCCCAGCGTCTCCAGGCGGCCGGTCGGATCGCCCCCGAGCTTCCGGAGACCGCCGCCACCTTCTCGCTGGCCCGCGCGGTCACCGCCGATGATGTGGCTGTCGTCGATGAGCACTGAGCCGGTGCACGGCGAACTGGCGATCGAAGCCATCGGTCTGGTCAAGGCTTTCGGCGACCACCGGGCCGTCGACGGGGTGGATCTGGCCGTGCCCGCCGGCGGTGTCTTCGGCTTCCTCGGTCCGAACGGGGCCGGTAAGACCACCACCGTCCGCATCCTCGCCACCCTGCTGCGACCGGACGGCGGCACCGCTCGGGTGCTCGACCACGACGTCGTACGCGAAGCTGGCCGTGTCCGCGACCGGATCAGCCTGACCGGCCAGTTCGCCACGATCGACGCGGAGCTGACGGCGTTCGAGAACCTCACGATCCTGGCCCGGCTCCTCGGCTACAGCAGGGCCGGAGCCAGGACCCGCGCCGAGGAACTGCTCGATGGATTCGGGCTCACCGAAGCCGCTGGCACGACCGTCAAGACGCATTCGGGCGGCATGCGGCGCCGGCTGGACATCGCCGCCAGCATCATCGTCACCCCGGACCTGCTGTTCCTGGACGAGCCGACCACGGGCCTGGATCCACGCAGCCGCAACCAGGTGTGGAGCATCGTGCGCGCCCTCGTCCGCGAGGGCACCACCGTGCTACTCACCACGCAGTACCTCGACGAGGCCGACCGGCTCGCCGACCGGCTCGCCGTCATTGACCGGGGCCGGATCATCGCGGCGGGCACACCCGCACAGCTCAAGGCGTCGGTGGGTGCCGGAACCCTCCAGGTCCAAGTGCTTAAGCCCGACCGCCGGGCCGAGGCCGCGCGACTCCTGACCGGGGCCCTCGGCGTCACGGTCCAGACCGGCACCGACGACGGTCTGCTCTCGGCTCGGGTGGACGACCCCGCCCGTGCCTCGGTCGCGTTCGCTGACCTGACCCGGGCTGGGATTCACCTCACGACGTTCGCGCTCGGCCAACCCAGCCTCGACGAGGCGTTCCTGGCCCTCACCGGACGCAGCACCCAGGTCGGCACCGACGCAGCGGAGAAGGCGGCATGACCACGACATCGACGACGCCGGACATGATCGGCCAGACCCTCCCCGACGCCGTGTCGACGCGTCCGCGACCGCCGCGTGCCAGCGCGTTGTCGGCGTCCCTCACGTTCGCCCGGCGCGCCCTACTGAAGATCAAGCACGTTCCGGAGCAACTCGCCGACGCGATCATGATTCCGGTGCTGTTCACCGTCATGTTCACGTACCTGTTCGGCGGCGCCATGGTCGGCTCGACGCGTGAGTATCTCCAGTACCTCCTCCCTGGCACCACGGTCTTCGCGGTGCTGCTTATCACCGTGTACGCGGGCGTCAACCTCAAGACCGACATCACCACCGGCGTGGTCGACCGCTTCCGGTCCATGCCGATCTGGCGCCCGGCCCTCATCGTCGGTGGCCTGATCAGCGACGCCGGCCGCAACCTCCTCGCCGCAGGGATCGTCCTCGCCCTCGGACTCGTCATGGGCTTCCGCCCCGAGGGCGGTGCCGCCGGCGTTCTGTCGGCGGTCGCCCTGATCCTCGTATTCGCGTTCGGCCTCTCCTGGGTCTGGGCAACGCTCGGGCTCGTCCTTCGCACACCGAGCGCCATCTCGGCGGTGAGCTTCCTCGTACAGTTCCCGCTCACCTTCGCCAGCAACGTCTTCGTCGACCCGAAGACCATGCCCGGATGGCTGCGGACGTTCGTCGAGGTCAACCCGGTCAGCCTGCTCGTCGACGCCGTCAGAGGGCTCATGCACGGCACCGCCGAGCCCGACCAGATCGGCGTCGTGCTCCTCACGGCGGTCCTGCTCGTGGCGATCTTCGGTCCGTTAACCATGCGCCTGTACCGCACCCGCACGTGACCACCGACAGCGCTCACTCGCCGCGACCCATGCCCATGAGGAGTAAGACGATGCTGACCCGCCTCCACCTGCTCGCTGCCGCGACAGCGGTCACCACGACAACGTTGCTCGTCCTCGCCGCGCTCAGCTCCGCGCTGCTCGACGCGCACCATGCCGTCGACGTCCGGCGGGCCGTGCTGTGGGCACTGCTCGTCCTCGTCCCGGCCCTGCTGCTTACCGCAGCGACCGGTTTCCGTCTGGCCGACGCCTCGACTGACCCGAAAATCACGGCCAAGCGAGGCCGTATGCCGTACATCGCCGGTATCGGACTGTTCCTGCTGACTCCCGCCGCGTTCATCCTGGACCGGCTCGCCCTGCGCGGCGAGTTCGGTGCCGTGTACCTACTGGTTCAGACCGTCGAGGTGCTCGCCGCCGCGACGGCGCTGGCCCTGATGGCCAGCAACATTCGCGATGGCCTCCGGCTCACCGGACGCCACTGACCGCTTCTCAACCATCGCCGGCCGCACCGCGCGGCCGGCCTCGTCGAAGGGCACGCCATGCAATTCCTCGTGCAGCCAATCGGCACCGTACACAACAGCCGCGTGGACATCGCCATCACCGACCATTGGGGGGCCGTGACCAGCACCATCACGGTGGACCAGCGGTTCGGCGAGGACTGCCTACTCGGCCTGGACGAGTTCTCCCACGTCGATGTCTTCTTCGTCTTCGACCGGGCGACGGAACGGCCCCACTACCGACCCCGCCCGCCGCGCGGCCGGGCAGACCTCCCGCCGGTCGGCGTCTTCGCCGACCGAGGACCCCACCGCCCCAACCGCATCGGCATGACCACCTGCCCCATCACATCGGTGAACGGCCGGACACTCGAAGTGCTCGGCCTCGACGCCGCAACTGGCACCCCCATCATCGACCTGAAACCCACAACGATCGAATTCCAACCCACCGACATCCGGCAACCGGAATGGGTCACGCGCCTCATGACCAACTACTTCCTGCCATGACCCACGGCACGGCCTTCGAACCTGCCCACCGTCGAACAGCCCGGAAGGCGACCCAAAGGGGCGTGACGGTTGATCGGCATCGAACAGCTCTTTGATTTCGGACCGCCTGTGGGGCGATGGGCGGAGCGGATGATGTCGCAGGCGGCAGAGGGAGTCGTCCGACCGATCATCGGGCAGACCTTTCCGTTGGAGCGTGCCGCCGAAGCGCACGCCGCAGTCGAAAACCGCACTGCCGTGGGGAAGACCCTGCTGCTGATCTGAGGCACTGCACCTGGGGTCGCTGGCCCGGCCACCTCATCCGCCACTAACGACCTCGGGCGCACTGATCACCCCCGGCGGCACCGGTTGCCCACCGATCTCTGCGGCGCTAGGTTGAAACTTGTCGATGAACATTTACATCGCAAGGTACGGGGGCTCGCATGTCCACGTCTGTCACTCGACAAACTTCTGCCGACGCCTGATTACATGCCCAAGCCCGGCACCGCCCTGCAGAAACCACAGCCTTCGCAGAAGCGGCTGAGCACTTCTGATTGCCGACCGGATCAGACGCTCCCGTTCTTTACCTGGTAGGCGTGCGTCAGCGACTGGCCGTCCGGCAGGTGCATCTCCATCTCGTAGCTGGTCCCGTAGACGAACTCTCCGGCCAGCAACGGCAGGGTCCCGCAGAACATCACCGTGTCCGCCGTGAGCTTCGTGCCACTGGCCTCCAACTTGCCGAGCAGTTGCCGGGGCGTCAGCATCGCCGCCAGGCGGCCGTGCTGGTACGGCTGGCGATCGGTCCGGCACGTCACAACGATGTCGTCCCATCGCTCTTCGATGGACGCCATCGGCACCACTGCGGCGCCCATCGGTTTGGGCGCCGCTGCCTTTGACTTGGCGATGCTCTGGGTTTCGAGTTCGCGGTCCGTGTGGTCACTGCCAATACCGAGGTAGAAGCGGCCTTCGTGGAACACCAGAACCGGTTCCACCTCCCCAGAGGTCTTGTCACCGGCCACGTCGACGGAGGCGTCCGTCGTTAGGAGGTCAGCGTTCAGCTCGTAGAACATCGGGACGCGTGGTGGCGGTGTGACGCCGATGTGGGCCAGTTCGTCAATGTGCGCTTGGACCGCTTGGCGGTCACGGCCGGTGTAGCCCGCCACGACGAGTCTGGGATCGGAGAGGTGGATCTGGTCGGCTGTGCCGGCGACTGTCAGAGTGATCAGGGGCGTGTCAGGCACGAGATGTCCTTTTCTCTGGCTTCGTGTAGACGAGATGGGGCTGTTCATCCGAAGGTCGCCTGATTGCGTAGCCGGCGGTCTTCAAGCACGGGGAACTCGCGCCGTATTTCCGTGACTGCGGCACGGTCGATTTCGGTGTAGAGGACCTCCTCACCGGCGCCTGCTTCGGCCAGCACGCGTCCCCAGGGATCGACCACGACGCTGTGGCCGGCCAGCTCGACGTCGCCCTGCTTCCCGGCGGCGTTGCATGCCAGCAAGAACAGCTGATTCTCCACCGCACGGGTTCGGGTGAAGAGCTTCCAGTGCTCAAGGCGTGCGGCCGGCCAGGCGGCCGGCACGATGACGAGCTCCGCACCCTGGTCGACGAGGTGCCGGTACAGCTCCGGGAAGCGGAGGTCGTAGCAGGTCGTCATGCCGACCTGGCCGAGGGCGGTGTCCGCCACGTCCGCCCGCTGACCGGCGCTGAGGAGTTTCGACTCGAGGGACTGATAGCCGAACACGTGGATCTTTCGGTAGTCCAACAGCACCTCACCGGTCGGATCGACGAGCACGGCGGTGTTGTGAAGGCGACCGGTTGGGTCCCGTTCGAGCACGCTGCCGGCGTGCAGGTGGGCCCCGAGCGCTCGGGCCCAGCCCCTGATCGTGGAGAGGAGTGGTCCGTCGAGGTGCTGCGCAAGTTCGTCATAGCGGTCGAATGCGAAGTAGCCAGGGGCCCACAACTCGGGGAGGACCACCAGGTCGACGTCGGTGAGGCCGGCAACAAGGTCGCCGACACGCTCGATGCGGCCTTCGACCGGCTCGGTGAAAGGGCTGGCGACCTGCACCAAGGCTGTTTTCATGACCATCCACTCCGTTCGTCGTCGGCTGTTCTCATCGGGAACACCGTTCTTTGGCGCCGCGTCAGGCGGCGAGCTTCACGTGGACGCTCTTGGTTTGCAGGTAGCTCAACAGCTCATCCATGCACTCCTCCCGTCCAAGGCCGCTGTTCTTCCATCCGCCGAAGGGCGTGCCCCAGTAGTGGGTCGTGCTGTCGTTGACCCAGACGTAACCCGCTTCCACGTCATCGGCCAGTCGGAGTGCGTTGCGCATGTCATTCGTCCAGACGCTTGCGGTGAGTCCGTACTCGACGCTGTTCACGTCGCGCAACATCGTCGAGTAGTCGGTCCAGCGGAACACGGACACCACCGGACCGAAGACCTCCTCCTGCGCGACCCTCGAATCCGGCTCGACGTCGGTGAAGATGGTTGGAGCGACGAAGAAGCCCTCCTGTGGAACCCGGGGGTCGTCGAGTCCGCCCGAGATCAGGGTCGCGCCTTCCGCGGCAGCTCCCTTGATGAAGTCGCGTGTTCTGTCGGCGTGACGGGCGTTGATCAGAGGGCCCATGTCGACGGCGGGGTCGTACGCCGGGCCCAGCGTCAGGGCGGAGAACTGACGGGCCAACGCCTCGACGAACGCGTCGTGCACGTCGGCGTGGACGAACAGCCGTGACGTCGAGCCGCATGACTGGCCGGCGTTGGCGCGCAGATTCATCGCCTTCACGACCTCACGGGCGGTGCGCGCCACGTCAACGTCAGCGAAGACGATCATCGGGTTCTTTCCGCCCAGCTCCAGCGACACCGATCGCACGGCGTGTTCGGCGGCACGGCGCTGGATGAGGCGGCCTGTCGCTGCGCTGCCGGTGAAACCGATGCGGCGGACGTCAGGATGCGTCACCAGCGCGTCGCCGGTGTGCGCGTCGCCGGTGATGATGTTGAACACCCCTGGAGGGAAGATCTCCCGGACCAGGTCTCCGAGAAGCAGCGCCGACATGGGCGTTTGGTCGGCGACCTTCAGCACTACGGCGTTGCCCGCGGTGAGCGCTGCCAGGCTGCCTTTGACCGCGAACAGGAAAGGGTGGTTGTAGGCCACGATCTTGGCCACGACCCCGTACGGCTTGTAGCGCGTGTAGTGCAGGGTGTCATCGTCGGGCAGGACGTCACCTCGTAGCGCGCCCGCGAGCCCTGGCCAACCTCGCAGCGACCTCGTCGCCCCGGCGATATCGCCGAACATTCTCTGGACAGGCAGCCCGGCGTCGATCGCGTCCACCAAGGCGATCTCGTGGGCGCGGTCCTCGATGGCCAGCGCGAGGCGCTCGAAGCAGCGACCTCGTTCACCGAGCGTCGTGCGCGCCCAGGTTCGCTGGGCGTCCCTGGCCGCGTCGACTGCGGCGGCAACGTCGACCGGACCAGCGACGGCGTAACTGGCGAACTCGGTGCCGGTGGACGGGTTCAGTGTGCGGCGCACGACTCCGGAGGAGGGCGTGACCCACTCGTTGTCGATCAGGAGACGCGGGGCCCGCGCCGCCAGCGAGCCAAGGACGTTCGACAGGTCGGGGTGCTGCGTCGGGTCGTGCATGCGTGCCCTCTCCGCCAGGACGTCGTACGGAGCGGGCCAGTGGGCCGGAAGTCCGTTGCGGCTGTATCCGCCGAAGTCCTTGACTCTAGGTACCGTACCTAGATTAACTAAATCACAACCGACCGAGGAGCGCGAGATGCGACTGGCTGTTCCCGACCTGATCTCGAACTCGTACTTTCCTGCTGTTGCGGCGGTGGAGCTTGGCCTCATGCGCGAGGAAGGCCTCGACGTCACGCTGGAGCTGCTCTTCCCGGTCACCGACGCGGCCGCCGCGCTGCGCGATGGCGAGATCGACTTCCTGGCGGGTGCCGCGCATGCACCGCTGTACGACGTGCGAGCGTGGGACGACACGACGCTCGTCGCCGCGCTGTCGAGCAACATGTACTGGTACCTCGTCGTGGCGGCGGACTCGCACATTGACGCCGGCTCGTGGACCTCGCTGCGCGACGTGCGGATCGGCGCGGCGCCCGGCCCTGACACAGGGCTCCGCCAACTCCTGGTCGGTGCCGGCCTCGATCTCGACGAGGCTCGGATCGACATCGCTCCGGTTCCGGGCGCTGACGCCCCCAGCGTCTCGTTCGGCGTCACCGCCGCGCAGGCGCTCGAGCAAGGCCGCATCGACGCGTTCTGGGCCAACGGCATGGGCGCCGAGGTCGCGGTTCGCGACGGCATCGGCAAGATCATCTTCGACGCACGGCGCTGCGACGGAGAAGCCGCTGGCTTCACGTTCCCTGCCCTCATGACGTCGCGGAGGCTGGCTGCCACGTCGCCAGAGGTCGTGTCCGCCGCCGTCCGCGCGATCGTCCGCGCACAGCGGGCCCTCCGGGAGGATCCGTCTCTGGCCGAGAAGGTCGCCGACGGCCTCTTCCCGCCAATGGAGACAGGGCTGATCGCGAACCTCGTAGAGCGAGACCTTCCCTTCTACAACCCCGCCATCAACGACAGCGCCGTCGCGAGCCTGCAGGACTTCGCGTGGCGCGCTGCCCTGCCAGGGGCCGGTGGCTCCTTCGCGCGAGCGGTCGCCAGGGAGTTCGCCCCCCTGTGGTCCTCATGAGGAGGCACCGCGCTGCTCCGCGGCGTTCCTGACCATCGCTCACCGTAGATACGGCCGAGAGGAAGACATGCCGAAGCCCGAGCTGGAGTTCGTCTCCATTGAAAAGACCGCGTTCACACCGTGTGAGGGCGTGGTACCCCAGCTGACCGAAAGAGTCCTCGCCCGCGACCCGGAGCGCGGCGTGGCGACGCGGATCCTCCGCTTCGAACCGCAGACGGACACGACGCCGAACGGTGTGCAGTCTCATGACTTCTGGGAGGAGGTCTACATCCTGGAGGGCTCCATCACCGACCTGCGGTTGGGGCAAACGTTCACCGCAGGGGACTACGCGTGTCGCCCGCCCGGCATGAAGCACGGCCCGTGGAAGTCCGAGGAGGGCTGCCTCACCTTCGAGGTCAGGTACGAGGCGTGAGCCGCGCCGGTGCCGAGGAGCGGCTGGACGCCCGAGGACGCCGCCACTCCGTCCCCACGCCATCGAACAGCGTTGTCGTTCCCGGATCGCCAAAGTAGGTCACCAAAAATTCAACCGAAATAAGTTACCTGGCTTAACCACCCCCTAGGGAGTCCCCCGATGAAGCTGAGAGCCGTCCCCCGCCTCGCAGCTGTCTTCGCCCTCAGTGCGGCCACGATGCTCAGTGGATGCAGTGCTGGAGCCGGCAAGGGCAGCGCGTCGAACGACACCACCTGGAAGGTGGGTGTCATGCCCTGTACCAGCGACTGCGGCTTCTTGCGCATGGCGCAGGCAAAGGGCTTTTACAAGGAGCAGGGCGTCAACGTCGAGTTCGTCGAGCTCAAGAGCGCGGAGCAGGTCTACCCGGCGCTGGCTTCCGGCGAGGTGGACGCCATCGAGCAGAGCCCCGGCGGACTCTACATCGCCGCGCAGCAAGGAGGTCTCAACGCAAAGGTGATCGGTTCCTCAATGGAGGGCAACCCTTTCGCAATCTTCGCTAACAAGAAGTACGACTCGATTTCGGACCTCAAGGGCAAGAGTGTGGGCATCTCGTCGCCGACAGGACTTCCAGCCCTCGTTGCCAAGCTGATGCTGAAAAACGCCGGCGTCGACTGGACGTCGGTCCAGAAGGTGAACGCGGGCGGCAACCCCGACCGGTACCGGGCCGTGGTGGCGGGCACGGTCGACGCGACCGCCGATGCCACGGACTACGTCCCGCGGGCCGAGAAGGACGGCGTGAACGTCCTCGGCCTCTCCGCCGACATCATCCCCGACTATCCGCGCTACATGATCATCGCTCGCGAGGACAGCCTCAAGAAGAAGGACGACCTGGCCACGGGGTACCTGGCCGGCCTGATCCAGGGTCTGCGGTACGCGTACGACCACCCGGACGAGGCCAGGAAGATCTCCGCGGAGGCGCTGAAGGTGAGCCCGGACGACCCCATGGTCACGTTCACCCACGACGTCATCGTCGAGAAGAAGCTGGTCGATCCCGACGGCGGCATCGACATGACCAAGCTCGAGTACCTGGAAAAGGTGCTGCAGGAGTCCGGTGATCTCAAGAAGTCGATCGATGTGAAGTCCCTCGTCGATGACTCGTACCAGCAAGCCGCGCTGAAGCGTTTGGAGGACTGAGACCATGCAGGCAAGCAGCACCGCCGGGAAGACGCAGGCGAGCCCTCCGACGACTCCACCGGCCCAGTCGCAGCCGAGGGTCGTCATCGACCGCGTCTCCAAGGACTTCACCGTCTCGGATCGCAAGGGAAGTCAGCCTCTGAAGGCCCTGGACCGGGTGTCGTTGTCGATCAACGACGGCGAGATCGTCGCCCTGACCGGCTTGAGCGGCTGCGGCAAGACCACCTTGCTGCGCATCATCATGGGGTTGGAGCGGGCGACCAGCGGCACCGTGACCGTGGGCGACAAAGTGGTCACTGGATGCGGTTTTGACCGCGGTCTGGTGTTCCAGCACGCCGAGCTCTTCCCGTGGCGGACGGCTCTTCAGAATGTGGAGTTCGGGCTCGAGGTGAAGGGCGTGCCGAAGGCGGAGCGTCGCCGGATCGCCCGCGAGAAGCTCGAACTCGTGGGCCTGGGCGCCGCGATGGACAGGCGTCCCAACCAGCTTTCCGGTGGCATGAAGCAGCGTGTCGGTCTGGCCCGCGCGCTCAGCATCGAACCGCAGGTGCTCCTCATGGACGAGCCCTTCGGAGCGCTCGACGCGCAGACTCGCGAGGGTCTTCAGCTCGAGGTGCTGCGCGTTCACCGCGAGACCGGCAAGACAATCATCTTCGTCACGCACGACCTGGACGAAGCCGTTCTGCTCGCGGACCGGGTCGTGCTGATGTCCCCGAACCCGGGCCGCGTGGATCACATCTTCGACATCCCGATCTCCGGTCCGCGCGAGGACCTGTTCGCGATCCGCGGTCTCGACGAGTTCGCTCACACGAGGTACGAGATCTGGCGCCGGCTCATGGCGCGGGTCCACGAGAACAGCGAAGCGGCGCACGGCATCGATCCGCAGGGCCGCGATCGAGGAGGGGACCGATGACTTCCCTAGCGCAGGAACGAACTTCCACCCGTCAGGAACCAGACCCCACCGATGTCGCGAAGCGGCGCAGGATCCTGCGCGGCCGACACACCTACACGCTGGTGACCATCGCCTCCCTGTTGGTCCTGCTCGTGGCCTGGGAGATCTTCGGGCGACGGATGAATCCCATCTTCGCCTCGTACCCGACGGCCATCGCCGTCTCGTTCCGCGACCAACTCGCCGACGGGACGCTCGTCACGGCACTGCTCGACAGCCTCAAGCCGCTGCTGCTCGGCTACCTGATCGCTGCTGTCGCAGGCATCCCCATCGGCCTGCTGTTGGGCCGGTACCGGGCCGTCGAGGCAGCCCTCGGCATCTACGTGACGGGCGGCTACGCCATGCCGATGGTGGCGTTCATCCCCCTGCTGATCCTCTGGTTCGGACTCGGCTTCGCCGTCAAGGTGGCGGTGGTCGTGGTCATGACGGTCTTCCCGATCGTGATCAGTACGTGGGCGGGGGTCAACGCCGTCTCGAAGCCCCTCCTCGAGGTCGGCAAGTCCTTCATGGCCAGTGAAACCGCCATCATGCGGAAGATCATCCTGCCCGCGACAGTGCCACACATCATGACGGGTCTGCGCCTGGGTATCGGACGCGCTGTCATCGGCATCGTGATCGCCGAGTTCTTCACCTCGATCGGTGGCCTCGGCGGCTTGATCATCAACGCGGGCCAGCGGTTTGACACGTCGGCGCTGTTCGTCCCGGTCGTCGTCCTGATGGTGCTCGGCATCGGTCTGACGCGGGGGGTCGGCTGGCTGGAGTCGCGGGTTGCCCCTTGGTACGTCGGCGTCAGCGGCGGGCGGGACCCGGAGTGACCGCCGCGATCCACGTCGACGTGCTCGAAGGCCTGCTCGACGAGCATGAGCGCGCGGTCTTCGAGGCGGCGGGCTACGGGCAGCGCGCCGGCTTCGGTGAACGCCCGGTCCTGCTGGTCGTGGACGTCAACTACAACTTCTGTGGCGACCGCCCCGAGCCGATCCTGGACTCCATCAGGTCGTGGCGGAACAGCTGTGGCGAGCATGCCTGGGACGCGCTGCCGGACATCGGCAGGCTCACCGCTGCCGCTCGGCGGCGCGGGATTCCGGTCATCTACAGCACGGGCCAGGATCCCCGTCCCGACGGACTCGACTCCGGACGCTGGGCGGACAAGAACCGCCGGCGAGCTGAGGACGCAGTCGTCACACGGGGGCGCGGCAATCAGATCGTGGAGCAGATTGCTCCTGAGGATCCCGACATCGTCATCTCGAAGCCGAAGCCCAGCGCCTTCTTCGCCACACAGCTCAACAGCCTCCTGGTGGAGCTGAAGGCCGACTCCGTCCTGGTGTGCGGCGCCACGACCAGTGGCTGCGTGCGGGCCACCGTCATTGACGGCTTCTCCAACAACTACCGGATGGCCGTGGTCGCCGACTGCACCTTTGACCGCGTGCAGCTGTCGCACCGGGTGAACCTGCTGGACATGCAGCAAAAGTACGCCGACGTGGTGACCCTCGACGAGACCCTCGAGTTCCTGGACTCGCTCCCGGACAGTCTCTTCCCGTGGTTCTCTCCGGCACGAACGAAAGAGTGTGGATGACATGGGGCACGTGATCGTCGTCGGTGGGGGACCGGTCGGTGTCGTCGCCGCCCTCGCCGCTGCACGAAGCGGCTTCGAGGTAACCGTGCTGGAGGCTGCGGAGCAGGTTCAGGACGACCCGCGAGCCTCCACCCTGCACCCCTCGACCCTCGAGATGCTCGACGACCTGGGCCTGGTCGACGAGTTGATCAGCGTCGGTCTGGTCGCCCGTCATTTCGACTTCTGGGACAAGCCGAGCCGGAGTCTCGTTGCACGGCTCGACCACGACGTCCTGCGTCACGAGACGAGGTTCCCCTTCGTCGTACAGACCGAGCAGCACAAGCTCGCCCGCATCGGCCTGCGCAGGCTCGCCGAGATGCCGAATGTCGACGTGCGGCTAGGGTGCACGTTCACGAGTCTGGAGCAGTCTGCCGACTCTGTCGTCGTCCATGGGCAGACCGCCGACGGGCCGGTCCGGCTCACGGGCGACTGGGTCATTGGGTGCGACGGCGGCCGCAGCGCCGTTCGCAAGGGGCTCGGCATCGAGTTCGAGGGCTACACCTGGCCGGAGCGGTTCGTGGTGCTGACCTCCCTCTTCGACTTCGCCGATGCCATGTCCTGCAGCTACCGCAGCTACTTCGCGGATCCGTTCGAGTGGTCCAACCTGTTCAAGGTCGCAGGCGAGGACCTGAAGGGGCGCTGGCGGGTGGTGCTTCCCACATCAGTCGGGGAGTCCGACGAACAGGCCCTGAGCGACGAGGCGTCCATGCAGCGGCTCGAGCGCATTTGCCCCGGCGCGTCGCAGGGGGAGATCGTGCACCGCAAGATCTACCGGGTGCATCAGCGCGTGGCGGCCCGGTTCAGGGTAGGCCGGGCCTTCCTCGCCGGCGATGCGGCCCACGTGAACAACCCGATCGGTGGCCTCGGGCTCAATTGCGGAATCCACGACGCCGTCGAGCTCCTTGAGGCATTGGACGACTTCCGCGGCTCCGGAAATGAGGACGTGCTCGACGCCTACGAACGCCGCCGGCGGGACCTCAACATCCGCTATGTACAGCAGCAGACTGTGAGCAACAAGAAGCGGCTCGAGGAGAAGGACCCGGTCGTGCGAGCCCAGCGGCTCGACGAGCTACGTGCCATCGCGAGCAGCGAGGAGTCGCAGCGGGTGTTCCTGCGCAGGACGTCCTTGCTCGAGAGCGTGCGAGAGCCGCACGCGAGCGCATGAGAGGGCACGGCGGCAATCCGTCGACCGCCTATGAGCCGCTCCTCGCCGGATACCTCGCGCTGGGCATGGGGGTCGGTCCGCTGACGCACTATGCCTTGAGTGCGCTGGGTCCCTTGGTCGTCTCCGACCTCGGGTTGTCGGCGACCGAGTTCGGCGGCCTCTGGCTTGTCGCCTTCGGTACGGCGGCCGCCTGCACCCCCGGATTCGGGCGGCTCACCGACCACCTCGGTGCCCAACGGATGCTTCGGCTCACCTTCGTCTGTGCGGGGGCGGCCATGGTGGCCGTGAGCATGTCGCACTCGCTGGTCCCACTGGTGCTCGGCGTGGGTCTCGCCGGCATGGCGGTCGCCACCTCCAACCCGGCGACGAACCTCGCAGTGGCCGGCTCGGTGACCGTCGGGCGACAAGGGCTCGTCGTGGGAGCGAAGCAGTCAGGGGTGCAGGCAAGCCAACTGCTGGCAGGTCTCGCCCTCCCAGGACTGGCCGTGGTGCTCGGCTGGCGCGTGGCGATTCTGCTCTGCGGGGCGTTGGCGGTCCTCGGGTTCGTGGCCACCCGATGGGTCGTGGGCCCCGCGGCTCCACGCGCCGCGCGAGCCGGCGCCCCCCGTGCGGCCATGGACCCCAGTGTGTGGTGGTTGGCCACCTACGCGCTGGTGACCGGTGCCGCCATCCAGGCGACGAACGTGTACCTGCCGCTCTATGCCCACGACGTGCTCGGCCACTCGGTGAGCGAAGCCGGGCTGGTCTCGGCCACGCTCGGCGGGACCGGCGTGCTGGCACGCCTTGTGTGGGGGCGGGTGATGGACCGCATCCTCGATACGCCGTCGCTCCTGACCGGGTTGGCGGTCCTGACGGGCGTGGGCTTGGCGGTATGCGGCCTCGCCGCCGCCGTCAGTGACCTGATGGTCTGGCTGGGCGCCGCGATCTTCGGAGCGAGTGCGTTGGCTGCGAACGTCGTGATCATGATGACGGTGGTGCGCACCGCGCCAAGTGGCTCGGTAGGCCGCGCCACCGGTTGGACCTCACTGGGGCTCTATGCCGGCTTCATGGTCGGGCCGCTCACTTTCGGCATGTTCGTCGACTCGGCGGCCGGCTACGACGGCGCGTGGTCGTACCTGTGCGCACTGACCGTACTCCTCGTCGTCATCACGGCCTGCTGGAAGCGGTTCGGTAGGCACGCCGATGACGCCAGTGGGTCCGAGGCCGCCCGGGCCGGTGCCGGCGGTGCGCGAGGAGCTGGCTAGAGCCGCTTTTTCACACAACGACGCACAACAATTTAGGAGCTACAGCTGTGAGCGCAGTACTTCTTGCGGTCCTCCGTCCGAAGGCCGATGACGTCGACGACTTTTTCACGTGGTACGAGGCCGAGCACGTCACCGGACGACTGGCGATGCCGGGCTTTCTCGACGCCCATAGGTACGTCTCCGAAGACGATCACGACATGGGTTTGGTGATCTACGACCTCGCGAGTCTGGATGCGCTGGGCACGGAGGCGTACCGAGCCCTGCAGGCCAGGACGGCCGCGACCACGCAGACGCGGATGGGGGGACTGGACCAGTTTGTCAGGGTCACGGGGGAAGTCATCCAGGAGCACGGCGACGTCGACGCTGCGGTACCCCTGCTCTTCGTCGTGGCGTTCTCGGCACCGCGGAGCGACCTGGACGACCTCGACGCGTGGTACCGCGAGGAACACGCACCCATGCTCCTCAAGGCCGCGGCCTGGCGCGGGGTCAGCCTGATCGATGTGACGGGATCCAACACTCCGTGGACCCGGGTGGCGATCCACCGGCTCGCCGATGCGTCTGCGCTCGAATCGCCGGAGCGCCGTGCAGCGGGGGAAGCGCCTCGGCGACAGCAGCTTGCTGCCCGACCCTGGTTCAACGCCGGCACCCGCTACAGAGTCAGGGCCGTGGATCGTCTGGACTCCGCCTCGAGGCGTCGCTAGACGGGCAGATGTTAACCGTGGGAGGCCTCCGATAAAGTCAGCAGGGCGCCCCAGGAGGCGAATATGACGCCTGGCCGCGCATTCGCGATCGCGAACGTGTATGGACACGTTCGCGACCGACCGGCCACGATTTCAAGAAGCGTAGGTATAGCAGTGGCTCGTCGATCAGTACGGAACCCAGGGCGCGTAGGCCGCGGCATCGCCGCCACCATCTCCGCGCTCAGGGGCGGCCCTGGCGGAACCTCCGTCGAGGTGGATGCCTACTTCGAGGGTGTCGCACGTGCTCGCTACATCATCCGGCGCACCTTCCGGATCTTTGACGAGGTGGCCCGCAACTCGGACCTCGAGCCGCTTCAGCACCAGGCGCTCATCCAGATCCTCGGTGGCGGCGTCACCGAGGGAGCCCTTCCCGTGAGCCGGATCGCCGAGCGCCTCAACGTCACGAGTGCCTTCGCGTCGCGACTCGTTCAAGACCTCGAGGCCAAGGAGCTGGTCGTCCGGCGTCCCTCGGAAGTGGACCGCCGGGTCATCCTGGTGGAGGCGACTGCGCACGGTCGCCGGTGCCTCACGACGGTGTCCGACGGCGTCCGGCGCGACGTGGCCTACTTCCAGTCGCACTTGACGGAGGAAGACCGCGCAGCTGCCCTGACCGTCATGGCGTTCTACGTCGGCGTGCCGCTCAACGGCGACGACTTGGAGTCCATCAGGAGCCTCGTCCAGTCGGCCATCCACGCACAGCGAGAGGCGGCCGCGAGATGAGTGTTCCGGCCTGAGACCTTGGGGAGTGGCTGGCGGCTGGTCGAGCGCCGAGTGCGGCGTGAGCCTGGTGTCGTAAGCGTGTAGCCGTGCGGGCATGGCGGCGCTCGGGGGGTCTGCGAGGGAAACGGCTTGGCGTAGGCCCCGTTCCAGCGGTGCCGGCGCGATCGCCCCTGCCCTGCTGACGCCCGCGAACGCGCCAGCCGCCGCTGTCGAAACGTTGCCACGCGCGGAAGCTCGGCCCACCTCTTCGCCGTGTTCGGGCTGACGTGGAACCGCTGCCCGGCTCGACGCTGTGGCCAGCCGTCCTTCACGGCGTAGCGGGCCAGAGGCAGACGCTTCCGTTTCGCCGACCGGTGCCGCACACCCATCTCGCCGCTCCGCACCCCTTGACCCTCCACACCCAGATAGTTAATCTAGGTAACGTATAAAGGTCAGTGATTTCCTCCATAGGAGCGCTGGATGACCCATGCAACGAAAGACACCGAGGTTCTGATCGTCGGTGCAGGAGCGGGCGGCCTGATCCTCGCCCTCAGCCTCAAAGAGATCGGCATACGGTGCCGTGTGTACGACGCGGTGCCCGAGCTGACGGCCGTGGGTGTCGGTATCAACCTGCTTCCGCACGCCGTTCGTGAACTCGACGAACTCGGCCTGGTGCCGGCGCTCGACGAAGTCGGTATCCGCACCAAGGACGCGTCTTACTACAACCGGTTCGGCCAGCACATCTTCACCGAGCCCGCAGGTGAAGCGGCCGGCTACCCGTGGCCGCAGTTCTCTCTACACCGCGGTGACATGCAGATGGTGTTCCTGAAAGCCGTGCGCGAGCGGCTCGGCGAGGACAGCGTCGTCACCGGTCACCGACTCACCCACGTCGACCTCGGTGACGACATGGTCACCGCCCACTTCGTCGGGCCGAACGGCGAGGACCTTCCCTCTGTCCGCGCCTCCGTCCTTGTCGGGGCCGACGGCATCAAGTCCGCGCTGCGCAAGCAGTTCTATCCGGACGAGGGCGATCCGCTCTACTCCGGCCTCACCATCTGGCGGGGCGCGACCCCCATGCCACCCTTCCTGAGCGGAGCCAACACCGTCCGCATGGGCTGGATGAGCGTCGGCAAGCTCATGGTGTACCCGATCAGGAACAACATCGATGGCCAGGGCAACCAGCTGATGAACTTCGTCGCGACCCTGGAGCGGCCTCGACCCGACTTGTACGACTGGAACGCCAAGGGCAGGCTCGAGGACTTCTTCCCGGTCTTCAAGGACTGGCACTTCGACTTCCTCGACGTGCCTGGCATGCTCCAGAAGACCGACCCGATCCTCATCTACCCCATGGTGGACCGCGACCCACTTCCCACGTGGACCTTCGGTCGCGCGACGTTGCTGGGTGACGCCGCCCACCCGATGTACCCGCGAGGCTCGAACGGCGCAGGCCAGGCGATCCTCGACGCACGGTTCCTCGCCGGCAGCTTCAAGCGCCATGGCGTGACCGACGAGGCACTCCACGAGTACGACGTCACGCGTGTCGAGGCGACGGGCAAGGTCGTCCGCATGAACCGGGCCAACCCGCCGGACGCCATCCTGCGCGAGGTGCACGAGCGCAGCGGCGACAAGCCGTTCGAGCGCCTGAGCGACATCGTCTCCGACGAGGAACTGCGTGCGATCACGGAGCGGTACAAGACCGTCGCGGGCTTCCAGGTCGACCAGCTGAAGCGGAGGCGTTCGCTCGTATGACAAGCACCGTCATGACCATCCCCGGTCTCGTGGTTCCCCCGCTGACCCCGTTCACCGCAGAGCTGACCGTGGACTACGACGCGCTGAAGCACGGTGTCGACTACGTGGTGAAGGACTGTGACGCTGCCATGGTGATCGCAGCGGGCGTCGAGGCGCAGGAGTACCAGTACCTCGACCTCCCGCAGCGGCGGGAGCTGATCCGAAGAACGATCGAGTTCGTCGATGGGCGCCGGCCGGTCGTGGTCGGCGTCTCCCACCCGTCGTTCAAAGTCAGCATCGACCTCGCTCACTTCGCAGAGGAGCTGGGCGCGAGCGCCGTGCAGCTGCTGGCGCCGCTTCGGCCCTTCGGTGGCGAGCCTTCACCCCGGGATCTGGAGCGTTACGTCGACGCCGTGGCCGGCGAAACATCGCTGCCGCTCATGCTCTACCTCAACGCCGGGGCCGGAGCCACCGTGTCCCCCGAAGCGACCATTGCACTGGCGAGCCGGGACAGCATTCAGTTCGTCAAGGAGAGTTCGCGCGATCTCTCAAGGGTGTCGCGGCTGATCGAAGAAATCGACCAGGCCGGCCTGGCGCACTACTTCACCACCGTGCAGATGATGCTGATCAGCCTCCAGCTCGGCGGATCCGGTGTGACGCTGCCACCGCCCGTCGCGAAGATCGCATCGCTGATCCTGCAGTCGTTCCTCAAGGGCGACGTTGCCGAGGCGGTACGGCTGCAACGGCAGTTCTCGCTATATCCGACGAAGTGGATGCGATACGGCCTGACACCAACGATGAAGGCGTCGCTGGATCTTCTGGGCGTGCCAGCCGGTGCCCCATACCCGCCGTACTCGCCGGTGACCGGAGAGGACCTCGACGACCTGCGTGCCTTTCTCGCGACGACCGACCTAGAGATAGTGGAGGAACTCTGATGCTGACCGTCATCAGGCTCGGACGAGACGACGCCGCCGTACTCGTGGAGGGCGCGCGTCAGGCCGCCGTCGGCCTGGGCATCCCGATGAGCATCGCGGTGACCGATGAGAGCGGGCACCTGATCATGTTCGAGCAGATGGACGGCGCCAAGGTGAGCAGCATCGCCACCGCGATCGACAAGGCCTTCACCGGTGCCACCGCTCGCAAGGGGACGCACATCTACAACCAGCTCTGTGTGCCCGGGGAGCCGACCTTCGGCATCCACAACACCAACGGCGGTCGTTTCTCCGTGATCGGCGGTGGACTCCCCGTCGTCGTCGACGACCAGGTGGTCGGCGGCATCGGCATCAGCTCCGGAACCGCGGGGGAGGACCTCGAGGTGGCCCAGGCTGCCGTCAACCACTTCATGAAGTTCCATGCCGAGCGTGGTTGAGAGCGGCGGGGCCCAGCACTTAGTGGACGGTACCGCGGAGGCGATGCGCCGCCTTCTGTCCTCCGTGCCCACCGGGTCGTTCATCGACGGCCAGTGGGTGAGCACGGACGCCACGTTTGATGTGCGGAATCCGTCCACGGGCCAACCGCTCGCCGCAGTGACCGACGCCGGTCCGGACCATGGCATGGATGCCCTGGCCGCGGCGTCGCGAGCGCAGGACCGCTGGGCCGCCGTTCCACCACGGAACCGGGGGGAGATTCTTGGCCGGGTGCACGACCTGCTCCATAAACGGGCCGACGACTTCGCCATGCTCATGGCACTTGAGATGGGAAAGACCATCTCCGAGGCCCGGGGCGAAGTCGGCTACGGCGCCGAGTTCTTCCGGTGGTTCTCCGAGGAGGCCGTGCGTGTCGGTGGCGGATATGCGCAGTCGCCCACGGGCGGCAGTCGGATTCTCACCATACGACAGCCGGTCGGGCCGGTTCTCGCCATCACGCCGTGGAACTTCCCGCTCGCCATGGGCGCCCGCAAGATCGCGCCCGCGTTGGCGGCCGGATGCACCGTTGTGGTCAAGCCCTCCGAGCTCGCACCGCTGACCACTCTTGCGTTGGCGCAGGTCCTCGTCGAGGCCGGAGTGCCCGACGGCGTGGTCAACGTCGTGACAACCAGCCGGGCCGGCGGTGTCGCCGAGCCGCTCATTCGGGATCAGCGTCTGCGCAAGTTGACGTTCACCGGCTCAACGGCTGTCGGCAAGCGTCTGATCGCCCAGTCGGCGGACTCCGTGCTGCGCGTGTCCATGGAGCTGGGAGGAAACGCCCCGTTCATCGTCTTCGACGATGTCGACCTGGACGCTGCGGTGGAAGGTGCCCTGCTCGCCAAGATGCGCAATGGCGGCCAGGCATGTACCGCGGCGAACCGCTTCCTCGTGCACGACGCCGTCGTCGAGCAGTTCTCGCAGCGCCTGGCCGACCGAATGAGCGCTCTCCTCGTCGGATCAGCGACCGACGAGGAGACGCAGGCCGGCCCAATGGTCAGCGAGGCCGCGGTGCGGAAGGTGGAGCGGCTGGTCTCGGACGCGGCGACGGAGGGAGCCCGGGTTCTGACCGGGGGCTGTCGACTCGAGAGTGAGGGCTTCTTCTACGCGCCGACGGTGCTGATCGATGTGCCGGTCGACGCACGGCTGCTGTCGGAGGAGATCTTTGGTCCGGTCGCTCCGATTACCAGCTTTTCCGACGACGAGCAGGCGACAGCTCTTGCCAACGACACAGAGTATGGCCTTGCTGCCTACATCTTCACCCGCGACCTGAATAGAGCGATCCGGCTGGCTGAGCGGCTTGAAACGGGAATGGTAGGTATCAACCAGGGAGTGATCTCCAACCCGGCCGCGCCGTTCGGTGGTATGAAGGCGTCGGGCCTGGGTAGAGAGGGTGGAACCCAGGGAATCGAGGAATATCTCGAGAGCAAGTACGTGGGAATCGACTTTTCCTAGCCTGCCCGCGACGTCTCGTGTGCTCTGTCCGTGGACGGAGACGTAGGTGAAGCGGCTGGCTGGTGGACGACGGTGCCGGCCGGGCCTGATGGGAGCCCCGACCCGGCCGGCTGTCGGCTCAGGTCACAGTTTCAGGAGCGGTTGCCAGCCGTCGCGGTAGCGCACACCGCGAGGTCGCGGTCGGACCGGCTCGTGCACCATTGCGGAGACCGGCTCGGTTCGGATCTCCTGGGGCCGGTCCACCACGACGCAGACGTCCTCGCCCGGCCACCACCAGCCGCAGGAGCGGGCCAGGTTGGCCCACGCGTTGAGGTGTTCGGCCTCGTCCGGCCCGTACCGGGCAAGAGCAAGCCGATGCAGCGTGTCGTAGTAGGCGACCCAGGACGCGTCCTGCTGGCCGTACCAGCAAACGGGGACCGGACCGCTGCCGGCCATTGTGGCACGGACGGGTAGGTAGTACCCGTGCGCGAGGCTCCGGTGCAGTGCCGTGCGTACGCCTTGGTGCAGCACGACACCGAGCGGAACGCCGCTGTCGAGCGCGTGGAGCGGCGCCAGTTCGGGCCATGGTTCTTTGGTCTTGCCCGCGCGTATCGGTGACAGCTCCGGGTCGGTGTGAGTGACGCTCGCGCTCAGCGCGCCACGGAGCTGCGAGGTGACCATTGCGAGATCGCTCGCCAGTGGTGGTGTTCCGCGCGGGCGAGGGTCGCGGATCCACTCGTAGAGTTGGTCGAGGGTGGGCCATCCGGTGATCAGGGAGCGTGCCTTGTCGGGCGACTCGACCCATTCAAATCGGGGTTGCGGCCGCTTCATTCTGGCGTAAATGGCGGTCAAACAGCGTTCGGCGGTCGGCTTGTCAGCCGGTTCTGTGGACAAGGCGTGGCCAAGCCACTCCTGCCGAATCCCGACGGCCTGCTGCCACAGGTCACGAACGTTGTTGCTGTAGACGGCCTGTGCAGGCGTCGCGGCGTCGTTGCGCCGCGCGGGGGCGCTCATCGCGCCTGGGCGTCGCCGCCCTTCCGTGAAGAGATCATGGGGTGACTATGGCCCACCACGCGGCACAGACGCAAGCGGCTTCGAAAGCCATCCGGGGGAGGACCGAAGTGATCGGTCTCGGCTCGATAGCCTTGCCGCAGCGCGTGACGAGCGAGCGAAACGCGCTGAGGCTGGTGGGCCACTGGCGTCCCGCTCGGGTCAGAACGTCCCGGGCCCGAGGGCGGTCAGCGCCGATTCGTCGGGCAGCAGCGGACCGCCGTCGATCGAGGCAGGCGCCGGCCGTGCGACGGATCGGCATGCCCGGGCTCGACAACGGCAGTCCACTGGCCGGCCCCGGTCGGAGCAACCAGGGGTGGTTCGATCAGAGCCCCAGGCTCTTAAGCCAGCTCACTTCGGCTTCGAGTACCGCCTTGGGGTTCTCGTTGAGGCTGTGGCTACCGCCGGGGATCTCCACGAACTTGATGCTCGGGACCAGCGAGCCCTCGGAGTTGGCCTCGGCCAGCAGCCAGTTGGGCTCGAAGTCCCGGATGGTGGTGTCCTGGTCGCCACGCATCATGAGGATGGGGATGGGAATACGCTTGATCCAGTAGGTGCCGTCCGCGGCGCTGGTGGCCTCCCACCGGTAGGACAGGAAATGCTGCCCGGTCACCGGACCCGTCCGGCTCGGACTCCCGCCCCCACCGCGCATCTCGGTCGGCAGAATCTCGTCAACTCGTCCCGCCGCCAGGAACCGCATCGACTCGTCGAAGAGCTGGTTGTAGTTCTGCTCGTCCTGAGTGAGGAGATGACGCGACTTCCACGGCAGTTTGGCGAACATCGACGGCAGGATGACCCCGCGGATGCGGGGGTCCCAGTTCGTGGCGGCGTAGAACTGGACCTGGATGTTGCCGAGGCTGCGACCGTTCAGGACAATCTTCTTGTATCCCATATCGACGGCGGTGAAGAAGGCTGCCTCGATGTCCTTCCGGATGTCGAAGAAGTTGTCCGTCTCGCCGTTGTCGTCGTGTTGCCGGGTGTTGATCGCCAGTACGGCATAGCCCGCCGCCGACAACCCTGGCATCTCGAATCCCAGGTAGTTTCCGCCGCTGCCGTGGACCCTGAGCACCAGCGTGGTGTCGCTCGGCTTCCTGTCGCGGGGTTCGAAGAGCACGGCGTCGACCTTAAACCCGTCGATGGCGTCGATGGTGAGGAACTGCTGCCGCGCGTTCTTCGGCGCCACGAAGTCGTCGGGCACCCAGCCGGGCCTGGGGGTCGTCCGGTAGGTGATCGCCGCGACGGACTTGCCGCCATGGCCGGCTGCGGCCACGTCCGCCTGGCCCTCGGGCTGGAGTTGGCCCTCGGCGACGCCACCCCCCGCCATCGCCGGGCTCGCGGTGGCGCCAATCGCTGCCGCCGTAGCCGTTCCCGCGGCCGCCCCGAGGAAACTCCGGCGGCTCAGATCGTGTGCTTTGCCCATTCTTCTCCTTCTTTCGTACCTGGCGCTCGCGCTCGCCTGTGCGGACAGGCGGGACCGGATCTACAGGCCAAGCTCTTTGGTCGCATCCGACGGCTGCGGATCGTCGTCGGCTTTGGCGATCGACTGCGGCCGTTGCCGGGCCTGAGGGCTGCCGGGTGGGTGCCGTGTTGTTCGGTCACCGGGGTTCCGCCGAGGTGTGGACCTCCTTACGTAGATCCGATGGCGTGACTCTACACTCGAATACAGTACGTAAGTCAATGACTTATATTGCCGACTGGAGTACGTTATTGGTTCAATGGTCGTCGTCGCCAGCCCTTTTCTGTCCCTTGCAAACGGTGACCGCACCTCGGTCGCGCCGCGGTGCTCGTGGGGCGTGGCCGACGCCGCCGGGGGGAGACTCCTGGCCTGCCGCCCGGGTAGTTGCCAACCGGGCAAAACGTTGACGACGTCCGGAGAAGGTTCGTCCGCCCCGGCCGAGGCGTCCAGATGCAGGACCACGCCCGGGACCGGCAGACGGGGCGCGGTCGTCTGCGGCAGGCCGCCGCTGGTCTTGATCGGCCGCACTCGGCCCACCTCCCGCGCCGCAATGCGAACCTGACCCAGCCTCGGAGCGCCACAACGTCCATCCCGGACACCAATCGCCAGGCGGTCGGGTCGGACGCGTCCGGCCCGAACAGCGCCTCCTGGCCACGCAGCACGGCCAGGTCCCACACGCCTCACCACCGTCGGCTCGTATCACCGCGGGGTCCACCGCGACCCGGCCCAGGTCGGGCACCCCATGCGGCCGCCGCAACCCCGAGGGGGAGTCGCTGCCCGGCCGCTGAGGTGGACGCGACTGCGGTCCAGCAGCTGCGGCCGCAGTTCGGCCCGGATGGCGCGCCGGTCCCGCAGTAGCGCACCGGACGCGAGTCAGCTCCGGGGGCGGCGAAGGCCACAGACACCCGTGTTGCCGGCGGGTGTCAGCAGCGAGTTCGTAATGTCCGCGGCGGAGGTTCTGCATGAACGTGTGGCCGGATGATCACTTGTGCCGTCTTATTCGTTCGTAGACCGCGCATCGGTCTCAACCGGCGTTTCAGCTGGCTGTGAGCAGCCTCGATCGGATTATTGGTGTACTGCTTGACGTCGTGCCACGCCGACGGGACCAGCTCATCCAGTAACGAGCGGCTCACACTGGACGGCTCGCGCAAGCGCCGATCAACCGCGACGCATCCTCGCGCAGGCGGCTGCCGGCCAAAGTGTTGACACCGCCGTGGAACATGCCCCAGAGTTACTGGACTAGTCCGGTATTCCGTGCGGTAATCCACATGAAGGTGGATCAAATGGCCACGAGATCGACAGTGAGAGCGGGGCTGTCGCTGCTAACGGTGGTGACTCTGGCGGCCAGCTTGCTGGCGCAGGTATCCGAGGACGTCCAGGCCGCCGGCGTCCAGGCAGTCGGTGAGCAGACAGCCAGCGAGCAAACGGCTCACGATCAGTCCGGCTCTCGCGGTGATCTGACCTTGCCCGATGGCTACGTCGATCGAGTGAACGGCGCGCTGGAGCAGGGATCCGACCACTGGGGCGAGAAGTTGCTTGACCTGCCCGACGGTCCGACCATGACCAACGTCAAGCCGCTGCTGGTGCCGGCCAACCACGGTGGTACGACGGACGCCGCTTCGCCCTGGTACTACCTGCCCTTTACCTACCCGGCGCCGGACCCCAGTCGGTGGGCCGAGGAGCGGGACTTCTCGCTGCACGTCGCTGACGGCAGCGAGCTGATGTCGCAATGGTCGGACGCGCGGGCGACTCAGCGCGTCCGCTTTTTCGTCGGCGCGGGCGGGGCCGAGCGCTACGGCCAGGCCGAGGTGAGGTCGGGCGACCCCCGCCTGACCGGAGGATACCTGCCGATTCTCTCCAACTCCTATCGTGACGCCGCCGGGGTTCGCTACGAACGCGAGTCGTTCGTCACCGAGCTCACCCCGGGCGGCCCGGCAGTCAGCATGCTCCGGTTTGTCGTCGACGGGCCGGCGAAGGCGCACCCGCGGCTCCGGCTCAACCTGAGCCGCGACAAGGTCGCAGACGTCGTCGCCGAGCCTGGGCGGCTGACACTCGATGGAGAGGCCGTGGTCGCATTCAGCGGTGCAGCGACCTGGTCCGCGCCTGACCTGAGCTTCACGCCCGACTTGAGCCGCGGAAAGGCCGAGTTGTACCTGGTCGTGCCGAACGAGCCGGCCGAGCTCACCACCGTACGTCCGTCGGCCGCGCTGTACGACGCCGCGAAGTCCCGCACGGGCGACTACTGGACGACGCAGCTTAACGCCGGCGCCAAGGTCCGGATCCCGGAGAAGTACGCCGCGGACGCCATGCGCAGCACGCTTCTGAACAACCTGGTGATGGGCTTCAATCTGACCGTCGGAAACGGCTACGAGTCGCTGGACAAGTCCTTCGCCTTCGTGCCGGAGATCGCGGCGACGGTCACCTCGCTCGGCGACTTTGGCTACCAGGATAAGGCGCGCGCGAACCTCACCGAGATGCTGCGACGCGGCCAGGGTAGCTTCTTCCTGTCCTGGGAGCGCGGGATCAAGCTGCAGACGGTGGCGACGTATTACCTGCAGAGCAACGACGGGTCGTTGCTGCAGGAAAACCTGCCGATGTTCCGCGACTGGCTCGCCGACTTCAAGCGGCAACGCCTCGCGGACCCGAACGGTCTGCTGGCCAAGACCCGCTACGCCTCCGACATCCCGGAGCCGGTCTACGGCCTGCACCACCAGTCCGAGGTCTGGCGCGGTCTGCGCGATGTCGGTGTCGCGTTGCGGCTCTTGGGCCGTACCGACGAGGCGAAGCCGTTCCTCGATGAGGCGGCCGGCCTACGCTCGTCGCTGCTGGGCGCGGTGGAGAAGTCGAAGACGGTGTTGCCGGACGGCTCGATGTTCGTGCCGATCGCATTGCTGGACCCCGAGTCGTCGAAGCCGTACGACAAGGTAACCACCAACTTCCTCGGCAGCTACTGGAACCTGATCATGCCGTACGCCCTCGCGACCGGGCTGTTCGAGCCGGGCAGCGCGACAGCCACCGGACTGCGGGACTACCTCTACAAGCACGGGTCGCTGTTCCTCGGCCTCACAAGGTTCAACCTGTCGACCGCCGATCCCGGTGTCTGCCAGAACATCCCGCACAACCAATGGCCAGCGGTGCCTGGATACAAGTCCAGCGGCATCGACCAGCAATACGGCTACTCACTGATGCGGTTCCTGGCCGACAATGCCGAGTCCGATCGCCTCGACCTGAGCTTCTACGGGATGCTCGCGCATGACCTCACGCCGCACACCTTCGTCGGCGGCGAGGGCGCCACGATCTCGCCGTGCCCGCAATTCGGTGAGTACTACCGGTCGCAGTACTGGCCCCCGTTGTCGCCGAACAACGCCACCTACCTGGAGGCGCTGCGCGGTCTGCTGGTCAGCGAGGACCTGGACGCCGACGGCATGCCGACCCGGCTGCACCTGGCGCCGGCTACGCCGCGGCCCTGGCTCGCGGACGGCGAGCGGATCGAGATCGCCGACCTGCCCACGTCCTTCGGCAACGTCGGGTTCGCCTCTTCGTCAAAGCTGACGGACGGCCGGCTGACCGTGCGGGTCGACCCACCCCGCGCGGCCGCCGGACGGGCGCCGCTGACGGACGTGGTGTTGCACCTGCGCGCGCCGCGCGGTCACCAGCTGACCGGCGTCACTGTCGACGGCCGGCCGGTGACATTCGACGCCGCGCGCGAGCTGGTCGACCTTGACCGGCCGACGACGGCGATCACGGTCCGGGCGACATACCGGGCGACGAAGGTGGCCGACGCGCCGAGCGCGGAGGCCACGAAGGTGACAACTCCGCGTCCATTGCTGGAGCCGGGTGAGACGTTTGCGCTGGACCTGGAGGTCGAGGCGCTCGGGCTGGGCACGGTCAGCGGCACCGCCGAGGTCGGCGCTCCAGCCGGGTGGACGGTCAACGGCTCCAAGCTGCCGTTCAGCGTGAACAGCAACCAGAGACTGGCCTGGTCCGAACTCGCGACCTCCGTCCGGATCCCCACTGATGCGGCACCCGGGAACTACCGGATCGACGTGGTCACCCGACCGTCCGGTGGTACGGCGCGGACCTCCTCGCTGTCGGTCCGGGTCGCCCGGCCGGACCCAACGGACTATGCCGCGCTGGTGAAACGGGACGGGCCGGTGGGCTACTGGCGGCTCGATGACGCCCCGGGCCAGCCGGTGGTCGATGCCTCCGGCAACGGAAACACTGGTGCCTACCGTGGCAGCGTCGGCCGGTCCCAGCCAGGGGCGATCGCCGACTCTGCCGACACCGCAGTCCGGCTGGACGACGGCCATGCTGAGATTCCTGACAGCGCCTCGCTCAGCATCACCGGTGCCTACACGCTGGAGTCGTGGGTCAAGGACGCCGCGGGTGGACCGCAGGGCATCATCGAGAAGTACGACGGCAGCGACTGCCTGCCGTCGCGCAACGGCTACGGTTTGCGACTGGTCAACGGCAACAAGCTGCAGGCGCTCACCGCCGCCGACCAGGCGCAGTCCAGTGCGTCCAGCCCCCGCAGTGTCCAGCAGGGGCGATGGCATCACGTCGCGGCAGCGTATGACGGAACGACGCTGCGGACCTACATCGACGGGCAGCTGCAAGCGTCCACCCCGATGGCCAACGCACCGACTGACGGCAAGGGCAGCCTCAAGCTGGGCGCCCGTGGAGACGACGCGTTGGACCGTTTCGTCGGCAGCTTGGACGAGGTCGCGATTTACAACAAGGCCCTGACCCCAGGCCAAATCGACTCCCACTACGTCAAGGGCGTGCTCGGCAACCCCGGCCAGTCGCTCCATGCACTGCAGTCCGATGGGACTACCGTGCGAAGCACCTCATCGTCGGCTCCGGCAGGCTCGGCACCCAGGCACACGTCGCCACGTCAGCAGCCGGCGGTCACCGGCCAGTCCTCCTACGCGGCACAGGTGCTGGCCGACAAACCAGTCGGCTACTGGCGGCTGGGTGAGCGATCCGGCACGAGCGCCGAGGACTCCTCCGGCACCGGCAACCCCGGCGCCTACACAGACGCAGTGACACTGGGCCGCCCAGGCGCGTTGACGGGCGATCCGGACACCGCCGCCGAGCTGACCGACGGCCACATCCCCGTACCGGACTCACCCTCGCTGAGCGTCAGCGGCTCGTTCACCCTCGAGGCATGGGTGAATCTCAATGACGTCTGCCGGCAGTACAGCGTGGTCGAGAAATACGATGCCCCCGCCTACAACGGCTATGTGTTGCGCGTCCTGCCCGGCGGCAAAATAGGCGCCCTCACGTTGGGCGTAGCCGGGCAGTTGGCGTCGGTCGAAGGGCAGACGGTCGCCACACCGGACGAGTGGCATCACGTTGCCGCGGTCTACGACGGGTCGACCATCTCGGTCTACCTCGACGGACGACTCGACGGCTCGGCCGCCACAAAGGTGAACCCGACCGACGGGGCCGGAAGCCTCAAGCTGGGGGCCCGTGGTGACGACGCCGGTACCAGGCTCGCTGGGCTGCTCGACGAGGTTGCCGTCTACGACCATGCCCTGACTGCCGACAAGATCGCGCGACACTACTCGGTGGGCACGCCGGGTTGATGCTCGACGGCACTTGACTTCGGTGTTGGGCGGGGCGCGGGCATGCCGGCCTTGGCAGGTGCACGCCATCCTCGACGAGGCGGCAGCCGCCGACCGGCCTCGTCCCTGCTGACGTCATGTTGGTCAGTCCTTGCGGTGGCTCCCTCACCGCACGCAACGCCGAGACACGTCCCGAACCACAGCTGGCCCAAATAGATTGAGTGGAGGTTTGATGTTTCTGTTGCGTTCGTTTCGTGGCTATCGCCGCACCTTTGTATTGGTCGGATCGGTCGCGCTCGTCATTGGCCTGGTGAACCCTCCGCCGGCAAGGGGCGAGGCCCAAGTTCCTGATCGGGTGGGCGTCGCGCGTATTCTTCCGGCGCCGCAGCGTGTGGAGCCGCGTCCGGGCTCTGTCGTCCTGTCCGACAACGTCGATGTCGTCGCGGGTGCGGCCGTAGATCCGGCGGCTAAGGCGTCTCTTGTGGACGTGCTCCACACGCGCGGCGTCACCGCCAGGGTCGTCGGCAGCGCGGAAACTGCGAAATCGCATCCGGTGATCTTCCTCGGCGGTCCGAGCGAGACGTCGGCAAGCACCGCCGCGCTGAATGCTCTCGGGGTGGAGGGGCCAGCGGGGTTGCCCGGTGAGGGGTACGTGCTGGTGGCCGGGCACGATCGGCTCGGCCGACCGCGGATCGTCCTCTCGGGTGTGGACGGCGCTGGCACCTTCTACGCCGTTCAGTCATTGAGTCAGCTGCTCACGTCGAAAGGCTCCCGGGTGGCCGTAGACGGCGTGGCGGTGCGCGACTGGCCGGGTTACCGGGTCCGTGGGGGCATGGAGTCGTTCTACGGACCGGTGTGGTCGCAGGAGGACCGGCGCTCACAGATCGAGTTCCTGGCCCGGCACAAGATGAACCAGTTCTTCTACGGACCGGCGGATGATCTGCGTACCGGATCGCACTGGGACTCCCTGTACGACGAGGCGGAGCTGGGCCGGCTGAAGGAGATCGTCGACCTGGCGACGTCCCGCCATGTCGACTTTGTGTACCGGATCTCGCCGGAGGCGCCCCTGGCACCTGGCCAGGGGATCTGCCACGTGCGCGAGGCCGACCGGGCCAAGCTGCTGGCACGCCTGGCGCAGTTGTCGGAGATCGGGGTCCGCAGTTACGTCATCGCCTGGGACGACGTGTCCGGCAACTTTGCGTGCCAGGAGGACCGGGACGCCTACGAGGGCGATCCGTCGCCGCTCGCGGCCGCCCAGGCCGGGGTCACCAACCTGGTCCAACGGGAGTTCATCGAAAAGCGTCCCGGCGCCAGCCGGATGGTGGCCGTGCCGACGGAGTACTGGGGCATGACGCCCACACCGTACAAGAACCGGTTCGACGAGTTGGTGAGCACCGAGGTCGACCTCTACTGGACAGGCCCGGAAGTGGTCTCGCCGAGCATCACGGAGGACGACCTCCGGGCCGCTCAGGACGCCTGGCCGCGGCACCGGATCATGATCTGGGACAACTACCCGGTCAACGACTACAGCCCCAACCGACTGCTGCTGGGCCCACTGGTGAACCGTGACGCCGGCATGGCGGACGACGTCGTCGGCATCTCGTTCAACGAACTCGTCCAGCACCAGGAGGCCTCGCAGATCCCACTTGGCACCCAGGCCGACTACGCCTGGAACCCCGGGGCCTACGACGCGGAACGCTCCTGGACTCGGACGCTTCAGATCGTCGGCGGCGACGCGTACGACGAGCTGCGGCTTTTCGCGGAGAACAACAAGGCCAGCGCTCTGGACAACACCGCACGGCCGCAGTTCGCCGCTCTCATCAACCGGCTCATCGCCGACTACTCGGCGGGCCGGACAGTAAACGCCCAACTCAACCAGCTCGACCGGGAGCTGCGCCGTCTGGAGGAACTCCCGACCACACTCCGGGCGCGACTCGACAACCCTCGGCTACTCGAGCAGATCGGGCCCTGGCTGGACCGGGTCGGCACGACCGGCCAGGCGGGTCGGGCGGCCCTGGGCGTGCTCCGGGCGCAGGACCGGGGGGACGGCGAAGCTGCCTGGCTGGCCCGGCAGGGGCAGGCGCGTGCCCGCAGCATCCTCGACGGGACGTCGCACCAGATCAGTCCCGGCCCGGTCGATGATCTCCTCAGCTTCGCGGCCTCTCAGAGCGACGGCTACATCGGTGACCGTTGGTACGGTGATCTCGAGACCCCCACGGGCCTACCGGCTGCCGCCCAAGGGTCCGCGCTGGGTAACCTGAGCGACCGGCGCGACGACACGGCTTACGTCGCGGCCGGCAAGCCGCAGGACGGCGATGCGATCACGGTCCCGATCGCCAAGCCGCACCGGCTGTCGGCGGTGACCGTGGTGCAGGACGCGGCCGCTCCCGCCGACGGGATGATCCAGGCCTTGGTCGATGGCGCCTGGGTGAATCTCGGACCGCTCACTGACGGGTTCACCAAGGTGCCGGCGGCGGATCTGGCGGCCAGCGCGGTGCGGATCCGGTGGGCGCCGGGCAGCGCGGCCCCGCGCGTCTACGAGATCGCCCCGCGCTACTCCGACGTGTTCAGCGGTACCGTTTCGGTCGATCCGCCGGGGTCGCTCATCGCGCCAGGCAAGACGAAGCGGTTCCAGGTCTCCTTCGAGGTGTTCGCGGATCACAAGGTCAGTGGACGGGTGACCGCCACGGGCCCGGACGGCTGGACTACCGACCCAGCGACGCAGGTGTTCCGTGCCCAGCCGGGTGGCCGGACCATCGTCGCGAGCGTGCCGGTGGAGGTCACTGTCCCGGCTGGCGCGGAGCCAGGGCGCTACCAGGTCACGGTGGCCTTCAACGAGGAAGGCGCGCCACCGGTGAAGGTGTCGCTGCCGATCCTGGTGGGGGAGCAGAGCTACCCGAATATCGTGACCGGGGCGGACCCGGCCGGCTACTGGAGGCTCGGCGACGCGGCCGTCTCCAGCACCGCCGCGGACAGCTCCGCCAGCGGGCAGGACGGGACCTACCTGGCCGGCGCGCATCCGGACGCCGAGGGTGCGATCACCGGTGACCGGGCGGCGGACCTCTCCGCCGGCTACATTGAGGCACCACGAAGCCCCCGGGCCGACCTTCATGGCGCTTTCACGCTGGAGGCGTGGGTAAAGCTCGACACGCTCGCCCCGGCACCCGGGCAGGCGGTGATCGAGAGTTACGCCGGGCCGGCGATCAACGGTTACGCCCTGCGGGTGACCGACGGCGTCCTGCAGGCGTGGTCGCTCGGCGCTGCCGGGAAGGGGTCCGGCCTCGTGACCGGCCGTACCCGGCTGACGGCTAAGGAATGGCACCACGTCGCCGCCGTCTTCGACGGGTCACGACTGACCGTGTACCTCGACGGTGTCGCGGACAACAGCGTCGCGACGTCGGTGTCGCCAGGCAGCGGTACGGCGAGCGTCAAGCTCGGTGGCCGCGGGGACGACACGGCCCAGCGGCTGCAGGGCGACCTCGACGAGGCGGCGATCTACGACCGTGCCCTGACCGCAGCCGAACTCGAGACGCACTACCTCACCGGTCTCGGCTGAAGGGCCGCCGGACGCGCGTCAGCCTCCCTGGGACGGGGGGCTGACGTGCATCCGGATGGCGTAGCGGTCGCCGCGGTAGAGCGACCGCCCGTACTCCACGACCTTTCCCATGTTGTCGACCGAGATGCGCTCGATCAGGAACGCCGGGGCGTCCTCGGCGACGTCGAGTCGGTTCGCCTCGGTGTCAGTCAGCCGGGCGATGGTGACGGTCTGCCGCGCCGATTCGAGCCGCACCCCGAAGACGCGGCCCAGAACCTCGTACAGCGAGTCGTCGCGCTCCATCACCTTGAGCAGGCTGGGGAACCGCGCCGCGGAGAGGTTCGTCCGCTCCAGCGCCATCGGGATGCCGTCCGCCGTACGGATCCGCTCGATGTAGTGGGTCGGGTCGCCCGGGGCGATGTCGAGGTTGGCGGCGACCAGGCGGCTGGCCGGGCGGGTGCGGGCGCGGTACGACTTGGCCCCCGGTGTCATGCCGCGCATCCGCATGTCCTCGCTGAACGAGCGGAAGATCTCCGAGTGGGTCAGCGTGGGATGCTGCACGAAGGTCCCACGCCCGGGCACCCGCCGGACCATTCCCTTCGACTCAAGCGCATCGATGGAGCCCCGGACGGTCATCCGGGCGACTCCGAACCGCTCGGCAAGGACCCGCTCCGATGGGAGCAGCGCACCGTCCCGCGAGTTCAGCACCATGGCGGTGAGGACGTCCCTGATGTGCTCGCCCTTGCTGCCGGTGTGCTCCGCCAGCAAAGACTCAAGCGCCCCGTCGCTCGGTTCGTGTCGCGTCCTTGGCACGGACCGCTCCCCTTCCCACAACTTTGCCGTCATCGTACGGGCCAACTCCCCGGATGGCTGGCGACGTCGGCGAAACCGTTGACCTCCGGTCTATACCAGTATTAACCTCGGCTCGTTCGCCACGTCCAGCGGGTGGCGGCCACGACGATCGGAGATGCGATGCCCAGAAGACGCGGTGTGTTGGGGGCGGCGGCGCTGCTTGCCTTCGCCCTAACTGCGTGCGCGCCAGGCGGCGGGGGCGGCAGCGACGCCGTCAACCTAAAGGTCTGGGGCTGGCGACAGGAGGATGTCGCGGCGTACAAGAAGATCTTCCAAATTTACGAGAAGGCTCACCCGGGCGTGAAGGTGGAGTACCTCCCCTACAAGAACACCGAGTACGACACGATCCTCAAGACCGGCCTCACCGACTCCAGCGGCCCTGACGTCGCGCAGCTTCGCTCCTACGGGCTGCTCCAGCCGCTGGTCGGCGCCGGCAGCCTGGTGCCCCTCGACGGCCCGGTCGACAAGCTGAGCGGTTTTCCGAAGCAGATCCTCGACGGCGCGAGGGGCGAAAAAGACAGGCGCATCTACGGCGTCCCGTTCGCGCTCCAGACGCTGCACGTGATCTACAACAAGAAGATCTTCGCCGACAACGGCATCGCCGCCCCCACCACGTGGGCAGATATGATCGCGGGCTTCGACAAGCTCAGCAAGGCTGGCGTCACCCCGCTGGCGAACACCGTGACCGATAAATGGATGCTGCCGATCGAGCAGGAGATTTTCGGTGCCACGATGTACGGCGGCCCTGACTACCTCACCAAGATGCTCAACGGCTCGGCGAAGTTCACCGACGCGCCCTGGGTGAACTCCCTCGAGACCTGGAAAAGCACCCAGAAGTACTGGCCGGCGCAGGCGTCCGGGGTGAGCTACACGGACGCGCTGGCACTGTTCACCTCCGGCCGGGCCGCCGCGTTCCCCGGTGGTGTGTGGGAGCTCGCTGGGCTTCAGAAGGCTAACCCGCAGCTCTCCCTGGGCATCTTCAACGCCCCGCCTGCGCCCGGTGCGGCGGTCGACAAGACGCTGGTGCCCGGCTATGTCGACGGGTCGTTCGGCGTTTCCGCGAAGTCGCCCCACCGGGACGCGGCTCTGGACCTCGTGCGGTGGATGGCGACCGAGGAGTTCGGCCGGGCCCTGTCCACAGAGCTTCGTCAGATCTCCCCGGTACCGGGCGTCGAGCCGCAGGACGAACTCCTGGCCCAGGCGCTCAAGGAATACCAGGCGAACCCGAGCCCGTACGTCACCTACGCGTACTTTTCCGGCGGCACACCCACCGCCTGGGACCTCGCCTCCGAGGCGCTCTCCAACTACGTCCTCGGCCGAGGCAACGCCGCTGACGCGGCCGCACACATCCAACGAGGGGTCGATCAGTGGTTCCGGCCCAAGAACTAACAGTCCGTCCTGCCCGGCGCACACGCCGCCGGGCAGGACGGGTCTCGGCAGGGTGGATTACGACCTTCTGCCTGCCGGCGTTCGCGCTGTACGGCTTCTTCGTCGTGGTACCGCTCGTCACCGCCTTCTACTACGGGCTGTTCGAGTGGGACGGCACCCGCCAGGGGGCGTTCGTCGGAATCGGTAACTACCAGGAGATTTTCACCCGCTATCCGTTAGGCGACGAGATCCCGGCCGCCCTGGGGCCAGGGTCATTGCGTTCTAGGATTACTGCTGGTCACGGCGGTGATGAGGTCGTGGGAGCGGCGGTTGGCGCGTCTGGCGGCGCGGGCGATGTTGGT
>NZ_JBSFYQ010000045.1:0-49544 GCF_053599855.1 Micromonospora sp. NPDC005161
CACGAACATCGCCGCCGCCAACCGCCACCACGCCCGCGACAGCAAGCGACCCCTGGCCCTACTCGGCATCACCTGACGACTTTGCCGGGACCCTGGGTGGGGACCGGCGAGATGCTCGGTCCCCACCACCAGCCAGCCATCGGACTCGAACTGCCACAGGACTGCGGGCGGGTGCCGGTCGATGGCCCCGGTTGCCGCCAGCTCGTAGCGCAGCGACCGAACGCTCAACTCGCCGGTGGCCGCTTTGACGAAGACTTTTCCGGCTGGTCCGGTGACCGTCGAGGCGATCTCCGCGTGGTTGCCACTGGAAGCCGGGGTGACGTCAACGGCTCCGCCGACCCGTTCGGCGATCCCTGTCGTGACACTTTCCGGCAGAGCGGTCCAGTGGCTAGGCATCGATTCTCTTCTCTGCTATTTGCCGGGCTGAGGCGGGTTCGGCGGACAGCAGGATTCGGCCTCGCCACCCCAGAATTCCATGTCGACCCGGTAGCCGGTTTCGTGCAGCGCCGCGAGTGTGTAGGTGATGGCGGTGCCGTCCTGCATGGCTTCGGTCAGGATCGGCCGGTGGTGCACGTAGTGGCCCGCGATCTGGTTGCAGGCGGCGGTGTAGGGCTCACTGATCTGGAGGGCGGCGTGCCAGACAGCGTCGACCGGCCGGGTCGGGACGACCCGGTAGGACTCGCCGGTCGGCAGGAGCATCCCGAAGTCGGTCCTGCCCACGCGATCGGCGTATGCCTTCAAGAAGACGAGGAACTGCCCGACCGCGCGCTCGGCGTAGGTCTGGGTTACCTCCTGTCTGGTAGCGAAGTAGCGGGTGATCTTGTTGAAGACTTCGGCTGAGACGAGGGTGCAGGGATCTGCGGCGATCGTCGTGGCCGGCCTGTCTGCGGTGATACTCAAAACTCCTCCTTCGTCCTGTGCGGATCAGCGAGGAAGGCGCCATCGCGTCACCTTCGAAGCTGAATCGCGTCCGTTCATTCGGTGTCGCGGAGCGATCATGATTCGCGGAGGACTCGCGGCATGCTCGGTGCGGAGGTCCCCTCACCCGCCCCCAGTAGCGACAGCGCATGGTCACCGGCACCGTTGCATTGAGCGTTGGCAAGATCGAGGCAGGCTTGAGCAGTGAAGTCATCTACCCGGCCTGACCCGTGGCTGCCTCCGACGTCCGCGTTCGCCGGCTTCCGGTTCCCGCCCGAGGTGATCGTGGTCGCGGTGCGCTGGTATCTGCGCTTCAACCTGTCCTATCGCGACGTTGAGGAGTTGCTGGTCGAACGCGGCGTGGAGGTCGACCACGTCATGGTCTACCGCTGGATGCAGCGGTTCACGCCGCTGCTGGCCGACGCCGCCCGATTCTGCCGCCACTCGCCTGGTGACAGGTGACATGTCGATGAGACGTACGTCATGACATCCCATGAGCTTCTGTTGTCAAGCAGCGGCTTGTAGATCTTGCTGGTGGTGTGCCCATGCGGTGGTTTCGTCATAGGTGACGGCGGTCTTGAGGCAGCCGTGCAGGATGCCGACCAGGCGGTCACCGAGCTGGCGTAGCGCGGCGTGGTGGCCGACGCCGCGGGCGCGCAGCTGGTCGTAGTAGGCGCGGGCGCCGGAGGAGGCGCGTGGCGCGGCGAACGCTTGGCGGCCCAGCGCGTCGATGAGCCGATCGTTGTGCACGTAGCGGGCCAGCACGGTCTTCTTCTTGCCGGATTGGCGGGTGATCGGGCTGGTCCCGGCGTAGTTCTTGCGTGCCTTCGCATCGGCGTAGCGATTCTTGTCGTCGCCGAACTCGGCGAGCACCCGGGCGCCGAGAATGATGCCCAGACCGGGCTGACTGAGGTAGATCTCAGCGTCCGGGTGCTTGCCAAAATGCGCCTCGACCTGCTCCTGCATGCTTTGGATCTCGGTGTTGAGGGTGCTCAGGATGGCCACCTGAGCGCGTACGGTGGCCCCGTAGGCGGCGGTCACCACGGCCGGCTGGCCCAACTGTTCGGCGCGCAGGGCAGCCTGGATCGCCTGGGCCCTCTCAGCGTTGTTGCGGCGGCGGGCGTGCTTGAGCGCCGCGGTGATCCGACCCTTGGTCAGCCGGCCCGCTGAAATCGGATCGGGTGCGGCGCCGAGCAGCTGCAGCGCATCCGGGGCGGTCAAGTCGTCGAAGGCGGCCAGCGCAGCCGGGAAGAACTCCCGCAGAGCGTGGCGCAGCCGCAGCGTGTGCCTTGTGCGCTCCCAGATCAGCGTCGTGTGCGCCCGGGTGACGACCTTGACCGCCTCCGCTTCGACGCTGTCGCCGGCGATCGGGCGTAGCTGATGGCGGTCGGTGCGGACCATGTCGGCCAAGGTGTGCGCGTCGCGGGTGTCGCTCTTGCCGCCGGACACACTGTGGCGCTCGCGGTAGCGGGCCACCTGCAACGGGTTGACCGCGTAGATCTGGTAGCCGGCCGCGATCAGCGCCTGCACCCAACCGCCGCGGTCGGTCTCGATGCCGACCACCACCTGCGCCGGCTCGTCATCCTCCCCGACATGCTCGCCGATCATCGCGTGCAGCCGGGCGATCCCCGCCGCGCGCTCCGGCAGCTTCGCCCTGCCCAGCACCCGCCCGGTCTGGTCCTGCAGCTCGACGTCGTGGTGCTCCTCGGCCCAGTCATCGCCAACGAACCGCAATCCCTTGCTCCCATCCATAGTGGACGTCATGTCCGCGGTGGCCTGCGGGAGAACTACCAGCAACCTAATGAACAAGTGCTCACGCCAGAGTCAGCGGGCACGACATCCCATCAGCGCTCTGGTCTCCCGACCACCAGCAGGGGCACGATCTTGACATAGGACTGCAAGCGTCCCGGTCAACGGAGTGCTCACCCACCGGCGGCTACCGGAGCGGAGTCTGCCCGAAGGTCGACCCGGTAGCTCTCATTAGGTCAACGGCGTATGGCGCTACGTGTACCGGGCGGTCGACCAGTACGGGCAGGTCAGCGCCGTGCTCGTCGCGGCCCGTCGGGACGCTGGCGCCGCCTCGCGGTTCTTCCGCCGGGCGCTGTCGACGTTGAAGGTGACACCCGCAGAGGTGGTAACCGACGCCGCCGCGGTCTACCCCGGCGTGCTGGATGAGCTGATCCCGTCCGCGTGGCACCACGTCGAGCAGTACGCGAACAATCCGATCGAGGCTGATCACAGCCAGCTCAAACACCGGTTGAGACCGATGCGCGGGCTGCGGACGGAGAAGACAGCACAGGTAATCATCGCTGGACACGCGTTCATGCAGAACCTCCGACGCGGACACTACGAACTCGCCGTCGACGCCCCGCCCGCTCTGCGGGTAGCCGCGGCGTTCACCGAACTCGCCCAGGCGATCTGACCTCGGACCGAGAAGGGCTCAACACGTCCGCCGATCCCTCAACGCAACGGCGCCACCCGGCGCGGTGCATGGTCGAATGGCTCACCGAGATGTTGACGATGCGACCGCCGCCGGCGGCCAGCATCCGCGGCGTGACCTCCCGCGCCACCAGGAAGTAGCCGGTCAGGTTGGTCTCGATCACCGCACGGAAGCCGGCGGCCGGCACCTCCCAGAAGCCCTGCGGGTGCGTCATGAAGCGCGGGTTGACCGTGCGCATGCCGATCCCGGCGTTGTTCACCAGCATGTCGATGCCGCCGAGCCGCGACCACGCCTGGTCGACCGCCCTGGTCACCGACGACCCGTCTCGCAAGTCCAACTCGATGCCGACCGCCCCCGGCAGTTCGGCGGCAAGCAGGGATTGTAGATTCCAGGTTAGACAGGTCGTCTAAAGGCTTGACCATTTGACTTGATGTTGGTTAGCGTGCCTGCCATGCAGACGGAGCAGCCGCACGAGGGCTCATCACGATCGGACGGGCGTAGCCGGCAGCGTCCGGGCGTCGTGCCGTCCGCGGTGAAGTCGCCGCGTACCCCGGACGACTACTTGGAAACGCTGCGACCTCTCCTCGAGCCGATGTCAAAGGCGCTCGGCAACAGGTGCGAGATCGTTCTCCACGACTTCCGGCAGCCCGAGCACTCGATCGTGGCGATCACCGGCGATGTCACCGGCCGTAGCCCCGGAGGTTCAGTCACCCAGATCGGGTTGGCGATCATCCGGGCGGGCGACGACGCCGAAGATCAGTACAACTACATCACCAAGGCGCCGAACGGCCGGATCCTGAAGTCAACTACCGTGCCGCTACGCGACGCGGACGGTCATGTCTTCGGAGCGCTGTGTGTCAACGTCGACGTCACTGAGATGTGGATGATGTCGCAGGCCATCCAGGAGATGGTCAATGTTGACGCTCAAACGCCGCAACCGGTCACTTTCGTAGACGACATCGACCGGGTCATCGGCGAGGTCCTCCAGGAGGAGACCAAGATGCTCGGACGCCCCCTGACCGGACTGACCAGGGCGGAGCGCCTGCAGCTGCTAATGGCCTTGGACTATCGCGGTGTCTTTTCGCTGCAGCGGTCGGTCCCGCAGGTGGCAGAGCACCTTGGACTGTCGCGAGCGACCCTTTACAACGATCTCCGGGAGATGCGTCGGGACAACGACGGCTGACGCCAGGAGCCTGCGACATCCCCATACACAGGCACGGCTGATGTCCGCGCCCGCACCGCGCAACCCACAAATGGCCGCACCCCTATCCCTTATGCCCCTTACCCTCTTCCGCCTAGCAGTGCTCGACGCCAGCGTTTCGATCCCGCCAGCCCCTCGAACGATTCGGAGATGACCCATGTCCAGAACTGATCCCGGCATCATCGGGCGCCGGGCCTTCCTGACCAAGGGCGCGTTGGCCCTCGGGTCCGTGGCCGCCCTGCCGCTACTGCAGGCCTGCGGCGGATCCGGCGGCGAAGCTTCCGGCAAGGTGTCCCTCGACTTCGAGGGCTGGAACTACGACCCGGCGTTTCAAACGGACGTGGTCAACGAGTTCGTGCAGAAGAACCCGGCGATCCAGGTCAAGTTCGTGGGGCAGCCCGCCGACCAGTACCTGCAGAAGATGATTGCCCGGTTCACCAGTGGTAACCCGGCGGACGTGCTCTACGTACGCGACCAGGGCTTGGCCGGTTGGGCGGACGCGGGTTACCTGCAGCCCATCGAGAGGTTCGCCGGCTGGGAGGAACTCACCAAGGGTCTCATCCCGTTCCACCATAGCGGCATGGAGTACAAGGGCAAGGTGTGGGGCCTGCCGTACTACGGCGACCACATCGCCTACGTCTATAACAAGGCGATGCTGCAGAAGGCCGGCATCGGCACGCCACCGGCGACCTGGGCCGAGGTGGCTGAGCAGGCGTTGGCGATCAAGCGGGCAGGCATTCTCGACAAGCCGGTGGTCTTCCCGCTCAAGTCCGGCGGCGGCCTGCATTGGTGGTCAGCGGTGTACGCCAGCGGCGGCAGCCTATTCGACGAAGACGGCGAGCCCGTGTTCCCGGACAAGGACCCGGTGGCGCTGGAGCTGCTCGAGTGGATCGTTGACGCCGCCCGGAACAAGAAAATCCTGGACCCGACGTCCGTGCAGATGGGCACCGCCGAGACCCGGCTGGCGATCGCGGCCGGCAAGGTTGCCTTCGCCTCCGGCGCCCGTTACGACCTCAAGCTGATCAACGATCCCAAGAAGTCGAAGATCGCTGGGTCGGGGGCGCAGACCCTTTTCCCGAGCCTCACCGCTAGCGGTCCACACGCGACGGTCGGGTGGACCCAGATGTTCTCCATCGCCGCGAATACCAAGCACGCCGATCAGGCGTGGACGCTGCTCCAATACATCAGCAGCCCCGAGGTGGCCAAGCGCTACTACCTCAAGAACGGCGTCGGCTACGCGTACCAGGCGCTCGACAAGGACCCGGGCATCACCGCCGAGACGGCCAAGTGGAGCGACCAGGACATGTTCGTCAAGCAGGCGAGCCTCGCCAAGGCGCGCGAGTCCCTGGCGCTGCCGTGGGCGACCGAGTGGGAGGACTTCAACATCCAGCAGATGCAGGAGGCCGTGCTGGGCAAGAAGAGCCCGCGGGAGGCCCTGACCGCGTCGGCCGACAAGGCCCGGCAGCTGAAGAAGACCGCATAACCATGGCCATCCTGCAAGACGACCCACCCGCACCCGCCCCACGGGGGGAGCGACGCGCCCCGTCGCGCCCCCCGCGCCGGCTCGTCGAATGGCGAGAACGGGTCTTCCCGTACGCGCTGAACCTGCCGGCGATACTGATCCTGCTAGCGCTGATCGCATACCCGATCGGGCTGTCCTTCTGGATCAGCCTGCACGCCAAGAGCCTGCGCCGTCCCAACGACTTCCCGTTCGTCGGGCTGGACAACTATGTCACCGCGATCGGCTCGTCGGAGTTCGTCTCCGCCCTGGGCGTAACGCTCAAGTTTACGGTGGCCTCGGTCGTCCTGATCGTTCTCTTCGGCCTCGGACTGGCCCTGCTGCTCAACGTGGACCTGAAGGGCCGGGCGGTGCTGCGTGCCCTGGTACTCGTGCCGTGGGCCGTGCCCCCAATCATCAACGCCACGCTGTGGCGGCTCATCTTCGACTCGCACGTCGGGGCGCTCAACGGGCTGCTCCTGCAACTCGGCCTCATTGACAGTTATCAGTCCTGGCTGATCGACCCGAATCTGTCGCTGGTGATGGTCGTCATGGCCCACGTCTGGAACCACGTGCCGCTGGCCACCATCATCCTGCTCGCCGCGTTGCAGGCGATTCCCCGCGAGCTGTACGAGGCTGCGCAGGTGGACCGGACGAGCCGGTGGCGCGTGTTCCACCAGATCACGCTGCCGTGGCTGTTGCGCCCGATCCTCATCGTGATGATCCTGCAGACGATGGGAGCGCTGCGCGCCTTCGACCTGTTCTACGTACTGACCGGCGGCGGTCCAGGCAACTCCACCACCGTGCTGTCGTGGCTGACGTACCGGACCTCGTTCGTCAACCTCGACCTCGGTCTCGGCAGCGCCTACTCGTACGTGATTATGGCGATCACGCTGGTGGTGGCGCTGTTCTACATCCGCGGCCTGTACAAGCGGGGAGACGTGGAATGAGATCCCGATACCGACCCATGCTCTACATCTTCATGGCGATCGCGGCGGTCTACCTGCTCGCACCGGTCGGCTGGATGGTGCTGCTCAGCATCACGAACCAGAACGAGGCGCTGGCCGTGCCTCCACACTGGATCCCCGAGAACCCGACTGCCGACAACTACCGGGCGTTCTTCCGGCCCGATGAGAGCCAGGCCCTGGTCGGCGCCGATGCGATCGCGGCGATGCCACGTGCGATCTTGAACAGCGTCATCGTGGGAGTCAGCGTGGCCGTGGTGAACGTCGTCATCGGCTCCATGGCGGCGTACTCGTTCGCCCGCCTGAAGTTCCGTGGCAGCGGCACGCTCATGGTGGTGTATCTCGCGTCGCGGATGGTACCCGCGATCGGCATCATGATCCCACTCTATGTAGTCATGCAGAACCTCGGCCTGCTCAACAACCTGGTGTCGCTCGTCCTGGTCGAGACCGCGGAGACGCTGCCGTTCAGCATCTGGCTGCTGGCGTCCTACTTCCGCACCATCCCGCGCGACATCGAGGACGCCGCCCGCATCGACCGCTGTAGCTGGCTGCGCGCGATGGTGAAGGTGTTCCTGCCGGTCGCCGCGCCGTGCCTGGTCGCCACCGCGGTCTTCGGCTTCATGTCCTCGTGGGGTTCGTTCCTCTATCCACTGCTGTTCACCTCTGGCCCAGAAAACGCGACCTTGCCCGTTATCATCTCGAACTTCGCCACCGACCTGAACGCCGACTATGGTCTGTTGTCGACCTCGGGGGTCTTCGCAATTCTACCGCCGTTCCTGCTGGCCCTGTGGTTCCAGCGCTGGATCGTCAGCGGTGTGGCGTCCGGGGCGGTGAAGGGATGACCGCACTTCCCGTGGACGACGGCCACCCGGGGTTCGACGCCGGCCGGCTGGCCCGGGTCAGCGACCTGCTCGACATCGGCGCAAAAGACGGCACGTACCCCGGTGCAGTCGCGGTGGCCGCCCATCGCGGCCGCGTGGTCTACCAGCACGCCGCCGGCCGGCAGCAGGACGGCCCGGAGCCTCGCGTCAAGATGCCGCTCGACGCGGTGTTCGACCTCGCGTCGGTCACCAAGCCGGTCGCCGGCACGGCACTGTTGCTGATGATCGAGGACGGGCTGCTGACGCTGGACGACTACGTCGTGGATCATGTGCCCGAGTTTCAGGGGCGGGACAAGGGTGCGGTGCGGATCAGGCACCTGGTCAGCCACACCTCCGGAGTGGCGTCGAACCCGAAGCTCTACCACGAGCACAAGTCCTGGGAGACGCTGCGGTCGGCGTACCTGACGCTGCCCCTGATCGGCGTACCGGGCAGCGTGTTTCTCTACTCGAGCATCAACTTCATCCTGCTGACGCTGATCGTCGAGCGGGTCTCCGGCAGGGCGCTTGACGTGCTGCTGCGCGAACGTGTGTTCGGGCCGCTCGGCATGACCGACACTATGTTCAACCCGCCCGAGGAGTTGCGACCGCGCATCCCGGCGACCGAGTACGTCGACTGGCGCGGTAGCTACGACTGGGGCGTGGTCAACGACAAGACCGCGCAGCTGATGGGCGGCGTCTCCGCCCACGCCGGGCTGTTCTCCTCCGCACAGGATCTGGCGCTGTTCGGCCACACGCTGCTCAACGGCGGCCGGTACGGCGACGCGCGGGTGCTCAGCCCCGCGGCGGCCAAGCTGTTCCTGAGCGGCTGGCCCGACGAGCGCGGCGCCAGCCGTGGCGTCTGCTGGCAACCGGAGAACAGACGGACCTTCGGTGACCTGATCGGCGGCCACTCCTTCGGACACACCGGCACCACCGGCACGGCCATGTGCCTGGTGCCGGCCGAGGACCTAGTCGTCGTCCTGCTCACCAACCGCGTCCATCCCACGCGGAGCAACGATCTCATCGAAAAGTTCCGACCAAGGTTCTTCAACGCGGTGGCCGCCGCGCGGACCGGGAACTAGGGCAAGGAGCCGGAAAAATGGCAAGAGTAAAGATCGAGTCCCTGGTCAAGAGGTTCGGCACCACCACCGCGGTCGACGACGTAAGCATCGACATCAGTGACTGCGAGTTCCTCGCGATGGTCGGGCCGTCTGGTTGCGGCAAGAGTTCCACGCTGCGCATCGTCAGCGGCCTGGAGAAGCCCACCGCGGGCCGGATCATGTTCGACGGCAAGGACGTGACCCGGCAATCGCCCGACCAGCGCGACGTGGCGATGGTGTTCCAGAGCTACGCCCTCTACCCGCACATGTCGGTGCGTCGCAACCTCGCGTTCCCGCTGGAAAACATGCGGCTGCCACGCGCGGAAATCGAGTCGCGGGTGGCGAAGGCGTCGGAGATGCTCGGGATCGGCGACCTGCTCGACCGGCGGCCACGGCAGCTGTCCGGCGGTCAGCGCCAGCGCGTCGCGCTCGGTCGGGCGGTGGTGCGCGACGCGTCGGTGTTCCTGCTCGACGAGCCGCTGAGCAACCTCGACGCGCAGCTGCGCGTGAGCATGCGCTCGGAGCTCAAGCGCCTGCACGGCGAGCTGAAGCAGACGTTCATCTACGTCACCCACGATCAGGCCGAGGCCATGACGATGGCCGACCGGATCGCTGTGATGGCCGACGGCAAGCTCCAGCAGCTGGGTACGCCGGACGACATCTACTTCCGGCCGGCGAACCGGTTCGTCGCGCAGTTCATGGGTACGCCGGCGATGAACTTCCTCTCTGGCAGGCTCACGCTCGAGGGCGGTCAGGCCGGCGTCCTCGTCGATGGCACCACCCACACCGTCAGCGTGCCCGAGTCGGTCGCCCGATGGACCGGCCCGCACGAGGTGACCCTGGGCGTGCGGCCAGAGGCCATCCAGCTGGTGCCGGCGGGCAGCGGCTGCCTCACCGGGGTTATCAGCCTCGTCGAACCGCTGCATCCGGACGTCTTCGTGACCGTCGACGTGGGCGGCCAAGCGCTCGTGCTGCGTACCGGCACCGGCGACCGGCCGGCCGTCGGCCAACGCGTCGATCTGCACCTCGCCACCGCCGCGCTGCATGTCTTCGCCGCCACCGGCGAGCGAATCGGCGCGGATCCTGTTGTGCCAGTCGACACCAGCGTGCCGGTCAACGCGAGCGCGGAGAGGTAGGAGGCCATGCGGATCACGGCCATGACCGTCCAGGTGGTCAACATACCGCTGACCACGACATGGCACACCTCCTTCGACCGCCGCACCGGCACGACTCGTACAGTGGTGCGCCTCGAGACCGACACCGGCCTCGTGGGGTGGGGCGAAACATTCCGCGGCAGTCCCACGGCGGCGCTCATCGAGCGCTACCGAGACATTCTCATCGGCTGGAACCCGTACCAGCTGGAGAAGCTGCGGACCCGGTTGCGGATGACGCCCTTCTTCTACGGCTACCTCGGCTACGCCGCAATAGCCGGCATCGAGATGGCCTGTCTCGACCTGATCGGCAAGGACACCGGGCGATCGCTTACCGAACTCCTCGGGGGTCCCGTGCGTGACCACGTGCGGGTCTCCGGGATGGTGACGCCCGGCATGCTGCCGGCCGGCACCGGACCGGTGTCGCCGCAGGCGCTGGCCGAGGCCGCAGCGGAACTGCGCGACCAGTACGGCTTCGACGTGCTCAAGCTCAAAGGATCGACCAACGCCCGCAAGGATGTCGCTGTCGTGGCGGCCATGCGCGAACGCCTGCCCGACATCGGGTTGCGACTGGACCCGAACGCGGGCTGGTCGGTCGCCGACTCGATCTGGGCCGCCCGCCAGCTGCTCCCGCTCGACCTGGAGTACCTGGAGGACCCGTGCGCGGGGATGGAAGGCATGGCGCGGGTCCGACAGGCGGTCAAAATTCCATTGTGCACAAACATGTGCGTCGTCCGGCTGGAAGAGTTCGCCCCGGCGATCCGCACCGGCGCGATCGACGTGATCCATGGCGATGTGCACAAGTGGGGTGGTGTCGGTGCCGTGCGCCGGCTCGCCGCCCTGTGTGACGCGTTCGGCATCGGCATGAACCTGCACAGTGGAGGAGAGCTGGGCATATCCACCGCTTGCCACTTGCAGCTGACGGCCGCGACCGCCGAGATCGGGTACGCGGTCGACAGCGTGTACTACCTGCTCGCCGACGACGTGATCGAGGAGCCCTTCGCGGTGAAGGACGGGATGCTGCCTGTACCCACCGGTCCCGGCCTCGGCGTGACGGTCGACACCGAGAAGCTCGAGCGCTACTCCCGGCTGCACGCGATCGAAGGAGACCTGGTGTGGTAGCCCGTGACCGATGGCCAAGAGCGAATAGGTGCACACTGTGACCGACCCAGCCGCGGTGTCCGTCAACGGAGCGTCGCTGGCCGTCGCGGACGGATCCCTGCACTACACCTTGTCCGGCCACGGGCCCGTGGTGGTCTTCGCCCACGGGCTCGGCGGCAACCACCGGTCGTGGTGGCAACAGGTGCCCTACTTCGCTCAGCGCTACACCTGCCTGAATTTCAGCCACCGCGGGTTCGCTCCGTCGCGCGACGATGTCACCGGCCAGCCGTCGCCGCAACGGTTCGCCGATGACCTGACCCGGCTGCTCGACCACCTCGACTTCGAGCGGGTGGCCATCGTCGCGCAGTCGATGGGTGGCTGGACGGCGATGGAGTTCGCGCTGAGCGCTCCGGACCGGCTCACGTCACTGGTACTGTCCGGCAGCACCGGCACGCTGAGACACCCCGGGCTCGCATCGCTCGGCGCGACCGGCGGTGACCCGATGATCCGCAGGCTGCGTGCCCGCGGCGTGCATCCGGCGGCCGGCCATCGGATGGCGCGGGAGCAACCTGAACTTCACCGGCTCTTCGTCGACATCGACCACTCAAGTGGCAAATGGGACCGTGATGCGGCCCGGACGGCCTTGGACGCCATGCGCGTCCGCGACCCCGACGAGCTGCGGGCCGTGCGCTGCCCGGTGCTCGCGCTCGTAGGCGCGGAGGACGTCGTCTGCCCTCCCGCCAACGTCGAGATCCTGGCAAGCGGGCCGCTGCGGGTCAGCGTCTCAACGGTCCCGCGAGCCGGTCACTCGGTGTATTTCGAAAGATCGGCGAAGTTCAACGAAATCGTACGGAATTTCCTGCGTGACGCTGAGGTGAACCGATGACGGGCGTGGGGGTAATCGGCACTGGGGCGCTCGGCCACGGTATTGCCAGCCGGCTCGCGGCCGGCGCGATTCCCGGCGTCACCCTGGCGGCCGTCGCCGGCCGGCCAGGATCGGAGGCCCGGCTACAGGCGTTCGCGCGCCAGTGGCGGTGCCAGGCCACCACCAGGCCGTCCGACCTGCCGGCCATGGGGGCAAGACTCGTTGTCGAGGCAGCCGGCGTCGAAGCGGCTCGGGAGTTCGCCCCGCCGCTACTCACCGCCGGGGCCGACGTCATCCTCATGAGCACTGGAGCGCTGGCGAGCCGTCAGTTCGTCCTCGATCTCGAACACGCGGCGGTGGCCGCCGGCCGGCGGGTGCACCTGCCGTCGGGATCGATCGCCGGGCTGGACGGGCTCCTTGCGGCGATGGAGGGCGGGGACGTCGAGGTGAGCATCACGACCCGCAAGCATCCCTTGGCGTTGCGCGAGGCGCCGTACCTTGCCGGCTCCGACCTCGACCTCGACCACCTCCACGAGGCAATGGTTATCTTCGACGGCAGCGCGCAGGACGCCATCGCTGGGTTTCCGTCGAACATGAACGTGGCCATCACGCTGGCCACGGCGGCCGGCGACCTCGACCGGGTGAAGGTGCGCATCGTGGCCGACCCGGCGGCGACACTCACGGTCCACCGGGTGAAGGTCAAGGCGAACTCCGGCACCATGACGATCGAGCTGGTCAACCGTCCGTCGCCGACCAACCCGCGGTCGAGCTGGCTCGCCGGGCTGAGCGCGCTCGCGACCATCCGGCGTATCGCCTCGTCGCTGCACGTCGGGTAGGTCCGGTCCCCGGTCATTCGGCGGTAGGCGACCGTCGGCCACGACAACCCATTCAAAGGAAGCCCGTGATGCTGCTACCTATCAGAACCCCAGGCGCCGAACATGGGCAGCCACAGCTGGGCGTCAGTGAGATCATCGATGTCCCGGAGGTGGTGGCCGGAGACATCAAGCCCGTGTTCTTCAGCTCCGACGGTCCCGCGAGGCTCGTACTCGACCCAGGCGACATCATCAAAACCGGGACGCCACCAAGCGTCGCCCTAGGCCGGATTACCTCAAGCCGGGTGACGTCTTGGAACTGGGCATCACCGGCCTGGGCCGGCAGGGGCAGACCGTTGTCGCGGTGCCCTGAATCACCGTCTCAGCCACGAACGACGCGGCCATGACATCTATGCATCCGGACACCGCTCAGCCACCTGCCGAAGCGCTGCTGGACACGCTCCGGGCGGCCGTCCCGGGAGGTGAGGTCAAGGACCGCAACATCGACCGGATCGCCTATGGGTCGGACGCGTCGCATTACGCGCTCGTCCCGCGGGCGGTCGTGGTGGCGCGTGACAGCGCGGACGTCGCGTCTCTATTCCGAGCGAGCGCCGCCGCCGGGGTCCCGCTCACGTTCCGGTCCGGCGGCACCAGCCTGTCCGGTCAGGGCGTGACCGATGGCATCCTAGTCGATACCCGACGCCACTTCCGCAGCGTTGACGTCATCGACGGGGGTGCCCGGGTACGCGTCCAGCCCGGGGTCACCGTCCGTCAGGTAAACGCCCGGCTCGCACCGCTGGGGTACCGGCTCGGCCCCGACCCCGCCAGCGAGACCGCGTGCACTATCGGCGGCGTCATCGCCAACAACTCCAGCGGCATGTCGTGCGGCACCGAGTTCAACACGTACCGCACCATCCAGTCGATGGTGTTTGTGCTGCCGAGCGGAGCCGTGATCGACTCGGCCGCGCCCGACGCCGACGCGCACCTGCACGCCCGGGAGCCGGATCTCCACGAGGGACTGCTACGACTGGCGGCGCAGGTGAAGGCTGATCCGGACGCCGTCCACACCATCGAGTCGCAGTTCTCGATGAAAAACACGATGGGGTACGGCCTCAACGCGCTCCTCGACTACGAGCGGGCGATCGACATTCTGGTCCACCTCATTGTCGGCAGCGAAGGCACCCTCGCCCACGTCGCGGAGGCGACCTTCGAGACGGTTCCGGTGCTGCCGCACGCCGCGACCGGGCTGCTGATCTTCCCGGAGCTACGCGCGGCGACCGACGCGCTGGAGGCCCTGCGCGACAGCGGTGCCGTGACCCTCGAACTGCTCGACCAGGCCTCGCTGCGCGTCGCGCAGTCCGATCCGACCGTCGACCCGCTCCTGCGGTCGTTGACGATCGACCGGCACGCGGCCCTGCTCGTCGAGTACCAGGAGGCCTCCGCCGAGGCGCTGATGCGGCGCCGCGCCCGGGCGGATCCGGTCATCGGCGGCCTCGCCCTAGCCAAACCCGCCGACGTGTCATCGGACGCCGCCGCCCGTGGTCGGCTGTGGCGGCTGCGGAAGGGCCTGTACGCGGCGGTCGCGGGGAACCGGCCGCCGGGAACGACGGCGCTGCTGGAGGACATCGCGGTGCCGGTGCGGGCCCTGTCGCGCACCTGCGAAGAGCTGACCGCGTTGTTGGCCCGGCGCGGCTACGAGGGCAGCGTCATCTTCGGCCACGCCAGGGACGGCAACATCCACTTCATGCTCACCGAGCGGTTCGCCGAGCGTGGCCAGGTCGACCGGTACGCCCGGTTCACCGAGGAGATGGTGGACCTCGTCCTCGCCGAGGGCGGCACCCTCAAGGCCGAGCACGGCACCGGACGGGTCATGGCACCATACGTGCGGCGGCAGTACGGCGACGCGCTGTACGAGGTCATGCGCGAGATCAAGCGGCTCTGCGACCCAGCCGGTCTCCTCAACCCCGGTGTGGTGATCAGCGACGATCCGCAGACCCACCTGCGGCATCTGAAGGTGACGCCGACAGTCGACCCGCAGATCGACCGGTGCGTGGAATGCGGGTACTGCGAGCCGGTGTGCCCCAGCCGCGATCTGACCACCACGCCCCGCCAGCGCATCACTCTGTTGCGCGCCATCAACACCGCACGGGCGACCGACCCGGCGCTGACGGCTGAACTGGAACGCGACTACGGCTACGCCGGCATCGACACCTGCGCCGCGGACGGGATGTGCCAAACGTCATGCCCGGTGTCCATCAACACCGGCGACGTAGTCAAGCGGCTGCGTGCTCAGCGCACCGGCCCGGGAGAGCAGTGGGCGTGGCGGACGGCGGCACGCCACTGGCACGGTGCCACCCGGGCGGCCGCGTCGGCGCTCACCCTCGCGTCCCGGCTGCCCGGCGTAAGCACGCGAGCGAGCCGGGCGGGCCGCGCGCTGCTCGGCGCCGATACCGTCCCACTGTGGACATCTGACCTGCCCAGCGGGGGCCAGCGGCGACCGGCGGCTTCCGCGCCGCTCCACGCCAGCGCCGTATTCTTCGCCGCGTGCATCGGATCGATCTTCGGGCCGGCCGACGGCGCCCAGGGCGCGGCTCGTGCCTTCCTTTCGTTGTGCCGCAAGGCGGGCGTCGAGGTGGTGGTTCCCGCTGGGCTCGACGCATTGTGCTGCGCAACCCCCTGGCAGTCGAAGGGGTTTACCGACGGGTACGAGCAGATGCGTGCCAGGGTCGTGCCGGTCCTGCTCGCCGCCAGCCGAAATGGCGAACTGCCGATCGTATGCGACGCGTCGTCCTGCACCGAGGGTCTTGCGCAGCTTCTCTCCGACCCGGCTGGCCATGGCCAGCTCGGCGTCATCGACGCAGTCAGCTTCGTCCACGCCCAACTGCTGCCGCGCCTAGCCGTCACCAGCCGCCTCGACTCCGTCGCGTTGCACCCAACCTGCTCGTCGACCCGGCTGGCCATCAACGACACGTTGAGCCGCCTCGCGAACGTCATCGCGGTCAAGGTACGAGTGTCGGAAGACTGGAGCTGCTGCGCGTTCGCTGGCGACCGGGGTCTTCTCCATCCCGAACTGACAGCGTCGGCAACGGCATCGGAAGCTGATGATGTGGCCGGAACGCCGTCGGTCGCCTACGTATCGTGCAATCGGACCTGCGAGGTAGGCATGTCGCGGGCGGTCGGTCGCACCTACCGCCATCTCATCGAGCTGGTCGACGAAGTGACCGCACCCCGCAGTGAGGTGCAGTAAGGATCCTGGACATGTCCTCCGACTTGAGAGGATGATTCCATGCCCGAGCCGCCCGACGTCCCGTGGCCTGGGATCAACGCCCTACATATCAGGTGTTCTGTCCATGGACGTTGGCGACGTGCCGCAAATAGTGGTCGGCGGCGTTGAAGGGCAGCTGGGGCAGTAGCGAGGCGGCCCGATAGGCGATCAGCTGGCGTTGGGTGCGGTGCCCGGCGGTTCGGCTGCCTGGCGTCGAGGGCGGCCCGGGCTTCCCGAAGCCCCGGGAACGAGGACGACCCGGACGGAGAGCTCGCCGATGGGCCTGCGGAAGGGGTGCGCTCGTACTTATTCGGCCCAGGGCTCGAAGCCGGTGTGGAGGACGGCTTCGAGGGATTCGCGAAGTTCGGCAGCCTGACCGGCTCCAAAGGACGCTCCTATGTTTGTCAAGCGCCGTGCGCGAGGTTGATGGAGGGTGTCGGCTGGCGGGTCGCGGCTTGGATGCGGCGGTAGAGCCGGCGGGCAAGAATGCGTTTGAGGCTGCGACGGACGTCGCGGTGGGTTTTGCCCTGGACGGTGCGGTTGGCTTCGTAGTCGCGTGACTCTTGGTGGCAGCGTAGGCGGGTGATCGCGATCGTATGGAGGGCGCGGTTGAGGTCACGGTCCCCGCCGCGGCTGAGCCGGTGGCGGGTGCGTTGCCCGCTGCTTGCCTCCAGAGGGGCGGCGCCGGCGAGGGTGGCGAACGCGGCCTCGCTGCGGACCCGGCCGCGGTGCGACCAGCTCACCAGCAGCTGGGCGGCGACGACCGGACCGACGCCGGGCTCGGCGAGCAGGACCGGGCCCGCGGGGTGGCTCTTGACGAGGGCGAGCAACTCGGGGTCAAGCTCGGCGGTCTGGGCGAGTAGGAACCGGATCCGGGCGGTGATCGACTGCAGGGTCAGAATCGTGATCCGGTGCTCGACGCTCGGGCCAGCGGGGCTGCGGAGCTGTTCGACGCGGTCCAGTTGCTTGATCAATCGAAGCCCTCGCAACTGTGCGCGTAGATGCTCGGGCGCGACCACGATCAGACTCTTGAGTTCGTTGATCGCTTTGGTTCGGCTGACCAGGACCGCCTGCCGGGGGAACGAGAATCTGACGCAGCGCTTCACGCAGGCCCCGTTCACGGGGCGCGGCTTGGTCTTCCTGGGCCAATGCGGTTCGAACGGCCTGGACTGCGTCGATACGGTCGTTCTTCGCGCCGCGGGATCGCTTTCACCGGTGATCTCCACGATGTCTTCGCCTGCCTCGGCCAAGACCATGACCAGTCCGGCGGCGAAGCTGCCAGTGCCCTCCAGCGCCCAGACCCGACGGCCGGGCGCGTGTTCGCGGGCCCAGGCCAAGAGCCGCAGATAGCCGAGTCCATCCGCTCGGTCGGCGAGGTGGCCACGGACCCCGCCGGTGACCGTGTCGAGGATGGCCAGGTCGATCGTGTCGCGGTCGGGGTCACCACCGATGACGAAGTCGTAGTGCTCTGCCAGCATTACCATCCGGTTGTCCTTCCCGAGGGCGAGCGCGGTCGACGCCGACCTGGGAGAGGTCACCTGTCGCGGCAGCACTGTGAGGAGTCACGCCTGCGGGCGGACAAGCTCCTGATCAAGCCAAGACGAGTGGGTCAGGCCGGTGTCGGCTGCTCGAGGGACGGGTCCAACGCAAGGCACACCTGCCGGTGGCCAGTGTTCTCGAGAGTCACCTCATGCAGCCGGCACCAGCCTGCCGGTCTGACCCTCCCGGGCCACCAACAGACTCACAGTGTTCTCGAACCGGGCCTGCGCCGCCTGCCACAGGGGCAGCGCCGCCTCCAGTCGGGACAGGCCGTCCGGCGTGATGGCGACGATCCGCGCGCGGCGGTCGGTCGCCGAGGGCTCGACGGTCACCAGGCCGTCCCGCGCAAGCGGCTTGACATTCGAGGCCAGCGTCGTGCGGTCCATGACGATCACCTCGGCAAGCTTAGTGATCGTCATTTCGCCATGGATGCCAAGTTTCTGCAAAATCGTCAACTGCGTCGCGCGAAGACCCACGGGCGCCAGGGCCTTGTCGTAGGCCGCGGTCAGATACCTGGCCGCCTTGCGGAGCGCAAAGCAGTTGCAGGGGCACTGTTGCATTGAGCGTTGGCAAGAGCGAGGCAGGCTTGAGCAGTGAAGTCATCGACCCGGCCTGACCCGTGGCTGCCTCCGAGGTCGGCGTTCGCCGGGTTCCGGCCCTCTTGGTCAGGATGGTGTGAGACACCGCGTGTGAGTGCGGGGTGCTGACCGAGGGCGGGATCGGAGATCCTGGTGTATGTGTCGACATCTTCTGCGGACCAGCCCGTGCCGGGTGGGTCTGATCCGGCGCCGCGGCCGTCGCGGCGGGCGTTCAGTCCGGAGTTCAAGCTGCGGTTCCTTGCCGAATATGAGAATGCCCCGCATGGGGAGAAAGTGGCGGTGTTGCGGCGGGAAGGGTTGTATTCGTCGCATCTGATCGAGTGGGCGAGAGCCCGCGACGCCGGGGCTCTGACCGGCGGCGACAGCGACGGCGATTCATCCTCGGGATCGCGGCGGCCGGCTCGGAAGACGGCTGAGCAGATCGAGTTGGAGAAGCTGCGCCGGCAGAACGAGAAGCTGCAGGCTGATCTGAAGAAGACCCGGATGGCGTTGGACATCATGGGAAAAGTTCTTCGCTGCCCTGTGGGCGGGCCCGTTCCGGGCTGAAAATGGTGGTGGTCGCCCGCCGACGCCGTGTGCGCTTGGTCTTTGAGGCCGTGGAAAAGTCGGGTGTGGGGAGCTGCGCCATGGGCCCTTCAATGTTGCTTCGAGCACGCGGATCAGCTTCGCTTTCGTCTCCAGCAGCTCCTGCGGGCGACCACCCTGGACGTCGGGTGGGAGGAGCGAGCAGGTGTTGGAGTCGAGTCAGGACAACGAGGAGATCATCGAGCGGGTCGCGGCGCTTGATATCGGCAAGGCGGAGTTGGTGTGTTGCGTGCGGGTGCCCGGTCAGGGGCCGGCCGGCCGCCGCCGGCAGGAGGTGTCTACCTACTCCACGATGACGCGGTCGTTGCTGACGATGGCCGACCGGCTCCGGACGCTGGGGGTCACCAGAGTCGTCATGGAAGCGACCTCGGACTACTGGAAGCCCGCGTTCTATCTACTCGAAGCGGCCGGGTTCGACCCGTGGCTGGTCAACGCCAGAGATGTCAAGCATCTACCCGGGCGTCCCAAGACGGATCGGCTGGACGCGGTCTGGCTGTGCAAGGTCGCCGAACGGCAGATGATCCGGCCGAGTTTCGTGCCTCCGGCGCCGATCCGTGAGTTGCGGGACCTGACCCGGTACCGGGTCGACCTCATCGGCGCGCGTACCGCGGAACGCAGCCGGGTCGAGAAGCTGCTGGAAGACGCACAGATCAAGCTGAGCGTGGTGGCCAGCGACATCTTCGGGCTCTCCGGCCGCGACATGATGGCCGCGCTGATCGCCGGACAGCGAGACCCAAAGATCCTGGCGCAGATGGCCCGCAGCCGCCTACGCACGAAGATCACACAGCTGGAAGAGGCGTTCGTCGGGCGTTTCACCGACCACCACGGGTTCCTGCTGGCCAAGATGCTGGCCCGCGTCGACGCGATCACCGCGGACATCGCCGACGTGGACCGGCGCATCGAACAACACATCGCCCCTTTCGCCGATGCCGGGCGGCGTCTGGACGAGATCCCCGGCGTCGGCCCGGCCACCGCCCACGTGATCATCGCCGAAGTCGGCGTCGACATGAGCAGGTTCCCGACCCCCGCTCACCTCGCCTCGTGGGCGCGGTTCGCCCCCGGGTCAAGGAATCCGCCGGTAAGAGCAAGGGCACCGGCTTCACCGGCCACGGCAATCCCTACCTGGCCCGAGTCCTGGGCGAGGCCGCCGTCGCCGCGGGCAAGACCGACACATTCCTCGGCGAACGCTACCGACGCATCGCCAGACGCCGCGGTAACCGCCGCGCCATCGTCGCCGTCGGCCGATCCATCCTGACCATCGTCTGGCACCTGCTGACCGGCCCGACGACCCGGTTCACCGACCTCGGATCAGACTTCTACGACACCCGCGTCAACCCCGAACGCCGCAAACGCAACCACGTCCGACAACTCGAAGCCCTCGGCTACACCGTCACCCTGCTACCCGCTGCCTGACCGACTCCCAGCATGATCCATCCCGGCTCCGCCGGGATGCCGACGCCTGCCCACCCAGGGTTCATTTTCGGATCAGCACACGCGCTCTTGGAAGAACTCTCCGAGAGCGCGGACAACGATCCGCCGCCGAGTAGATCCTGACCATGGCGTTGACCGACCTGCGTTCGGCGGGGATAGGGGTGCAACGCGGCTGCGAGTTGACGGGGACCTCCCGCGCGACCCACTACCGCCGCCGCAGCGGGCTGGGGCCGGTGCACGGGCCGTGGCTGCCGCGGACCCCGCCGCCGTCGGCGCTGTCGGACACCGAACGGGTCCGCATCCTCGAGGTGCTCAACAGTGCGGCGTATGCCGATTTGGCGATTCCGCAGGTCTGGGCTCGGGAACTCGACGAGGGCCGGTACTGGTGCTCCCTGTCGACGATGTATCGCATCGCCCGCACGGCCGGGCAGGTCCGCGAACGACGCCGGCAGGCCACCCACCCGCCGCGGGTGCGTCCCGAGCTGGTCGCGACCGGCCCGTCGCAGGTGTGGTCGTGGGACATCACCGCGTTGAAAGGACCGGTCAAAGGCATCCGGTATCGCTGCTACGTGGTCATCGACATCTACTCCCGTTACGTGACCGGGTGGCTCGTCGCGGCCGGCGAAGACGCTGTCGTGGCCCGCGATTTCCTCGCCGACGCGGTCTGGCGCAACGGCCCTTAACGAAGGGCCGAGGCTAACGATGGTCATGCGTCGACCACCATGCGCCGACGTCGCTGTCCTCTCCGTTTGTCCGCCATGGACGAATGTTAACGAACCGCGCGGCATTCGAGCTGCCCGTCGTCACCGGACCGTCAATGAGGGAGGGCCAGCGCGGCTGCCGTTGGCAATGCCGGGCACCACCACCAACAGCAGCCGGCCGGACTGGCGATCAACGAGCGGTGGACAGGAATTGGGATTGGGCTTGCCGGAGGCTGCTGAACGCCGTAGCGGTCGAAAGCGTCGACGCTCGCTCCGAGCGAGGGCGGCCACCGCCGCTGCCACTCGGCCAGCGGCACGCTTGGGCCGACTGGGCGTAGTGGCTCGGCGAGCCAGTCGAACTCCACCTGCTGCCACTCGCGCACCTCGTTGTACCGCCGTCCGGCAGCCATCAGCGAGGCGGCGACCTCGGTGGTCGTGGCCGTCTGCGGCTGGACCACGTCGCCGTTCATGATCGAGTGCCGGCCCAGCGGCAGTGCGGCGCGGTGGCCGTACCGTTCGCCGACGACCTGCGAGACGTGTCGGCAGGTTTCGCAGGCCAGCCACGACCACCGGGTTCGGGTGGTCACCGTGTCCCGGACGCACAACACACACAGGTCGAGGTCACTGGCGATGTCCTGCCTCTGCCACTGCTGCTCCCACTCCGGCGTACGCGGCTGGCAGCGGCACCGCTGCTCACGTGGGGCGCCATCGCGGAGGCCTCCGCAGGTCAGGCAGACCGCGAAAGCGGCCAGGTCCAGTTCTTCGAATGGCACGGTGAACTCGCCTTCCGGTGCCCCGAGGCACCCGCTCTTGCCGGGCCGCAGTTCGCGGTCGGCCTGGTCTTCTCCCGGGGGCACCGTGCGCGGGTGGCGCGGTTGCCGGGTCAGCAAGCCGGGAGGCTTGACGCTGACCACTCTTGACGCTCACGGAGCATAAAGATCAGCGATGTCGAGAGCAACCCCGGGCAACACGCGGGGGAGACCTGAGCCGACGGCGGTAGGCGGGTGGCGGTGGCGGTGGCGGAACTATTCGCCGGCGGCGAGTCGGAGCCGGGCAAGCAGGTCGGCGACTTCCCGGGTCAGCTCATGATCTGGGCCGTAGACGACGCAAAGATCGTCGTGCAGCGGTTGCAGCTCGTCCGTGGCTTCGGTGGCCTTGTCTTCGGAGATCAGCAGTATGCCGATGTTGCGGCGTAGGTCGAGGGCCGTGGGGGAGACGTCGCCGGAGGCGGCGCGTACGTGCGTCAGTACCTGCCGGAACTGACGTAGGGCTGTGGTGGCCTGGCCGAGTTCCGCTCGGCAGTGGGCTGCCTGCCGGAGGCATCCCAATGCGTCCTCGCTGGTGGGGCCGGCGGTGCGGGCGTACGCGGCGGCGAGGGCGTCGAACTCCGGCAGCGCGCGCCGGAAGTCCCCGCCAATGATGAGAATGGCGGCTCGCCGTGAACGCAGTCCCAGCACGCGGGGACTCTCGGCGCCGAGTGCGGCGCTGGCGGGAGTGATCACTGCCTCGAGTACCTCTGCGGCCTGAGCGAAGCGTTCGTCGTCCAGCAGCTCGTCGGATTGCGACACGGCGACCTTGATCGCGTCCCGAAGCCCGGTCTCCAGGATCGCCGCCGGGCCGACGGTCGACGTCTCATTCTGCTGCGTTGGGACCGCGGGCGTCGGCTCGGGCCGGCGACGCGGTGCGTTAGGTCGGCGGTATACGAGCGTCGGGTCCGGCATGGTGCTGCGCGCGGGCTCGGAGGCGGGCGGTGCCGATCCGGGCAGGGGCAGGAAGGGCACCAGCCGCTCGTAGACGTCGTAGGCGTCTGCGGGCCGGTCCTCGGGGGATTTGGCCAGCAGCTCGAGCACCAGCTCCTCGATCGCTGCGGGCACGTCGGGGCGGAGCGTCCGCAGAGGTGTCGGCGGCTCGGTGACATGCTGGCGCCATACTTCGAAGCCACTGCCACCGCCGAAGACCCGTCGCCCGGAGAGGAGTTCGTGCAGGACGCCGCCGAGGGCGTACAGGTCGCTCTGCGGAGTGACCTGCGCATTCTGGATCTGCTCGGGCGGCATGTAGTGGTGGGTGCCGAGGGCGCTGCCGGTCGCCGTGAGACGGGTGACGTCGGTGCGCAAGATGGCGGCGATGCCGAAGTCGAGGAGCTTGATCGCTCCCTCCGCGGTGACCAGGACGTTGTCGGGTTTGAGGTCGCGGTGCACGACGGGGATGGCGTGAGCGTGGGAGAGGACGGTGCAGATCTGCGCAGCGATCGCGGCGGCCCAGGTGACCGGCAGCGGCTGCTGCGGGTCGATGAAGGCCCGCAGGGCAGTGCCGCGGACGAACTCCATCACCAGGTAGAGCCGGTCGTAGGAGTGGTCGAGGACCGCGTCGTACACCTGGGGCACGCCGTGGTGTTGGATGCGTGCGGTGACGCGGGCCTCGCGGCGGAATCGCTTGGCGAACTCTTCCGCCTGCTGCGGGGTTTGGATGGCGTCGACGCGGATGAGTTTGATGGCGACCTCGCGGTCGAGGACGCTGTCGTAGCCGCGCCAGACCTGCCCCATGCCGCCGGAGCCGATCTCCTCAACCCGCTCGTATCGACCGGCGATCGGCTCTGCCCGCACCGTTGCCCCCACCCCTGCGACTGTCCCAGCCAGATGGTCAGTGTTGCGGTCGAACCGACCATCGTCCAGACTTGCCGCCGCGGCGCGTCACGTTGGCGCCGCGGCGGCATCGGCCGGTCAGGCGGCCTCGTCGTCGATGACACCCTCCTGCCGGCGGATCAGCCGCCAGGCGGCGCTGCGGGCGCTGCGGTTGAGCGAGCTGCGGAAGTCGGGCTCCGGACCGAAGTAGCGGCGACCGAGGTCGGCGGCGGTCTCGAAGTGGTCCATCATCTTTTCCTCGAAGACCGGCCCGAAGACGTGGCCGAAGTTCTCCTCGTCGTTGGCGACGGCGGCCTGGCGGACCTTCGGGTCGGCCATCGCCTCGTTCAACGGCTTGACCACATCGTCGTCGGTGAAGCTGGTGCCGAACCGCTCGTTGAACCGGTCGACCAGCTCAGAGAGCAGGGATTTCTCCGGCTCCTTCGCCGCGCCGGAGCCGTCGCCGAAGCCCTTCATCTCGGCGGCGCCCTCCGGGTTGAGGCTGACGTCGTGCTCGCCGGTCTTCTCCACCCGCAGGTGACTGAGGTCGACCTCGCCGACGTCGACGCCCCCGTCGCCCCGCCGGCCCAACCGGTTGAGCAGATGCCGGCCATAGAGGTAGAGCCGTTCCAGCTCCGAGTCGGTGTAGGGGACGATCTGAGCGAGGAAGCCGTACTTGCGGACGTAGTCGGTGAGGTCGGCGCGGAAGGTCTCAGCGGCCTCCCAGTCGGACTCGTCCTCGCGGTTGATCAGTTCATCGAAGCGGTCGACGGCGGGCTGGAGGTGCCGGTAGAGCTCGGCGTGCAGCTTCTCCCACTTCGCCGCGTTGCCGGCGGCCTGCTCCTCGGCCGCCAGGTACGCCTCGACGAACTCCTGCATCTCCGCCTCGACCAGCAGCTGCGCGGACATCACCCGGCTCTGCGCGGTGTAGAGCAGGTTGGGGTCCGAGGGAAGGGTCTCGGCCTCTTCGAAGTACGGCCGGAACGCCTCCTTTATCTCCTCGGCGTCGTTGACGAAGTCCAGCACCGCCAGGTCGCCCTGGCTCTTGCGGTCGGCGGTGCGATTGAGCCGGGACAGCGTCTGCACAGCGGAGACACCATGAAGCTTCTTGTTGACGTACATCGTGGTGAGCAGCGGCTGGTCGAAGCCGGTCTGATACTTCTCCGCGACGACCAGAATGCGGTATTCGCGCTGGCCGGCGGCGGTGCCAGCCCGGGCGGTCTTGTCGTCGGCCCGGGTGTAGGCGAACGCCTTCGGTAGGGCGGTCTCCGGCAGGCCGCCGTTCTCCTTCGACTCGGTGACTTCCGCGCCTTCGTAGGTGAGGGTGCCGGAGAAGGCGACCAGGACGCCCGGGTCCGGGTAGTCACGGTCGTCGAGGTACCGCTTGATTGCCCGGGACATCTGCACGGCGCTCAGCCGGGAGGAGGTGACGACCATGGCCTTGGCCCGGCCGCCGAGCCGCCCGGCGGTGTGCGCCCGGAAGTGCTCGACGATGATCTGTGCGTGCTGGGCGACGGTGGACTCGTGGGTCAGCGCGTAGCGGGCGAGTTCCTTGTTCGCCTTGGACGAGTCGACTTCCCGTTCGTCCGGGTTCGCGTTGACCAGCTTCCAGTAGGTGTCGTAGGTGACGTAGTTGCGCAGCGGGTCGAGGATGAAGCCCTCCTCGATCGCCTGCCGCATTGAATAGACGTGGAACGGGTGGTACTTGCCGTCCTCGCCGAGCGTGCCGAAGAGCTCCAGAGTCTTGTGCTTCGGCGTGGCGGTGAAGGCGAAGTAGGAGAGGTTCGAGCTGCGCTGCCGCTTGCGGACGCTCGCCGCCAGCTTCTCCTCGGTGGTGCGCGGTCCGGCGGCGCTGGTCGCGCCCGCGTCGTCGGAGTCGGCGTCCAGACCGAGGTCGCGCAGCACCCGCCGCACGTCGGTGGCCGCTTCACCCGCCTGCGAGGAATGCGCCTCATCCACGATGATCGCGAACCGGCTGCCGCGGATCTCGGTCGGGTTGCGCTGGAGGTAATCCCTCAGGGCCGGGAAGGTGGCCAGGGTGACCGTGACGATCTTGCCGGTCTCTTGAGAGAGCGCCTTGGCGAGCTGCTCCGACTTCGCGCCGTGCTTCTCGTCAATCTTCACGACGAGCCCGGCGGTCTGCTCGAAGCTACCGACGGTGTCCCGGAGCTGGGAGTCCAGATTCCGCCGGTCGGTGATGATGATGACCTTGTCGAAGACCGGGCTGCCTGGCTTGACGCCGGCCGCGCGTGCGTCCGGGTCGAGTGCCGCCGGGTCACTCAGGGTGTGCAACGACGAGAGCCGGTGGGCGAGCCAGGCGATGGCGTTCGACTTCCCGGAGCCAGCCGACGCCATCAGTAGATAGTTGTGCCCGGCACCGTGCCGGGCCGCATGCGCGGTCAGTTGCTTCACCGCATGCCACTGGTGATAGCGCGGGAAGACCAAGGTCTTTCGGGTACGACCACCCACGCCCTTCTCCTGATGCAGGTGGACGAATCGTTCCAGCAGGTCGAGCCAATTGTCCCGCTGCCAGATCTCATCCCACAGGTAGGAGGTGGCGTACTTCCCGTACCCGGTGGCGGGCGGGTTGCCCTTGCCGCCGGGACGCCCCGGCCCCTCGCTGCCGGTATTGCACGGCAAAAACCGAGTCTGCGCCCCCCTTAGCTGCGTCGTAACGAAGACCAGGTCCGGGTCGATAGCGAAGTTCGCGACCACCCGGCGCGAGAAGATCAGCTCGGTGGGGTCGCGGTCGGTCCGGTACTGCTCCTTGGCATGCTCCACCCCGGAGCCGGTGAGCGGGTTCTTCAGCTCGGCGGTGGCGACCGGGATGCCGTTGAGGAAGAGCGTCAGGTCGAGCCGGTGGCCCCGGTCGGCCTGCTTGGTCGCGTACTCCAGCTCCCGGACGACGGTGAGCCTGTTCTTGCGGTAGTCGGCCAGGATCGCCTCCGACTCCACGAAGGACGGCTTGAAGTACGCGAGCCGGATCCGCACTCCGTGATCCTTGACCCCTTTGCGGAGCACATCGAGCAGCCCGTCGATCGCGATCGCCTGGTCGAGCCGCTTGGCGAACCCGCGCTGGGCCGCGTCCCGGTCCCCGCCGTAGTAGGTGACCAGGTCCTCCCACTCCTGCGCCTGGGTCGCCCCGATGAAGGTGAAGAGCTGGCCGGTGTCGAGGCCGAGCTCGGCGCGGTAGTCGGCCTTGTCGCCCTCCGCCCAGCCGTTGGCGAGGAGGGCGGCGACGATCGCGTCACCGAACGTGGACTCGTGATGGATGGGGCTCATCGCAGCTCAGTCCTCGATTCCTCGTCCACTCGCCGTCGAGACATCAATCTGCCCGGTCACCGCCGCCGTAATCAACGCCTGCCGCCGCTCGAAGAGTAGCCGGAGTTGTTGTTGCACGCTGTCCACCAGTCGATCGATGCGCTCGTTCTGTTCACGAATCTCGCAGACGATCGTCCGCTGTTCGCTAATCCGTGGCAGTGGGATCCTTAGCATTTGCAGGTCGGGCACGTAGATGGTCTTGTGCGTTGATCCCATGGCAAGGCGGCCAAGTAGATCCTGCCGCATGGCTCGAAGGCACCAAAGTAGATAGTATGGGTCCATCAGAGGGCCGCACGTCCACGTGACGATATCTTGACTTGTCGCCATGTCTGTGCCCATGACCGCCGAATAGCCGGCGGAGGCCGCCGTGCGACACAGAACCACGGTCCCGGCCGGATGCAAAACGGCGGCCGAGTTCTCCAAGCCAAGCTCGCTAATTTTCTCACGAGTCTCGTGTAGTTCCTCGCGACGGTCGTTGCGAACTTGACTCACTTCTCCTGTTGTGACCCATGGGATAGTGCAGTCCACCCACCATTCAGGGTGAGATCGGCTCGGGGTGTGACCGCTACCCATACGTGCGACCAGCCCTAGCCGAATTTCGGGCCACGCTGTCGGCAGGGTGTCGACCCATGGAAGGTTAGAGATCTTACGATCCGCGTGAGGCTGACCGGTAACGCGTGCAAACACCCCAGCGGTTCTCCTCTCACCAAGGATTGCAACAACCTTCCTTTGAGTCTCAGCCAGCCTATCGATGCGGGCACTCTCGCCGTCGAGGAAGTCGCTGATGCGCTGCTGCTCCTCCTTGGAAGGGAGGCTGATTCGGAGATCCCCAATCTCGCTGGCGTTGATTGCGGGATAGCTAACGCCAACCGATCTGGCCACCACCTCATTGATGAAAGGTTCGGATCGGCAATGATATACGAGATAGCGACTGTCTATTTCATCTCGTGCTTCTAAGACGGCGAACCCCGTGGAGAAGACTAGCGGCTCCTCGTTGGTGGGCACGGGGGCAACCGCGCGCAGGTAGGTGCGCACGGTTGATACGATAACGGCTCCCTTAGGGGCAAGCCGTCGGGCGCGAGATGGAGCCGCCGAGAAGGAAGTATCATCATCGGGAACCGTGATATTACCGAGCCCGTCGACCGATCCGATGTCGATATACCGAAACTTGTAATCGGGATCGGTGGTCTCCGGCACAGTCCTAGCGTTGATCCGTGCTATGTCCTTAATTCTGTAAGACCTCATTTCGTCACCTCGCCGAGTAGGGTTTGGATTTCGGCTTCGAGGGCTTTGAGTTCGGCGTCAATCTCGGCGAGCGGCCGCGGGGGCTTGTACACGTAGAAGTGGCGGGTGAAGGGGATCTGGTAACCGATCTTGGTCTTGGTGTGGTCGATCCAGGCGTCGGGGACGTGGGGGAGGACCTCGCGGCGCAGATAATCCTCGACGTCCTCGTGCAGCGGCACGTTCTCGTAGTCGCGCAGCTCCGGATCGGGCTCGGGCGCGCCTTTGACCAGCTGTACCTCGCCCTCCGAATCCCGGACACCGAGCAGCTCGCGCAGTGCCTTCTGGAAGGGGGCGCCGGTCGGCCAGAGCACGCCGGCCTCGGCCATCGCCGAGCGGACCCCGTCCCAGGCCGTCCGCTTGGTGTTCCACGAGCGGCCGAGCAGCGGCTTCAGCGCGGTCTCGAACGCGGCGGCGTCGAGGGCCTTCTGAATCGGCTTGGACTCGCGTACCTGGGTCAGCGTTTCCTCGGTGACCTCGAAGCGGAGCTTGAGCGGCCGTTCGACGGTGATCCGCCGGTAGCCGAAGTCCTCGTTGGCGAAGACCTTCACCTTCTGATGCAGCGGGTGCTCGGGGTCGTCGGCGACGTGCAGCGCTTCGGTGTAGAGCCGGGTGATTTCGGCGATCTGCTCGCCCGTCAGGTATTTGCGCTTGTCGCCGAGTGACTTGCGCATCTTGGCGAACTGGTCCCGCGCGTCGAGCAGCACCACCTTGCCCTCGTGGTCGGGCGACTTGCGGTTGGTTACGATCCAGAAGTACGTGGAGATGCCGGTGTTGTAGAAGAGCTGGTCGGGCAGGGCGACGATCCCCTCCAGCCAGTCGTTCTCCAGGATCCACTGGCGGATTCGCGACTCCCCGGACTCGGCCGCCCCGGTGAACAGCGGCGAGCCGTTGAAGACGATTGCGATCCGACTGCCGCCCCTGCCGTCGCTGGTGACGGGCTTCATCTTCGAGATCATGTGTTGGAGGAAGAGCAGCGAGCCGTCGTTGATCCGGGGCAGGCCGGCACCGAACCGGCCGCTCTCGCCGAGCTTCTCGTGCTCGGCCTCGACCTCGTCCTTGACCTTCTTCCACTCCACCCCGAACGGCGGGTTCGCCAGCAGGTAGTCGAAGTTGGCGCTGCGGTGGCCGTCGTCGCTGAATGAGTTGCCGAACTTGATGTTCTCCGGGTCCTGGCCCTTGATCATCATGTCGGATCGGCAGATCGCCCAGGACTCCGGATTCAGCTCCTGACCGAAGACCTCGACCGTCGCCGACGGGTTCAGCTTGGTGATGTGCTCCTCGGCGGCGCTCAGCATGCCGCCGGTGCCGCAGGCCGGGTCCATCACGGTCCGCACCACGCCGGGGATGCTCAGCGCGTCGTCGTCGGGGGCGACCAGGAGATTCACCATCAGCTCGATGACCTCGCGCGGGGTGAAGTGCTCACCCGCGGTCTCGTTGGACTGTTCCGCGAAGCGCCGAATCAACTCCTCGAAGACGTACCCCATCTGGTGGTTGGAGACGACGACCTTGGGCTGCCCGCGCTCGTCCGTGACGACCTTGCCGTGCTCGTCCCGCTCGACCGGCCGCAGGTCCAGGTCCGCGAAGCGGCCGACCACCCGGTAGAGCAGGTTCGCGGCGTCGAGTCGACGGATCTGCTGCGGGAACTCGTAGCGGTGCAGTACCTCCTGGGCGTTCTCCGAGAACGCCCCGATGTAGGCGAGGAGGTGCTTGGCGGTCTGGCTGGAGTCGTTCGCGATCGACTTCAGGGTGTAGCGGCTGGTGTTGAAGAAGCTGTGGCCGGAGGCGCGGCGCAGGAAGCGGGCCACGTCGACGTCCTGGCCGCTGAACTTCTCGTGTGTCTCCAGCACCTTCTCCCGGGTCGGCTCCAGGACGCACTCCAGCCGGCGCAGCACGGTGAAGGGCAGGATCACCTTGCCGTAGTCGGACTGCTTGTAGTCGCCGCGCAGGAGATCGGCGACCGACCAGGCGTGGTTCGCCAGTTCGGTGTGCTTGCTGCTGTTCAACGGGGTCCTTCCGAGGAGCCTGTGCTGGGGTGGCTGGGGGAGTCGGGTCAGGTTCAGGATGGCGTCTGGTCGGCGCCGGGTGGTTGCAGCGCGCCGCCGGCGAGCCCCGCCGCAAGGGTGCGGGCGGTTTCGTCGGCGAGGCGGTTGGCGATGTCGGCCGCGGTGCGCAGGGCGTTCAGTTGGCGGAATGCCCTGCCATATCGCTGCTGCTCGGCGAGGGGCAGCAGCGGCACCCGCAGGCGGCGCGGGTCGAGGCGGATCACGGTGGTGCCGGACGACGCTGCGCTCAGGTTCTCCTCGGCGGCCAGGAAGCCGGCGAGGAACCACGGGTCGAGGCGGGCGGGATCGGGTCGCAGCAGATGCAGGTGACGACCGAGGCGCAGGCCGGCGTCGCGGGCGCCGGCAACCCGGGCGGTGCCGGCGCCGTTCTGCAGCAGCTCCGGAAGGATGACGTCACCCTCGCGGATCTCGATCGCGGTGCCCGAGGGCTCCTCCTGGGCGGGACCGGAGGCGGGGCGGTGTGACATCACGTCCCGGGCGGTCAGGGTGGGCGGCGCGGACGGGTCTGTCGCGACGGGGGTTGAGCTGCGGATCGCCGCTGGCACCCGCAGCAGCTTCAGCGCGTCGCCGCGCAGGAGGTCGGCGATGCTGGCTGTCCGCCAGGACAGGGGAGCGGCGCCGACGGGCGGCCAGGCCTCGCCGCCGCTCAGAGTGATCAACCCCGTGGCTGCGCGCCGTAGCCTGGCACGTAGCTCGTGGCCGATCGCGGCGAGCTCGTCGGGCAGCGCCGGCACCGGGGTGGCCCGGACGTGACGGGCGGGCGTGAGGTCGACCGTCTCGTCGAGCAGGTCGATGACGGGGACGGCCTGGGCGAGGCCCGGAAAGGGATCGAAGTTGTCTGGATGCCGGTCGTAGTCGTTCCAGGCCTTCAGGACGTCGTCGCGCAGGGCGGGCCACTCCAACGTCTGGCGCTTGCTCGGTGGCTGGTCAGGCCGGGAGACGTCGGGCGTGGCGGTGTCCACGATGAGAATGTTCAGCGGCAACGTGGCCTGCGGGTGCGGGCGTTCGATCACCCACAGGTGAAGGCCGACGTGCAGGGGTTGCGCGACCCCGGGCGGAAGGGCGATGACGGCTCGAAGCACGCCGGTGCGAAGGATCTCGGCTCTGATTCGGCGGCCCGAACCGCGTTCGGCGGTGGCCGGCGGCATGAGGAGAACGGCGCGTCCACCCTCTGCAAGGTGTGCGAAGCAGTGCTGAAGCCAGACGAGCTCCGACTCGCTCTTCGCCGGCAGGCCAAACTCCCACCGCGAGTCGTACGCCAGCTCGTCGTGACCCCATTCGCGGTCGCCGTAAGGCGGAGCACAGAGCACGGCCTCGGCCCTCCGATCCGGGAACGCGTCGGCACGGATGCTGTCGCCAGCGCGCACGCTCACCTGAGCGGTGTTCTCCGCAGGCTGAAGGGCGAGGCGTACGGCGGCCTGCGCGGCCTGCGCGGGGACAATGTCCTGGCCGTACAGCTTCTGTGTCCCTCGGGCGGCGGCAGCGAGAAGGAGGCCGCCGGTGCCGCAGGCAGGGTCGAAGACGGCCGCTGGGTACGGCTCGCCCGGCTCCGCGAGCAGGTCGGCCATCAACGCGGCCACCGGCGCGGGGGTGTCGTACATGCCGCTGGTGCTTGTGGTGTCGAGGTCGCCTTCCGCGAGCACGTCCGCGGCCCGCAATGCTCCCTCGTCAGCGACGCAGCGCAGCAGCGCACGCAGCAGCGGTGCCTCGCCCGCTTCGTAGGTGAGATTGACAGTCCCGGGGAGCTCGGCGATGTGTGGCCGGATCGCCTGCTGTGCCCGCTCTGCCAGTTGGCTGTCGGGAAGATCGACGAGTTGCTTCAGGTCGCTGTCGGCCATTCGGGCTGCGGCCAGGACCAGCGGTAGCAGTCTGCTCAGCGTGCCGGCGCCGGCCTGAGTGGCGCGTATGCCGGTGCGCAGGTCGTCGGCGGGTGAGGCGGCGGGCAGCTGACCTCGCGCGGCGAGCCAGGCCTGGACCGCGTCCAGGTCGTAGGCCGGGCTGGTCTCGGTCCCGCCTGTTGGGGCCGGGAAGTCCGCGTGACGCCGACGCCAGTTGCTGACGGTGGCGCGCGTGACCCCGGCCAGCCGGGAGATCTCGGCGGCGGTCACCTGGGCATGTCTGGGCATCGCTGTCCTGTCATTTCATGCATCGTCCTGCTCGCGGCTCACTCTACACGACTCCTGAGGCGTGTAAACGGTTTGACACTGCTTTCACTCCCGAGTGTGCTACTGTCGTTTTCAGTGAGCGGGACGAGGTTGCCTCGGCTGCCGCCGATGCTTCCTGTCCGGGTGTCGACGCCCGGGCGCACCACCCCCAACTGCAGGACACGCAGGTACCACGTCCGGCCCAGCACCTCCGCCGGAAGATCCCTCATGCCGACGTAGCGAGTAGCCCGGCCTTCCGGCACGGCCACTCGTCACCCCTCCCACGAGAGGAGGCACCACATGAGCACCGACCCCCAAGCCGACACCGTCGACCAGCTCATCCTGGACCACCTAGACCACTCCGACCTGCCCGAGACCGCCAAGGACCTCGTCATCGCCGCCCTGCTCGGCGGCGAAGAGCTCTCCTCGGTGCTCGGCGGTGCGGCACCGCGCCGACCGGCACCCCCGTCGCCCGACACCGAAACTCCCGAGCCGATTGGGACCTACCTCGCCAGCATCGAGGTGACCGGGTTCCGCGGCATCGGACCCACCGCCATGCTCAACCTCGTACCCGGCCCGGGACTGACCATCGTGACCGGTCGCAACGGCTCGGGTAAGTCCAGCTTCGCCGAAGCCGCTGAGTTCGCCCTGACCGGCGAGAACAAGCGGTGGGCCGGCCGCAGCTCAGTCTGGCAGGAGGGCTGGCGCAACCTGCACGCCACCGAAAGCCCTCGCATCCACGTACGACTCGGGGTCGAAGGCCACCGCAACGGCGCCACCGTCGAATGCAACTGGGAGCCCGGCGCCGGTCTGGACGACCGTACGGCGTTCCTGCAGATCGCCGGCGAACGCCGGCAGTCCGTCGCCGACCTCGGCTGGAAGCAGCCGTTGGAGCTGTACCGTCCGTTCCTCTCCTACGCCGAACTCGGTGGCCTGCTCAGCGGCCGCCCCAGTGAGATGCACGACTCGCTGCACCGCATCCTCGGCCTCGGCCGGCTCGTCGAGATCGAGACCATGCTCAAGACCGCGCGTAAGGAGATGGACGATCGGCGCAAGCTGGCCGGCGCCCAGCTGCCGCAGCTGCGGACCGCGCTCGCCGCCCACCCCGACCCGCGCGCCCGCCGCGCGGAGCAGGCGCTCAGTGGCAAGGTCGCCGACCTCGACGAGCTTGCGGCGTTGGCCACCGCCGACGAGCCGACCAATGACACGACCCTCGTGCCGCTGCGCCAGCTCGACGTACTTGGCCTTCCCGAACGAGACGCCCTGGTGCGCGAGCTGGAGCGACTCCGTGGGGCGTTGCAACAGATCGGCGACCTGGCCGGCACGCCGGTGGAGGAAGCTCGGGCGCTCGCCAAGCTGCTCGGCGACGCCCTGCGCCATCACCACAGCCACCCAGGCCAGTCCTGTCCAGTGTGCGGGGGTCGCACCCTGGACGAAGCGTGGGCCGAGCAGGCACAGGCGCAGCTGCGACGACTCACCGAGCGGGCCGAGCGCCTCGACGAAGCCCACCAGATCGAGCGGGGTTCGCGTCGCGCACTGCGGAGCTGGCTGCCCCAGCTGCCGCCCGTACTCGCCGTCGACCTCACCGCCGAGGGGGTGGACACCGGCGACGCCCGGGCCGGATGGCAGCACTGGGACGAGCTGATCGGGTCGGCCGACTCGCACAAGATCGCCGAGGCGGCTCTCGTCACCTTCGACGCGCTCACCACCGTTCTGCAGCCGGTCAAGGCGGCAGCACGGCAGGCGCTCGAGCGCCGGCAGGCCGCCTGGCAGCCGCTCGCCGACCAGATCCGCGCCTGGATCGACACCGAGCAGGCCAGCCGGCAGGCCGCGCGGATGTACGTGGCGCTGAGAGCGACGGTCACCTGGCTGCAGAAGGTCGGCGGCAAGATCCGCAATGACAAGCTCGCACCGGTGGCTGCGGAGGCGACCGAGATCTGGAGCACGCTGCGGCAGGAGAGCAACGTCGACCTCGGCGCGATCCAGCTCGCCGGCACCGGCCCCAGCCGACGGGTGGACCTGAAGGTCAACGTCGACGGCGTACCCGGAGCGGCGCTGGGGGTGATGAGCCAGGGCGAACTGCACTCGCTCGCCCTCGCGCTCTTCCTGCCCCGCGCCACGATGCGCCAGAGCCCGTTCCGGTTCCTCGTCATCGACGACCCGGTGCAATCCATGGACCCGGCCAAGGTCTACGGGCTGGCCAAGGTTTTGGACCAGGTGGCGAAGCACCGGCAGGTCATCGTCTTCACCCACGACGACCGCCTCCCGGCCGCAGTGCGACACCTGCAACTCGACGCCCGCATCCGAATCGTCAGCAGGCTGGCGCAGTCCCAGGTCACCGTCACCGGTGACGCGCACGGCGACCCCGCCCGGCGCTACCTCGACGACGCGGCGGCCATCGTCCGCGACGACGACCTGGCCGACGAGGTCCGCCGCCCGGTTGTCTGCACCCTCATCCGCGACGCCCTCGAATACACCTGCCACGAGCGGATCCGTACCCGTGACTTCCGGGCCGGGCGGCCGATCGCGGAGACCGAGGCGGCGATCAGCGAGGCGCACGGTCTGCGGCCGACCCTCGCGCTGACGCTCCTGTCAGACCACCGCCGGGTGGGCGAACTGAAAGCCCCGCTGGAACGGCTGCACCCCGCGGCCCCGCGGGTGGTCGCCTTCGCCAACCGTGGCGCACACGGCGGGAGCTCCGGCGACCTCGCCGGGCTCGTGTCCGACGCACGGGCGGTGGTGGGGAGGCTGAGCCAGCCGTGAGCCCACACAACTATCTGAATGCCGCCAGTGAGCTGCTGCTCCACCCGCCGTCCAGCATGCGCCGCTGCTGGCAACGCGGATCCGCCTGCCTGACCCGCCTCGCCCTCGAACAGGGGCTGCGGCACTACTGGGACCAGGTCGCCCCGTCCGTCGTCGACCGCCCCATGCGCAACCAACTGCTCGTCCTGCCCACCTTCGCCGGTGCCGAGGCGGCCTCGACGGCGCGCACCGCCTGGCACGGCCTGTCCCGCGCGATGCACCACCACACCTACGAACTCGCACCCACGGTCGCGGAACTCCGCGGCTGGCACCAGGACGTCACCGCACTGCTACCCCAACTCGAGCAGGCCGACCCGACCGGCCCGACGGACACGGCCTGACATGTCCGAGATCCAGTGATCCGAGTGCCGGGCCGGCCACCTGCCCGCCAGGTGACCGGCCCGTCAGGCGGGCGAAGTCAACGCAGCCAGTCCTCACTCCCCTGAGTGGGGCCGGTGTCCGATCTGACCCGTCCACCGCTGCCGCCGACCGGGCCCACCTCGATGACCGATCGGGCAGGGCGGATGCTGAGGCGTCGGTTCGGTCTTGAAGACGCCTTGGCTTGCTTGCATAGTCGCCCTACCGCGCTGACGACCCCAATCCACAAGAGGGAGACCGTGTCACACGCATCCGAGATACTTCGGCTCCGGGAAGCCGAGTGGGCGCCAGCCCTGCGCGCGGTGTCGCTCGTCGCCGAGATTGACGCACCGGAGGACCACGCCAAAGAGGTCATCCGCGCCCTGGGACGAGTCTTCTGGTACAGCGCACCCCGCGAACGGCAGCTGCTGCTCACCCGTCACTACCCCGCGTGCTTGGTCGTCGGCCTGGCCGGGCTCGGTGCCGTCGGGTACGAACACGGCGACTACTGGAGCGCCGTCCACAACGAGGCGCCGGGCCAGGTTGACCAGACGTTCTGGGGGAGGGCCTTCCGCGGCAACCTCGACTACTTTCGGCTGGCCCGGTTCCCTGGTCTGCCGCAGGTCTACGTCGGTGAGATCCTCATGCATGCCGGGGTCCCCGCGTACTGCCTCGGCGACCTGTTGAATCTCCTCCTGCACCGCCAGTCCCGCGAGCCCGGACTCACTGGCGAGAGCTTCCTCGCCTGGGCGCTCGCGCCCGGCCGTGAGTCGCGCCTGAACGGGACCGACAAGCCGGTGCAGCGGTTCATCCAGCGCGGCGAGGACTACGCCGCGGACCTTGTCGACCGCTGCCTCGACCTGTTGGAACGGCTGCGGCAGCCGGGGTTCACCGCCGACGGACTCGGACTCTCCCCACATCTGATTGCCAAGGCCCACGCGCTCGCGGAGGCGAAGCAGCTCGACTGGACGGGCAGCTCAGAGCGCATGGAATCGGCTGCGGTGGCGGCGCAGCAGCGCCCCCACCTGGAGTTGGAGCCGTTCGGCCGTGGCCTGATGGTGTGGTTGCCGCCGGTCCACGACGCACCGGACGGTCGCGTCATGTGGCAGTTGCGCTTCGATGGCGAGGTCGAGTCGGTCGTCAGCCAGTCGCGCTGGCCTGGCACCAGCGAAACGGCGCCCGCAACGGCGGTAGCCATCGCACGCCCCGCGCGCCAGGTGATGGTGGAGTTGGCTGGCTACGACCAGGAGTACGAGCTAGACGTTGTCGACCCGCGGGATCCCCTGTTGGTCTTCACCGAGGACGGCCGGCGGGTGCCGGCAACCAGCGGCCTTCCGCCCGAGCCGGTCTGGTTGCTGTATCCGCAAGAGAACGACGGCGGTGGGCCGCTCGAGCTGCAGGTGGAGGGCGACCTGGTCGACACGTACGACGTGCCGGCCCCGTACGGCTGGCTCGGCTGGACGCTGCGCCGCGCCGACCTTCGCCAGGTGTCGCAGCTGCGGCTTGGTGGCGGAACACCCCGCCGGGTCAAGGGTGCCCGCCGCGCCCAGCTGCAGCTCGCCCAGCCGTTGCCCGGAGCGAGCAGCCTCGCCGGCGCACCGGTCATTGCGACGGCCCCGCGGCTGACCCTGCCGACCGAGCCCGGCGTGAGCACCGACTGGTCGATCCGGATCCGCCGACCCGGCTCCAGTCAGCTCCTGCACACCGAGAGCCTCTCCGTCGACCACGACACGACGGTTGACCCGTGGCGGCACCTGGCCCGCCCCTTGGTCGGCGCCTACGAGATCACCGTCCGAGGTCCGCTCGGCCGCGGCCTGGCCCGCACGTTGGAGTTCGCCGAGGGATTGTCCGTCATTTCCTACCCCGCCTGGCGGGAGATCACGGCGGACGGGCTGGAACCGGCCACCGTAGGGGCCGACGCCACCCTGCCCGGCCTGTCGGTCACGCCCCCAATGACCCACCTGGGCCCCGCCGACACCGCTGTTGAGCTGCAGCTCAACAGCCCGGGCGGCGCGACCACCGTACGGGTCACGCCCGCGCACATGGCTCTCCAACGGCTCGGCGGCGGCAGCCGCGGCGAATGGTCCCTGCAGCCACTGCGTCTGGACACCGAGACAATCGGCGAGGGTGAACTGCTGGTGCGGCTGCCGCGGGCGGCGGACACGCGGCTGATCGTCCGGTCCGGGGGCCGCGAGCTGCAAACCGTTCCGTCCGGAGAAACCTACGGGCAGCCGATGGCCCGGTTCCGGCTCGCGGCCATCGCCGACACGGTCGGCGCCCACGGGCTCGCCCAGCTCGACGTCCGCTTTGACGGGCAGGACTTCCCGGCAGCGCGCTGCGTACCTCGACGCCTCGCCAGCGCGGTCCACCTCGAGGACGACCGGCTGGTGCTGGTCGACGGCGTACGGGCCGAGGGGCTGACGGCCGCGCTGTACCAGGTGTACGCCCCGTGGGAACCGCCGTACCTCGCACGCCTCAGCGAGGACCTGGTCAGCGACCAGCTCCCCACGCGGGTCACCACGGCGGGGCCCCTCGTGGCGCTGTTGCGCATCGAGGATCCGTGGTTGCCGTCGGACTGGCCGGAGTGGCCCGGCCGCGACAACGCCTTCGACCTCGCCGAGCTGAAGTGGCAGCCGACCGGCCAGGACCCGGCGGGTGAGGCGGTCTCGGCGTACCTGGCCGGAGCAGGTGCCCTGCCCGACCGACCGGACATCGCGCCGCTGCTGTTCGACCTCTACCCGCGCGCGGACGACCTCCGTGCCCGAGGCGTTACGGCCAACATTCGGGGCGCCGCAGCGCTCCTGCGCCCGCATCCCGCCGCCGCGCTGGCCGCGCTCACCAAGCACCGCGCCTCGGCCGACCAGGTGGTCGCGCCCCTGGTGCACTCCGGTCTGATCGCCCTGCCTCCCGGCACGTACGTCAGTGCAGCCGACGAGGCGCGGCTCTGGACGGCCAGCCCGTTGGCCGCAATGCTCGCCTCGGCCCACCGGCTCCCTGACATCGCCTCCCACGCCGATCTGCGCGAACAGATCGCCGCGGTGTGCGGGGAGGTGGCAGCACATCTGCTCGCAGGCCGCCCCGATCCGTACGAGACGGTCGGCAGGTTCGACCAGTCGGCCGAGGTGTTCGCGTTGCTCCCGGCCGAGGAACGCGACCGGGTGTGGCGGGCGATGCGCGTCGTTCCCGGCGGCCTGCTCGACGCCGACGAACGGATGGCTGCGGCCCGCCACCTGTTCGAGGTACGGGTGCGGCCCGGCCTGGGACGGCTCTCCAGCAACGCGGAGGGTCTGCTGCGCGCCCTGCAAAAGCCCTTGGCCGAGTGCGGTGGGCCGCGGGTGGTAGCGGCGGTGCAGGCCCGCAACCCGACTCGAGGGTGGCTCGCTCTCCCCGCGCTGTCGCTGGCGTTCGCCTTCGTGGCGCGGCTGGCCGCCCGAGGGCACGCGGCCCCGGCCGGGCCGCTGCCACGAATCCTGCCCCTACACGCGACGCTCGCCCGCAGCGCACCGCGTCTCGTCGCGATCGACCTACTCCTCGCGGAGTTCCTCCTGACCGGAGCCGGAGCAGCCGAATGATCCTCGACCCCCTCGCCACCAGCGACGCGATCGTCTCCACCTACCGGCGCTATCTGCGTACCCTCGTGGAGCCGAAGGACCCCCGGCTCGCGACCGCGCTCGAAACTGCGATCGGCGACGCGATCAACCAGGAAATCACCAAGGGTCCGCTGCTCGAGGCGACCCCGCCCTACGTCACCAGCGCCACACCCCGTCAGCTCATCGACGCGGGCGTGCTCGATCCCGGCATCGCCAGCCTGGGCGCCGGGCTGGACATGGACCGTCCGCTCTACCAACACCAGGAGCGGGCGATCCGGAAGGCAACCGCAGGGCGCAACATCGTCGTCGCCACCGGCACCGGATCCGGCAAGACCGAGAGCTTCCTCATCCCCATCCTGAGCCGGCTGATGGCCGAACGTGCGGCGGGCAGCCTCGGGCCCGGCGTGCGGGCGCTGCTGCTGTACCCGATGAACGCGCTGGCCAACGATCAGATGAAGCGGCTGCGGGGCCTGCTGGCCGAGGCGCCGGACATCACCTTTGGCCGCTACACGGGTGAGACCCGCCGCAGTCGCCGGGAGGCCGTGGAGGTCTTCGAGCAGCAGAACCCTGGCGAGCGGCCGCTGCCCAACGAACTGCTCAGCCGGGAGGAGATGCAGCAGCGACCGCCGCACCTCCTGCTGACCAACTACGCCATGCTCGAGTACCTGCTGCTGCGGCCCTTGGACATGGACCTGTTCGAGGGTGAGCACGCCGGGCACTGGCAGTTCATCGTCGTCGACGAGGCGCACGTCTACGACGGGGCTCGCGGGGCCGAGCTGGCGATGCTGCTGCGCCGACTCGCCGACCGGGTGGATTCGGGCCGGCCGGTGCAGTGCATCGCGACCAGCGCGACCGTCGGTAGCGACATGGCAGCCGTGGTCGACTTCGCTGCCTCCCTCTTCCCCGTCCCCTTCGAGTACGACCCCGCGGATGAGGCGAGGCAGGACGTCATCACCGCCGACCGGGTCCAGCTGCCACCCGGGCCCGAGTGGGGACCCCTACCCGCCACGGCGTACGAGAAACTGCTCAACGCGCCGGACCCCGCCGGCGCCGTCGTGACCCTCGCCCGAGAGCACGGGTACGCCGGGGACGACCCCGCCGAGGCGCTGGCGTACGAGCAGCGCGTTCGCCGGCTCAAGGCGCTGCTCGCCCACGGGCCGATACCGCTGCACGAGGTCGCCCAGGCCCTCTTCCCCGGTAGCGGCGCGTCCGAGACCGCGTCGATGGTCGCCCTGGCCAACAGCGTCCACGACAAGGACGGCACACCGGTGCTCTCCGCCCGCTACCACCTCTTTGCCCGCGCGACGGAAGGGGCTTTCGCCTGCCTCGGAGCCAACGGGCCGCACGTCAGTCTGACCCGGCACGAGCGCTGCGGACGGTGCGGCGACGCCGCCTTCGAGTTCGGCACCTGCCGGCGCTGCGGCACCGTCTACCTGATGGGCACGCTGGAGCGGGTCGGCACCTTCACCGTGTTCCGGTCCCGCCGCTCCCGCGACGAGCAGCAGGTGTGGATGGCGCTGGTCGACGACGTGGCGACCGACGAGGACGAGGAGATGTTCAGCGGTACTGCCCAAGCGGCCGGCGAGCTGGGCGCGCTGTGCACCCGCTGCGGGGTGTTCCAGATCGGTAAGGCAGCCAAGTGCCCGCGCTGCCCGGACGGCGCCATGCGAGCCGTACGTTTCCTTCGGCAGCGCAGCGACGAGCTCACCGCATGCCTCTCGTGCGGGGGACGCGGAGCCGGCCTGATCCGGCTCTTCGCCAGCGGCAACGAAGCCTCCGCCTCGGTCCTGGCGACCGCCCTCTATCAGAAGCTGCCAGTGGCCTCCGATCCCGTCCAGCGAGGGCTGCGAGGCGGCGGGCGCAAACTGCTGCTGTTCAGCGACAGCCGGCAGTCGGCGGCCTACTTCGCGCCGTACCTCGAAGACTCCTACGAGCGGGTGCAGCGCCGGCGGCTGCTCCACGAGGGTGCCGTCGCCGCTGCGGCGGCCGACGACGAGGTGCGCCTCACCGATGTCGTCTACCACACCTCACGAGTAGCCGACCGGTACGGCATCTTCGAACGACGGCAGAGCCGCCAGACCCGGGAGAGGCAGGTCGCCCTCTGGGCACAGGTCGAGGCAGTCGGCGTTGACGAACGCAACTCCCTGGAGGGCAGGGGACTGATCGCCTGGGACATGTCCCGCGACCCCGCCTGGCTACCACCCCAGCCGCTGCTCGCCCTCGGCCTCAGCGACGAGGAGGTCTGGGCGTTGCTCGCCGAGTTGATCCGCTCGATTCGGCTCCAGGGCGCCGTCGGTGCCCTCGACGGCGTGGACCCCCGCGACGAAGCGTTCCAGCCGAGGCTCGGCCCGATCTACGTACGCGGCACCGGCTCCGACAAGCGCCGCAAGGTGCTCAGCTGGCTACCGACCAGGGGGACCAACCGGCGGGCCGACTTCGTGACCCGCGTCCTTGCTCGGCTCGACCAACAGACGGACCCGATCCAGCTGCTGGAGGGCGTGTGGCGCCTGCTGACCAAGGGGCCACAGGCCGAGTGGCTGATCGCCGGCACCGAAGCCGGCATCGGACAGGTCCACCAGCTCGACTCCGCTCTGATCACCTGCACGCCTACGGCCGGCGGCCTGACCATGTGGCAGTGCAGCAGGTGCCGCAAGCTCACCCCGTTCAACGTGCGCGCCACCTGCCCCACCATGGCCTGCACCGGCGACCTCGAACCTTGGACGTCCCCTGCTGCGGACATCGACCCGGACCACTACCGCAACGTCTACCGCGACATGAACCCGGTGCCGCTGCGCGTACTCGAACACACCGCCCAGTGGACCAGCGAACGAGCCGCCGAAATCCAGCAGCAGTTCGTCCGCGGCGAAGTCAACGCACTCTCCTGCTCCACCACGTTCGAACTCGGTGTCGACGTCGGTGAGCTGCAAGCCGTCATGCTGCGCAACATGCCTCCGACCACCGCGAACTACGTCCAGCGGGCCGGTCGGGCCGGACGCCGAACCGATTCAGCCGCGCTCGTGCTCACCTATGCCCAGCGCCGCTCGCATGACCTCTCCCGTTTCGCCGAGCCCGACCGGATGATCGCCGGGGAGGTCCGGGCGCCGTACGTGCCCCTGACCAATGTGCGGATCGATCGGCGGCATGCCCACTCCGTCGCGCTCGCTGCATTCTTCCGGCAGCAATTTCGGTTTTACGGCACCATCTGGCGTACGGCAGGGGAGTTCTTCCTGCCAGGTGACGACGGGATCGCCCCGGTCACGTTGGTCCGCGACTTCCTTACACCGGTGCCTCCGCAGGTCACCGACTCGCTGCGGCAGGTGCTGCCGGCCGAGGTGCGCGACATCATCGGCGTCGACTCCGAAGAGTGGGTCGAGCAGCTGGTTGACCTGCTGGAGTCGGTCCGGGCCGAGCTGCAGCAGGATGTCGACACGTACGAGCAGAAGCGGCAGGAGGCCTTCGCTGCCCGCCAGGACGACAAGGCCGCGCGGTACGGCCGCGTGATGAACACGATCACTCGCCGCGAACTGCTCGGGCTGCTCGCCAACCGCAACGTCCTGCCAAAGTACGGCTTTCCCGTCGACACCGTCGAGCTGCGGCTGGCCTTCGCGGACGCCCCCATCGCCAAGCAACTGGAACTCTCCAGAGACCTCTCGTCGGCCATCTACGAGTACGCACCCGGTGCGGAGGTCGTCGCCGGGGGACTGGTCTGGCAGTCGGCCGGCCTGTACCGGCTGCCCGGGCGCGACCTTGAGCGACGCTACTACGCGGTGTGCGACGGATGCGGCCACTACCGCGACTCGATCGACCGCCTCGATCAGGAGTGCCCGGCCTGCGGCTCCGCCCTCGTCGGCGTGCCCCGTCAGTACGCCATTCCCGTCTTCGGGTTCGTCGCGGCACGCGGTACCGGCCGGCGACCCACCAGTGCGCCGCGCCGGGCCTGGCACGGCGCAACCCATGTCGTGTCTCCCGGCGCTGAGCTCTACGCGGACAAGCTGGATCTCGCCGGAGGCGCGATCACCATCCGGGCCGGTGCCCGGGGCGAGCTGGTGGCAATCAGCGACGGCGCGATGGGACGCGGCTTCCTCGTCTGCGCGACCTGTGGTTTCGCCGGCCGGGCCATCGACGGTCGGGTTGACCACCAGAGTCCACTCAGCGGCCGCGAGTGCCGTGGCCGCATGGAGAACCTGTCGCTGGCCCACAAATATCAGACGGACGTCCTCGACCTGAGCTTCGACGGTGCGGTCGTGATTGGAGTCGAGGACAACGCCTGGCGATCGGTCGCGTACGCGCTGGTGGAGGGGGCGGTGCGCGCGCTCGAGATCTCCCGCGACGACATCGACGCGACGGTCTACCGAACCGAAGCTGGCCGCAGCGTGATCATGCTCTACGACACCGTGCCCGGAGGAGCCGGCCACGTCCGGCGCATCGCGGAGCGGCTGCGGGACGTACTCGACCAGGCCCTGCAGCGGGTCCGCGACTGTGAATGCGGCCCGGAGACCAGCTGCTACCGCTGCCTGCGGGTGTTCCGCAACGAGCGCTACCACGAGCAGCTACGTCGCGGCGTAGCGGCGGACGTGCTCAGCCGCCTCCTCGGCAAGCACGACCAGGCGCCCGTCGGAGCGCTTCGGGTCTCGCTCGCGGACGTCGGGCCCGCACTTACCGCGACTCGCCGATTCCTGGTGACGGATGCGCCCGGCGAGGTCTTCGAGCCGGTCACCTCCGGCCAACTCGACCTCTACGAAGGTCGTGTCGTCCTCGCCCGCCGTGACGGCGACGCCGCGGTAGGGCGGCTCTGGCTCCGACGCGATGCCGACGGTGTGGTCGGGGCGGGCCTGCAGCCGATAGCTGGAGCGCCGTTGGATGACGGTGCAGACGATCTCATGTTGATCGGCGTTGCTGTGTGGTGATGTCGAGCTGGCCTCGGTTTCACATACCCGTTCCTGGTCGCGCCGTGGGTCGTGGCCCCCGCGGCGGCCCCCCAACACCGGCACCACTGTCGTCGGCTACGCCACCGCAGCCTCTCGTGCGGAGTGCGGCATCGCGACAGCCGACGTCATCCGACATGGCCCGACAGCCCGCCCCGCCGCAGCAACTTGATCAAGTGGGGCTCGCGACGGCGTCAACCTTCCGCACCGCCATCGGCCATGAGGCTCGGGGCGCCACCGTTCTGCGCCAGAGTCGTTTCTTACAGTCTTTGGCACTGACGTGAACGGCTCGGCGGCGACCAGTCGCCGGGCTTGCCGGCCGCCCATCTGCCTCATCCTCGATTCCGCTCGTTCGGGCGATGTCGGGCGGGGTCGCGAGGCCGGATAGTGGCCGGGGAACCGCAACAGAAGTGGGTGGCTGGTGGCTGAGGAAGTCGTGGACGTGCTTGCGCTCGAGTACGCCGAACGGCGGCTAATCGTCGTGCAGCGGGACGAGGAGGTTCTGGTTCAGCGACGCGGGCTCGGCGCTGCCCCCGGCTTGGACGAGGGCGTCGCGACGGCGGCCGGTAAGGCCTTGAAGAAAAGCGATGCTTTGCTTTCTTTGGTCTTGACCAATCCTGCTGTGGCGGCCGCCGGGGTGGCGGTGGCTGCGGGTGCGGCGGTGACCGCCGGCGCGGTAATGGCATGGAAGCGGTCGTCGGCCAGGTCGCCCGTGTCCGGCATGCTTCCGATGCGGATGTCGGAGATCGGCGGGCTGCAGCTTCCGCTGGGACACCCGCAATTCGATACGGTCTACGTCGGGCATCCGGCGCGGCCGGTTGTCTACTATCCGTTCGCTGATTTCCATCGGCGGACCTTCGAACACAAGTTCAGTGAGGCCCTGAGGCTAGTGACCAGTCTCGGCGCGACCACCATCAAGGTCTCGGCGGTGCAGGGGTGGGGACGGGAGTTTTCGACCGATTTGCGGGTGGGACTGCCAACCGCAGACGGCGGCAGCGCCAAGGCGGCGTCGAACCCGTCGCGCAAGGGTGAGTTCCTGTACTCGGCCGAACTTGCCGGGTCGGCTGAGCCGGTCGTCCCGGCGGACCTGGTGTGGTTTCCTCACGAGGACGCTTGGCAGGAGATTGCCCGGCAGCGGATCGAGCACGGATTACGGTCGTTCGAGATGCGGGTGACTTACCAGGACGACTATTCGGTGACCGCCGAACTAGCCGCCGACGTCGTCAATGCGAAGCTCAAGCTTGGCGGCAAATTCCAGCGGCAGCAGTCGACCATTTGGGTGATCAACGGGAAGTTCGCGCGGTGATTCGCTGGCCCGCTCGATTGTTCTGCGGGTGCTCGGGGTCTCGCTTGCCACGACCGGCGTCACCGGCGGGCTGGTGCTCGCCGGTGTTGCTGGCTGTGAGCGAGGCTAGATCCCCTCGGCGTAAGGGCGCGGACACGGTCGGACGCGACTTCGCGGCTACGACGTCGGTAAGAGTACTACCGGCGTAAGCGGTTCATTGTCAGTGTCACCTAAAAAGCAGCCAGCCCTGTTCCTGAGCGTGGACGATCGCCTCGATCCGCGTACGGGCGCCGAGCCGTCGGTACAGGGCCTGCAATAGGCGGTACATCGCGCGCTCGGAGTAGCCGGCCAGTCGGGCCAGTTCGGCGACCGTCATTCCGGCCGCGAGGTGGCGTAGCCAGGTCAGCTGATCTGCTGTGATTACGGGGTCGGCCTCCGCTCCCGCGAGTGCGGCGGCCACTGCGGCGGGTACGACCGTTTGCCCGTCGATCGTCGCCTCCACGGTCCGTCGAAGGGCAGCCGCGGAGACCTCGCGGTGCAGCACCGACCGCGCCCCGGCGCGTACCGCCCGCGCGCCCAGGCCTGCCGACTCCTCGCTCAATACTGCGATGACGCTGCGTTCCGGAGCGTCTTGCCTTAACCGTTCGAGTAGGTTCCAGTCCGTCGCGTTGGCCAGTGTCAGCAGCATCAGGCCGGCATGGCTCTGACGGGCCCAGTCCAGGGGGTCCGTCGGGATGCCGACCTGGTATCCGGCTGCGGAAAGCACGGCGATAACCCCGTGCCGGTACATCGGCAGGGGGTCGATCACCGCGAGATCCATGGCGACGAGGGTAGGGAGCGCGGCGCGGTACCGGCGCATACCCGGCGGGAACCCGCCGCATTCATGTCGTGGTTCTGCCCGGTCTCTCGGCCCTAGCGTTGAAGGATGGTCGTCGACAACGACCTCGGGCTCGGGTCGTTTCTCCCGATCACCGAGGAGGACCGGGAGATCATCCGGCAGGCGAAGATGCTCCACATCCGGGTCGCCCTGCAAGAGCGGAATGAAATCTTGTCCGTCGTCCGAGAGCTCAGGGAGTGGCAGCACCTGCCCGACGCGGATTTTGACCAGCGGGTTTTCGACGAGGTCGCAGTCCGGAGGTATCCCCGGGCTGCGCCGTCGCTCTTGGACGTCCGGGTGGTCATGGCCGCTCTGCGTGCCGGTCACATCTCGTAGCGACGGTGCCCTGCAGAATGCCGGCGCGTGAGAGGAGTTCCGGCAGGCGATCCAGACCCTCATGATGACACTATGGTGCGGCTAGTCAGATCTCGATCACTTTGGGTGGCCGTGGTGGCGCTCGCCTCGGGCACGGTCCTGATGGTCGGCGACGTGCCGCGATGGTGGGGCCTGCTTAGCGACGAACGGGACAACGGGCTGCTGCGGGCACTCGACCGCGGTGACAAGTTCGCCAGTGTCCTGTCGTTACTGGTCGGGATCGCCGCCCTGCGGGTGGCGCTCTCACAGCGTCGCCAGGACGGTCGAGGGACCGGCTCCACCTCGAGGGCGGCCGAGCAGGCCCGGCAGGTGTTCGGATTCTTCGTGGACCGCCGCGGCGAGCGCTTCCGGCTCCGGTGGGCGTTACGCGACCCGCGTTCGCGGCTGATCGTGGTGCACGGCCCGGCCGGTGTCGGCAAGACCGAGCTTGTCCGACGCGTCCTGGCCAACGCCACAGTCGACCACCGATGGTACTTGGTGACCCCGGCCTTTTCTCCGACCGTGGACACCCTGGTGCACGCCCTGAAGATGGGCGGGGTGGACGCCGCGGCCGAGCTACCACTGGACAGCTCGCCGCTCGGGCAACTGGAGGCCATCTTGCGCGGCAGAACGAGGAAGCCGTACATCATCGTGCTTGACTCGGTCGAGCGATTGCTCGATGACGACCACAAGTTGACCGACCTCGCCCTCGACGAGGCCCTCGACTTGATTGCCACTGGTCCGCGGCACGGCGTCAAGGTCATGGTGATCTCCAACGTGGTACCGATGACGGGGGCCGGCGGGACCTGGGTCGACTCAGCCTGCCGGATCGCGGTGGATGGCCTACCGCTTGACTATTTCCGCACGTTCGTCGAGCGGAGCGCGGGCGGCCGCACCGGCCTGCTGTCCTCGCTCGACGACCGCAGGCTGGATGAAGTTCGCAGGGATCTCGGCGGCAGACCGCGCCTCGCCCAGCTGTTCGACGCGGTCCTGGAATCGGACCAGGACACGACGCCGCTCGACTTGGCCGGCGAAGTGCATGGCTGGGCTGCCCGGATCGGCGTGGACGGTGTCGGTGACCGTCTGCGGAGCCGGATGACCGCGGCATTCCGCTCCGACCGCCGGCAGGTTTACCGAGCCGTCGCCGCGTTCGCTACTCCGGTCGACGCCAAGATGGTCACGGCTTTGGCCAACGAATTCCGCCCACAAGACGACCATCTCGAGATGGACTTCGTCCGCAGCGAGTTGATCGAGCTGAGTCGACATGCTGTCCACACTGACCGTCAGCAGCAGACCTTCTTCCTGGGACCGGCCGAGGCGAGCCGGGTGCTGGCCTGGCGGGAAAAGATTGACCGGGAGAGCATGGCGGCTGATCGGCGGCTGCTGATCAGTGCTGCCTGGCGGCTGCGGGCACGACGCCAGGCCGACCACCATGGGGACTGGGCCAATCCCCTGCCGTATCTGGCCGAGGTCGACGCCTGGCTGCGTGCCGACCGGGTAGACGGGGCCTTCAGGTCGATCGAGGACATAGAAGCCAAGGCCGCAGACGGCAATCCGCTTATGCTGTTTCGGCGGCCACGGCGGCTGATTGCGGAACAGATCGAGGCCACCGAGCGACCGGCCAACTACAACGTCCTTGGCTACCTGCACCACGCCAGCGGTCACTTCGGGCGGGCGGCGGACTTCTACCGGACCGCGTCTGCGCTCGTCGGCGACGACAAGCCGGGCTGGCGAGCCAGAATTCTGGTCAATCTCGCTGGCCTTGAGTGGGCCCAGGGGAGCGTGGGGCACGCGTTCACCAATTTTGAGAAGGCGCTCAAGATGGCGCCGGACGATCCAGCGGTACGTGCTGGATCGCTCGCCGGGATGGCCCGGTGCCGGCGACGCGACGGCCAGTACACCCTCGCGCGGCGGTACCTGGCCCAGGCGCTGCGTGCGGCCGGACCGCATCCCGGCCGCCGGATTCCGATCGAGTTGCGGCTGGCGCGTCTGTACATCGAGATCGAGCAGTTCCGGGAGGCCGAGTCGCTGCTTGATGGCGTCCGGGACGAGACCGAGGAAGTTATGTCGCTGCGGGCGGCCTACCTGGACGTGCAGGCAGACCTGCGGCTGGCTCAGGGTGACCACCAGGGTTCCGGCAAGGTAGTCATATACCCGTTTTCAGGTGAGTCCGAGGAGTTGTAGCGGTCGGTATGGGTTTCGGCTGTTGTGGCGTAGGGCTTGAGCGATGGTGGTGATTCCGGCCAGGCGGAGCAGGCTGATCGCGGTGTTGCGCAGGGTGGCCATCACGCGGGGTGCGTTGCGGGTGCGGATGCGGCTGGCGTCTTCGCCGTAGGTGGTGTCGCGGATGTGATGCAGGACTTCGATGGCCCAATGTCCGCGCAACCCGTCGGCCAGGTCGGCGGGGCCGGCCTGGGCGGCGGTCAGGTTCGTGATCGCGTAGACGGTGACGGTGGACCAGCGGCCGGTGGCCAGGTTGAGCCGGCGGCGGCGGATCCGCAGGGCTTGAACGGCGTGTGGGAAGTCCAGGGCGAGCGCCCCGGTGCACGTGACCGCTTGCAGGCGGCGGATGTCGTAGCGGCCGTGGCCGCGTTCGCCGGTCTCGTCCTGGACCGGGATCTTCGCCCAGGGCAGGGCTTGAGCTGCCGATACAAACGCGGCTGGTTCTTCTTCACGGTGAACAGGTAGCCGGCCTGCTTGTCCTCGGCGAGCCAGCGGGCATGGTCGCGCTGGGTGTGTAACGCATCGGCGGTGACGAGCGCCGCGGTCAGGTCGAGGGCGGCCAGCAGCGGCTGGAAGCGGGTGATCTGGCTCGAAAATGTTCAGTGAGCGGGCATGGCGAGATGGACCCGGGGCTGCTCCGAGCCGCCGGATTGGGAACAGGTATCAA
>NZ_JBSFYQ010000046.1:0-48528 GCF_053599855.1 Micromonospora sp. NPDC005161
GGCCTTCCTGCATCACTACAATCACCACCGACCCCACACCGCCACCGGCGGCCTACCACCCATCACCAGGTTGACCAACGTCCCTGGACAGCACAGCTAGTCCGCCAAGCGGACCAGCGCTGGTCCGCGTCGTGCCCAGCTTCCTCTGCAGCGGTAGGGGCCGCGGTGGGGGCGTACCGGCCCGGTCGGCGGGTATCCGCGCCCGTCCAGCGACGAGAAAATTGGTGGTACGGAGTGGGGACGACGGAGATCCGGGTGCACGGCGTGGTCGAACCGGGCCCGGAGAGTCTCCTTGGCCGCCGGTCGTTGACCGGGTGGCCGGTGACCGGGAGGCACCGCGCTGGAGCACGCCAGGGTCGAAGTGACTGCGCTGCCCGCCGGCTACGCCGAGGCGCTGGCTCCGCTGCGCCGCGGGCAGGCCGGCCACGATCCGGGCCGGGTCGCGACCGATGTGGCGGTGATGCTCCAGCGATAGCGCCCCGGCGCCGATCGCCGCGTCAAGCCCCGCGTATGCACAGGTCAAGCTCGGCGTGCTGTGCGCGCAGGTCGAAGCGACCATGGTGGCCGACGACCTCGCCACCCTCACTTGCCGCCCCTTCGGAAGGGCCGAGGCTGGCGGGGGGCAGATTGTCCCGTATCCGGCTAACACTCCGATTCGGAAGCCGTGGTGTAACCACACCTAGAAGGGTAACCACCACTCCACTAGGCACCGGATTGGCCAGCGGCGGCGGCTCGTGTGGCCAGAGCGGAGGGGCAGCGTGCGGGTCGACCAGATCAATATCCTGCAGGGAGACGCCTTCGTTGTAAGCGACCGGCAGGGTGACATCAACCCGGCTGCCAACGTTCCCGACGGGCTGTTCTATCGCGACATGCGGCACTTATCGCGGTGGCAGCTGCGCCTCAACGGCCACCAAATGGAGGCGCTAAGCGCGGACAACCTCGAGTACGACGAAGTTGCTTTCTTTCTGATCGAGCCGACCGGAACGATCTACCGGAACCCGTCGCTGTCGGTCACCCGCCGCCGCGAAGTGGCGACTGGCATGCAGGAGCGCATCACGGTCCACAACTTCGGCAAGACGCCGGTCGCGTTCGAACTCACGATGATATTCGACGCCGACTTCGCCGACATCTTCGACGTCAAGGATCAGATGTCGAAAACCGGCCATCTGTACCGCCGTCGGCGCGACGGCGGGATCACGTTGGGCTACAGCCGCGCCGACTTCTGCCGCGAAACCCACATCGACGCCCCCGGTGCCTTCGTTACCGAGGAGTCGCTCACCTTCCGACACGAGCTACCACCTGGACAAGAGTGGGGCATCGACATCCAGATCCGGGTTGGGGTCGAAGTGGACGCGGCGCTACAGCGCCGCCACCACCACCCGGACATGCCTTACAGCATCCGAGAATGGCTGGACGCGTCACCCATCTTGGACACGGATTGGGACGACTTGCTGCACATCTACCACCGCAGTCTGCTCGACCTCGCCGCGTTGAGGTTCTACCCCTTCGTCGGAGATAGAGCCTCTCTGCCCGCAGCCGGGCTGCCCTGGTTCATGGCGGTGTTCGGCCGCGATAGCCTCCTAGTCAGCTATCAGATGCTGCCGTTCCACCCCGAACTTGCCTATACGACTTTGCGGGCCCTCGCCGAGCGGCAGGCGATCCATGAGGACGACCACCGCGATGCCGAACCGGGGAAGATCCTGCACGAACTGCGCCACGGGGAGCTTGCCCATTTCGGCGAGCGTCCGCAGTCCCCGTACTTCGGGGCCGCTGACACCACGCCGCTGTTCCTGATCGTCCTAGACGAGTACGAACGGTGGACCGGTGACACGCAGACCGTACAGGACCTCCAGCCTGCGGCCCGCGCCGCGTTGCGGTGGCTGGAGACGTACGGCGATCCCGACGGCGACGGCTACATCGAATACCAAACTCGCAACCCGCGCAGCGGTCTGGTCAACCAATGCTGGAAGGACTCCTGGAACTCGGTGGTCCACCCCGACGGCAGCCTCGCCAAGCTTCCCCGGGCCACCTGCGAAATTCAGGGCTATGCCTACGACGCGCGCCGCCGAACGGCGCGGCTCGCGCGGGAGATTTGGAACGACCCCGGCCTCGCCGAGCGTCTGGAACGCGACGCCGAGGAACTCTATCGCCGGTTCAACACCGACTTTTGGCTACCCGACCTCGGCTATTACGCACTCGCGTTGGACGGGGACAAGAAGCCGGTGACCACGTTGACCTCCAACATCGGACACCTGCTGTGGAGCGGGATCGTGCCGCCCGAACGCGTTGACGCGCTCGCCGCGCTGCTCTGCGGGCCCCGGATGTTTACGGGATGGGGCGTGCGCACCCTCGCTGACGAGCAGCCAGCCTACAACCCGCTTGAGTACCACAACGGCACCGTTTGGCCGCACGACACCGCGATCGCCGCAGCCGGGCTTGCCCGGTACGGACACCGCGACGAGGCCAACCAACTCGCGATGGGGCTGTTGCAGGCCGGCCATCATCTGCGCCATCGACTGCCCGAGGCACTCGCAGGCTACCCACGAAAGAACACTTTGGTGCCCGTGCTCTACCCCACCGCCTGCTCCCCGCAGGCGTGGGCCGCCGGTGCGCCGATGATGCTGCTCCGCATGATGCTCGGCCTCGATCCGGAGTCCGACACTCTGGCCGTGCGCCCACACCTACCTGAGGATCTCCGCCGCCTGGCACTGCATGGAGTGCGCTTCCGCGGCGCCCGGGTCGAGGCCCTCGCGGGCACCGCTGCACATGACCTAGATCGGTTGAAGCCGATACCGGGCGCCCGGGAGCTTCAGTGAAGAACACACCATTCGGTCGAGATCACCGTTGGACGGCAGCGGCCGGACACTGTGCTGGGAGATCCTGCGCGACGACGACGGCGCCGCCCCGCAGATTGACCGATACCTCGTCCCGCGTCGCCCACCTCCACAACACCGCGTCACCGGTTGCTACACGTCCCCGCCCGCCTCACCGTTACCGGCAGAACGAGCCTAGTGATCCGTCGCGGGCCGGGCGGCGACCTGCCTGCGCCGGGTAGCGACGACGGTGGTGGCGACGAGGGTGGCGAGGAGCAGAGCGGTCAGGCGTGCCGGCGCCGGCGTGAGCGGTGTGAGCAGCACCAGCGCAGCCGTGGCCCAGTACGGCACGGTCATCTTCAGCTGCTCATACGGGCGGATGTGCAGCGTCCAGACTGCGAGCAGGTAGACGGCGACCGGCGTGGCTACCGCGTACCCTGCGGCGACGGGCCCGAGGTGCGCGGTGCCGGTTTGGTAGTCGACGTCGACGGCGAGGCCCGCGCCGAGCGCAGCCGCCGATGCGAAGATCAGGTACTGACCGTATCCCCACAGCAGCGCCACGCGCGGCGAGGCCGCCAGGTGCTGAACTGGGCGATCGAAGTACAGCCACCACATCGCGAAGACGATCACGATGCCGGCACCGGCGATCGACAGAAGAGTGCTTGCCTTGGTCCCTCGGTCAAAGGCGGTCTGGACGGCGAGGCTGGCCGCGAGTACCGACTCGCCGAGGACGATGATGGTGAATAGGCCGTACCGCTCGGTTATGTGGCGTGGGTGCCAGATGATCGGAGCGGGGCGTCTCGCCCAGAAGGGTAAGAGCAGCTCGGCGAGGACGATCGCCAGGAAGCCGGGCAACAGCCAGTGCCACCCTCCGGGCAGTGCCAGCCGGGCGATCCAGGCCGCCTGCAGCACGATGACGCCCACGGCGTAGCGCTGTGCGGTGGCCCGCCGCTCCGGATCGCTGCGGGCGACGCGCAACCATTGCGCGACCATCGCCAGCCGCATGATCACGTACCCGTAGGTGATGACGGAGAAGTCGCCGCGGTCGAAAGCGCGAGGCACGCCACCGGCGATCACCAGCGCCCCGGCGATCTGGACCAGGGTGGTGAGGCGGTAGACGTCGTCCTCGGGGTCGTACGCGGAGGCGAATGTGGTGAAGTTCATCCACGCCCACCAGATCGCGAAGAACACCGCCGGATAGAGGCCAATCCCGTGACCGATGTCGGCCTCGCCCAGGTTGTGGTGCAGCCGGTCGGCGACCTGCCTCACCGCGGCCACGAAGCATAGGTCGAAGAGCAGTTCCAGCGGAGTCACGGTCCGGTACGGCTCGTCGGTGGGGCGGGCGACCATGGGCCGGTACCAGGCCCGGACGGGAGGCCGTGGAGGAGTCACTGTGTCGGACATGGCAGCACCTCGGACGGCTCGCGAAGACGATTCCTGCCGCTGATCATTCCGACCGCGGCCCGTCCCGTACCGACGCTCACCAAAGTTCACGTGAACGTGCGTGGAAGTCGACTCCACCGGCCGCATGCGAGGCGCCCCAGACCGAACCAAGGGACGACGGTGACTGCTACCCGTTCGCTGCTCCGACCTCCGAGGCCGCTATGCGGTAGCGAGAACTCGTTCGCCTATTTCGTGGCCGATCCGCTCGAGCTTGCCCGCGCTGCCTTCCTTCTGGATGAGGTTAGCCAGCATGCTCTGCGTACACCCGCTCTCGCCTGCAGCGGGACGCGGACCTCGCCGCCCGCGACCCCGGCCGGCTTTCGCAAAGTCGGCTTATCATGGTCGGGACCCCCGTGCGGGCCTCGCCGGGATCGGCGGGCAATCATTGGCCGGTCGCGGCACCATGTTTGTGCGCCGAACGGGCGGGAAGCGGGTCTCATGGCCTTCCGTACCCCGAACATGGCGGCGAGTCTCGGGCGAGGCACCCTCGCCGGTGTCGGTGGCACCGCCGTTGGGGCTAGTCGCTCGTGTCGGGGTGGGTGAAGCGGTGCGGGTTGGTGGCGGGGTTGTCGGGGCCGTGGTCGCTGGGCAGCTCGTGCAGCCACCGGCGCAGGCTCGGGTCGGTGGTGAGGGTCCAGGCCGGGCCGGCGGGGTGTTCGTCGTGGATGCCGGTGGCCACCGGCATGGCGGTGGGCACGCCGGCCAGGGCGCGCAGGAGGTTGGCCTCTCGGCGGCGGCTGCGCACGCGCAGCAGGACGGGGTAGCGGGGTCCGAACTCGGCGAGGCGTTCGTAGGCGCGCAGCTTGCGCAGCACCCTGCCTAGGTTCTCGGTGTTGTTGTCGTGTTCGAGGAAGAAGCCGACGCTGCGCTCGCCGACGGTCCAGACGCCGTGGGCGTCGGGGCGGATGTCGGCGGCGGCGTAGGCGGCGGTGGCGTGCTGCTCGGACCACCACCGCGCCAGCTGCGCGTTGGGGTCGGTGTGGGTGTAGGCGTGCAGGTCGACGAAGAGCTGGTTAACGCCGAGGAGGTGGCGCAGCTTGTGGCTTCCGACGATGCGTTCGGTGCGCTCGATGCTGCTGCGCGGCGGTCGCGCCGACGGCCGGTCGGGGTCGGTGTATGCGGTGGGGTGCACCACGGCGCCGAGCGGGCCGAGGGCGTAGAGGTACTGGCTGGTGCCGGTGGTGACGTCCACGAATCGGGTGACCGCGTCGATGGTGTGCAGCGCCGCGAGGCGTAGCAGGGCCGCCCGCCGGGATGGGAACAGCGCTTGGGCGATCTGGTCGGTGGATAGAAGGTAGTGCTCGGCGAGCCAGTCGAGCAGTTGACGGTCGCGCAGGGTCAGCCGGCGCAGGAGTTGCAGGCGGTCCTGGCGGGTCGGGCGGCGCGAGGACGCGGAGCGGCCGGGCGAGGAAGGCTCGGGGGAGTGGGGGTGAGGGGGGCAGGACGCTGCGGGTCGGAGTGTTCGGCGGACATGCGGGGTTCCCTTCAGGCAGGAAGGAGGATCCCCTCTGTGGGAGGGGTGTCTGGAATTGGTGGACCCTGCGGCTGTGGCTGATCACGGGGCGTGTGCAGCGTTGACAGGCCTACCTGAGCCGTTCTGTCAGCGGCACGGAGCTGACGGTGGTGAAGGGGTGGTGATGCGCTGGCCGAAGGGGCATCGCGGCCTCGATCTGGCTGCGGTGACAGACACCGAAGCGCTGGTCCTGCAGGGCTGTTGCGCCCGGTCAGGAGAGGCCTCTGCCGCCTCTGGGCCTTGCGCCTTTGTCGTCGCGGGGCTGGGACAGCCGGTCGACGAGGGCGTCGATGGCGCTGGTGTTCTGCGCCTGCACGGTCCGGGCGACGCTCTCCCGGATCGCGGTGGCTTCACCCACGACCGGCTGGGGTGGGCGGGTGCGCAGCGTGAACGCCGGTGTCTGCCGGCCGTCGACAACCAGTCGGGTCGCGGCGGTGTAGGCGTCGAGGTGCGTGAGGTCGTGCTCGTCGAGCTCGGGAAGGGTGTGGCGGGCGAGGACGCGGGCGTCCTCGGGAGCGCACGAGAAGTAGATCTTGTTGCGGGCGTTCGCTGACGCGGCGGCGAGGAGGTCTTTGGGGAACTGGGCGAGGTCCTGGTGTGACAGGACGAGGGACAGCCGGTACTTGCGGGCTTCGGCGAGCATCGTGTCCAGGCTGTTGGCCAGGGTGAGGAAGTTCTGCGCCTCGTCGATGATCAGCGTGGCGTCCCGCCGCTTGTCGGGGGCTACCTTCGCGCGGGCGGTGGCAGCTTGCCATACCTGCGCGAGGATCAGGGAGCCGAGGAGTTTGCTGGTGTCCTCTCCGAGCTGGCCTTTTGGGATCCGCACGAGCAGCGCGCCGCCGTCGAGGACCTTGCCCATGTCGAAGCTGGATGTCGGGTAGCGCATGGTGCGTTTGACGAAGTCGCGCAGCAGGAACGCGCGCAGTCGGGCGAGGACGGGGCCGATGACCTGGGAGCGCAGGGCGGGATTCAGCTCGTCGTACCACTGCCAGAACCCGGACAGGCCGGCCGGGTCGTCGAGGTCGACGGTCATCGCCGAGCGGAACTGCGCTGAGTTGAGCAGGGGTGGGATGTGCTGCAGGGTGACGTTGGCGTGCCGGAGCAGGGTCAGGCAGGCCACCCGCATGACGTCGTCCATGCGGGGTCCCCACGCCTTGGCGAAGATGTTCCCGAAGATCGATACGAGGTTGTCGACGACGAGGTCGGGGTCGTCGCCGGAGAGTGGGTTGATCGTGGGCGGGTTGGGTTGGTCGGGGTCGAACAGCACCACCCGGTCCGCGACCGATGCGGGGAGCCGGTCGAGGATGTCCAGGACCATGTCGCCGTGGGGGTCGATGACGACGGTGCCGCGGCCGGCTTTGATGTCGTCGACGGCCATGTTGACCAGCAGGGTGGTCTTTCCGCTGCCGGTGGAGCCGACGACGTGCAGGTGGTAGCGGGCGTCGGGGACGGCCAGGGCGACGCCGTGGCCGCCGACTTGCGCGTCGCCGATCATCTTCGTGCCGCGCCCGCCGGTGGGCACGGCGACGGGGGTGGGCATGGACTTCGCCCGCGCCCGGTCCAGGCCGGGCACGGCCAGGTCCCGCGGCAGCGCAGCCAGGGCGGCCAGCTCCGGAGTGCTGGTGAGGAACCCCGCACCGAGGCGGCGTGACGCCAGCACGGCGGCGGGCGACGGCATGCGGGTGCGGTGGGTGAGGCGGTTGCGGCCGGAGTAGACCGCGAAGGACGACGCGACCGTGTCGGCGATGCCGCGCAGCCGGGGCCGCTGGTCGCTGTTGGCGCGGTGGTTGTCCTTGCCGATGGCGTAGCGCACGGCGGTTTCCCACAGCGGGTGGGCGGTCTTGTCGACAATGGCCCGCACGTCGCGTTCCACCCCCGGGTCCCGGCGGCCTGCGGCAGGGCTGGATCGGGTGCGGGCGGAGGATCCGGTCTGGAAGACCTCGATGAGCCAGAGCAGCGGTGCGGCGGGGTTGATCGCCGGTAGGGCGATCTTGCCGTCGCGGAGCCTGACGGCGGCTCGTCGGGCGCGCGTCACGCGGCGGGGTGCGGCGGGGCGGGCCAGGATCTGCACGCAGGCGTGTTCGTCGGCCCGCAGTTGGGAGCCGGCGGACATCAGGGCGCGCAGCGGGTCGTTGTCGTGGTCGGTGTGGAGTGGGAGCCATTCGGCGGCGGTGGGCAGCAGGTGCCCGCCCACCGCCGCCGGCACGTCGATGGGCATCGGCGGTGGGGGTGTGTCGTCGGTGGTGCAGGCGGCGCCCGGCCAGGCGGCGCGGACGGCGGCTTCGACGGCGCCGGGTGGGACGGTGCCGGGCACCCAGACGGAGATGAGTAGCCGCCGCCCGGTCCAGGTGTACTGCCACACGACATGGGGGTTGCCGTGGAGCAGGCGTCTGCGTCGGGATGGGGTGAGGGTTGCTCTTGCCGAAAACCTCGTCCGTGCAGGTCAGGCGGCATGCTCGTACTCGTGGAGAATGCCGCGGAGGCGCTCGCGTCTTCGGACGTTGAGACGGGCCAGCCTGTCCGGGTCGGTGATCTGTTTGGGCAACGGGTATAGCGGGCGCGCGTTCCCGATGCCCTGGTGTGGGCGGTGTCCGTTGTAGAACTGTTCGAACTCGCGTAGGGCGTGGAGCAGGTGCCGCTGGTTCCAGATCAAGGTCCGGTCCAGTAGTTCGCGGCGGCAGGTCTGGACCCACCGTTCCATGATCGAGTTCATTCTCGGCACCTGGATGCCGCTGAGCACGACGTCGATGCCCGCGTCGGCGAGGATGGCGTCGAACAAATCGGGGAACTTGCCGTCCCGGTCACGGATCATGAACCGCGCCCGGGAGCCGTTGTCTTCGAGGTCTATGACAAGGTTCTTCACGGCCTGTACCACCCATGCGGTGGTTGGGTGTGGGGTGGCGCCCAGGATGTGGATTCGGCGGCTGGCGTGCTCGATCACCGCGAGCACGTACATCCGCGCTCCGGTGAGGGTGACCGTCTCGAGGAAGTCGCATGCCAGCAGGGCGTCGGCTTGGGAGCGCAGGAAGTCGGCCCAGGTGTTGGAGGCCCGCTCGGGCGCCGGGTCGATGCCTGCCTCGTTCAAGATCTCCCAGACCGTGGACGCGGCCACCTTCACCCCCAGCACCAGCAGTTCGCCATGCAGGCGCCGGTAGCCCCAGGCAGGGTTTTCCCGCACCAGGCGCAGCACCAGGGCGCGGACGGAGTGCACAGTGCGCGGCCGGCCCGGGCGCCTGGGTCGGGAAACGGCCGCGTGACGACGGGCGACCAGGTCGCGGTGCCAGCGCAGCACCGTGTCGGGCCGCACCAGCAGCCGCACTCGGCGCAGCACGTCCCGCGGCAGCCGGTGCAGCAACGCCGCCAGGAACGCCCGATCACTCGCGTCGAACCGCACCTTCTCCTTGCCCAGCTGGCGCTCCAGCACCATGATCTGGTGGCGCAGGGCAAGGATCTCCACATCCTTGTCCCGATTGCTCATCGGCAGCAGGCGCAGCATCGCGAACGCGTTCGTCACACCCAGGTACGCCAGTCGCAGCAGCACGGCAGCCCATCATGCCGCATCGATCACCAGCTACGCCCATGCCCAGCAACCGGACCAACATCTCCGACACCCCCACGCCGGACCTAACCAGGGCGGATGGGGTTTTCGGCAGGGGCAGGGTCGTCCGCGTTCATCGGCGTACGCACCGGGCCTGGCGCCACGCAGTTGACGGTCACGCCGCTGCTGGCAAGTTCCAGCGCCAGTGAGCGGGTGAGCGCCGCGACTGCGCCCTTCGTGGCCGCGTAACCCCCGCGGGCCGGCGCCCCGGTCGTGCCGAGCACCGACCCGATCGTGACTACCCGGCCGTACCCCCGCGCGGCCATAGCCGGCGCCACCGCGCGAATGGCCAGCCATGTGCCGAGCACGTTGGTCTCGAACGCCGCACGGAATTCGCCGGGGGAGAGCTCGCCGAATGTGCCGCGAGCCAGCCGTCCGGCGGCCGTGACCAGACCATCGACGGCATCCCACCGCCGGTCCGCCTCGCTTACGACTGCGGCGAGGTCATCCGGGTTGGTCGTGTCGCCCGACACGAACAGGATCTGCGCATCGCCGGAAAGACCGGTCAGGTAACGCCGGGCGTCCTGGCAGCGTTCGCGGCTTCGACCGAGAACAGCGACCGGTCGGCCCCGGGCCACCAGCGCCGCCGCCACGGCCAGCCCGATACCACTGGTCCCACCGGTGATCAGTACGGCTGTCACGCCCCGATGCTGACCGCCAGAGTCAGAAACACAAACCAAAGGAGACCGTTCAGCGAACCGCGGCGGCCGTCGTCCAAGGGAACGCGGACCGGGTGAAATGTCCGGGGGCGTCCCCTGATCGCTACTGGAGTGAGATTGCAGTAGTCAGGATCAGTGGGGCAATGGTTCCTGTCGCCCCTCGATATGAACTCAAACCCAACGCAGCTCGGAGCATACGCCTCGCCATCGAGTTGAACCCCCACGCCTCGGCCGGGAGCAGGCGCCGAGCCCCTCAAGACACCCAAGAGCGCCAGCAGCGAAGACATCGTCGCCTTCGGCAGCGTGACCCAAGTACCCTTTGGCCCGAACGCCGGCTTCGAGGGCGAGCCTTGCGAGGTCTACCGGGTTCGATCCCGCCGATATCTGCGATACGGGCGGGATCGAACCTCGGATTTTTAACAACGTGGCTGTGCACCGTCGCACTTCGCGACGGTGCACAGCCGCGCCTGGCTTCGCGTTACCTATCCTTCTTGATGGCACCGACGTGGTGTCGCCGTTGGCGGCGGCTCGGTCCGTTGTTGGACGGGACAGGGCACATGTCGTGTCAGCAGGAGTGGCTACGGTAGGCGACTGCCTGCTCGAGCGGCGTCCCTTCGTCGCCGGACGTGATCGTCACCTTCACCCAGCCTGCGGGTAGGTCCGCCAGCCCCGTGCGGAACGGGTGGAACTGGGTGCGGCCTGGTGGAATGGCGTTGAAGGTCTTCGTCCCGTAGTCGGTCTCGATCGAGAGCGACAGCGGTTCGTCGTCGGTGTTCGTCGCGGTGACTCCCAGCTGGTTGTGCCATCCGGTGCATCGCGCCGCGACTGCCACCTTCGCGGAGATTGCCGGCTTGGGAGCTGCTTCGGTCTCCGACTGGCCGGCCTGGACCGGTGCGATCGTGATCTTGTCGAGGTACGCTGGCGCGGCCGTGCCCCATGGCGGTGGCACCGTCCAGGTGGACCACGGTTCCATGAGCGCGGCGGACTGGAGCTTCAGCGAACCGTCAGCTGACCCGAGGTGGACAGATAGGGTCCGGTCCCAGAAGCTTTCCCAGTGGTTCGTGTAGCGCATGCCGCTTGAGCCGACCTCGTTGTAGGTCGCGTCGCCGGACTCCTCGGCGATGGATAGCCGGACGTCCACGACCTGGGGGTTGTAGGCGTGGCGGCCGGAGACGTTCTGGTTGGAGTAGCTGACGGTGACGGTGTAGTCGCCTGCGCCGGCCACCTTCGGGGCGCGTGGCACCAGAATGTAGTTTTCCGCGCCTTGGCCTGCGCCGGTCACGTATCCGCCGCCGGAGGCGTTGGTGCCGGTGTTCGTTGGATTCGTGACCGCCTTGGCAGCACCGTGAAGCGTCGCCGCTTCCGCCTCGAGGGTGTAGGCATGGTCGGTGTCAGCGGATCGGTTTCGTACGGTTGTCAGGTCGGCGATGTTGGCACCGGACGGCGATCGGACTTCGATCTCGTTGATCCCTTCGGCGAGGTAGGCGGTCGCTTTCGACTGCCACTGTCCTGCTGCCGGTGCCTGGAGGGTGGCTGCCGAGGTGCCGTTCACGGTCAGGTTGACCGATGATGCCGTCTCGGTCGCCCAGTTGATGGACACGTCGTGGTAGCCGGGGTCCCAGGCGGTCACGTACAGGTCCGACCGCGCGTCGGCGCCGGCGAGCCGGACGGTGCCGTTGTTGAGCGCGACGGCATCGCCGTAGGCCATCTGCGCGCCGCCGTTGTTGCGCCACGTGCTGGCTGGGTATGTCGTCGGGTCGCCGTCGGTGACGTCGGTGAGGGTGAACCGGTCAAGGGCCACGTCGGAGTGTGGAAGGGTGGTGGCTCCGCCGTCTGCTGATGCCCTCAGCGAGAGCGCGTGAGTGCCGGCGGTGAGCCGGACGTCCACGGTGTCCGAGCCGCGGTACTTCCACTGGGCACGCGTTGCCCCGTCGTTGGCGAGGTTGGCCGCGTACTGGACGAGCTGGTCGAGCCGGTCGTCCACGTAGAGTGCGTGTCGCCCCGCTTGGCCGTCGCCGGATCGAATGATCTCCAGCCGGTATGTGCCGTCCCGCGGGACGTCGACCGTCCATGTGGCGGTGGCGGCGGCGGTGTTGAACCAGGCCACGTCGTAGCCGCCGGAAGGACGCCAGAGGTTGCTGCCGTACGTCGTCCAGCTGCGTGTCTGGGCGGGTCCGCCGAGGGTGGTGTCCTCGGCTTCGATGTCGTAGCTCCAGGGCTGGGCGAGCTGGGCGGCCTCGACGTCACGGTTCTGGTCCGGTGTGATGAGCACCTGGTAGGCGCGGTCGAAGTACGGCACGTCGACGGTGATGTCCGCCAGCGATCCGTCCGCGGCCAGCTGCGCGCCGTCCTTGGCGTAGACGACCCGGGGGTTGCCGTGGACGCCTTCTGCCCCGGTCAGTCCGATCTCCCGGATCTCGATGTCGACCGCGGCTCCGAATTCCGCGGGGTCGAGCCCGGTCATCTCCAGGGTGAACTGCCCGTTCGAGGTGCCGGCCGCCAGCACCGTGGCCTTCCTGTTGGCGTGGTCGATGGCGCCCAGCGCGTGGGTCTGGTTGGCGGCGTTCGACGGGGTGGTCGTGGCGACCGTCTCGGAGCCCTCGAGGTCGCCGTACCACTTGAATGCCCACCATCCGCCGTTGGCGCCGTTGACGCCGGCCACGTTGTCGGACAGTGTGCCTGCGGCGTTCCAGTACGCGGTCTGGGCGTCGACCTTCTCGTTCTCGAAGTTGATCAGCCACTGCATCACCCGGCCGGGTGCGCTCATGTCGTGCAGGTTGCCCCATTCGGAGATGTTGACCGGGATCCGTGGCAGGTCGAGCTCGTCGAGGATGTCCTCGTAGGCCCGCATGTGCGCCGGGAACTGGGTCAGGCCGGAGTCGCTGAGTTCGTGCCAGACGAAGACGTCCGGCAGGGTGCCAGTGTCTCTCATGCAGGTCAGCGCGTCGCGGGTCTGCGTTTCCCTCCAGGCGGACCAGCCGCCGCCGCCGAGCTGGGGCTTGCCGAGGCCGTGGGCCGCGTAGACCTCGTTGATTTTGTTGTAGATCGCGACCCAGTCGGCGCAGAAGGTGTCCTTGTTGCCGCGCCGGATCATGTCACTCGACTCGCCCGGCCAGTACTGCGGGGCCTGGGTCCAGCGGCTGTACCAGTTGCCCTCAACCTCGTTGAACGGTATGAGCAGATACTTTCCGGGGTGGTCGGCTTCCTCGGCGATGCGGGTCGTGACGAACTCGATGATCTCCAGGTAGTCCCAGACGCCGTTGGGGGCCGTGGGCTGTGACCAGATGCCCGTGCTGTTGTTCGGCCCCGTCTCGGTGGTGCCGGTCCATCGGCCGGTGGTCTGGTCGTAGCTGCGGACGTCCGGCGGGCGGTTCGAGGCGTTGTAATACCACTCGGCGTAGAAGTCCTGTAGGTAGGGCGAGAGGTACTGGCCGTGCTTGGCGAAGAAGTCGTTCTCGTACGAGAGCATGTCGCCGGTCGGGTGCTGCAGACCGTACGGGGGCTTGGACGAGGAGTTGGTGATGTGGGCGCCGTTGGCGATGGCGCGTGTGGGCACGTCTGCCGAGCCGAAGCCGTAGAGGGTGCCTGAGGCGCCGCCGTGGACCTCGCCGGTCGACTGTGCGAAGTCGACGGTCACGACGTCGCCGGCGGCGAACGCCGGGCCTGCGCCCGGCACTGTGAGGGCCATGCCGGTCAGGGCGAGGACAGCCACAATGGCCCTACCCCGGGGTCTGCGATGGGGCCATCGACGTTTTGTCAAATGCGACATTGCGATTACCTCCAAGATGTGTTGACTGGGGCTTGCGTGGGTTGGTCTCACCTCCAAAGGTCGCGGGATCGCGTGGTGGCAAGAAAGTTGGTCGTTCCGGCTACTTGACGGCGCCGGAGGTGATGCCGGAGATGATCTTGCGCTGGGCGACGATGAACACGACCAGTAGCGGCAAGCTCATGAGGATCACGTAGGCAAAGATCAGGTGCCAGTTGTTCAGGTAGAGGCCTGCGCTTGCCACCTGGAAGAGATTGAGCGGCAGGGTGTCGAGACGTCCGCCGACCACGAAGAAGGCGTAGAACACGTCGTTCCAGACGTATAGGCAGATCAGGATCGCCGCGGTCGACAGGACGGGCATGAGCAGCGGCAGGATGACCGTGCCGAACACGCGAAAGGGGCCGGCGCCGTCGACGCGGGCCGCCTCTTCGAGCTCGAGCGGAATCGTGCGGATGAAGCCGGTCACGAAGAAGATGACGGTGGACATGTACATGCCCATGTACACGCCGATCATGCCGACGGCGGTGCCAGCGAGGCCGAGCTGGCGCAGCAGCAACACGATCGTGACGACGCTCGGTGGCAGCACGATCCCGCTGATCGCCAGCGCGTAAAGGACGGCGAACAGCCGGGTGGACCGCCTCGCCAGCACCCAGGACGCGAGCGAACCGAGTACGAGAACGCCGATGACGGCCGGGACCATCACCAGGAGCGAGCCGAAGAATGCTGCGGGAACCCGGCCCTGCTGCCAGACCGCGGAGACGTTCTCGGCGAGCTGCCAGTCGCCGGGAAGGTTGAGGTTTGGGTTCAGTGCCTCGCCCTGCGTCTTGCCGGCGGTCACGACAATGATCCACAGCGGCATACCGATGAGCAGGACGACAGCCAGGATCGCGACGATGGGTTGCATCGCGCGCCGCGGGCCGGTGCGCCCTCCGCGTGACTGTGTCCTTCGCGGCGTTGTCGCGGTCTGGGCGGCTGAGGTGGTCACAGCACTTCCTCCCGCTTGCGCAGCGTCCGAATGACCGGAAATGCGAGTGCGACGACGACGAGGAACAGTACGAGACTCATCGTGGTCGCCTGGGCGAACAGGCCTTGGCCGAAGGTGCGGAAGATGAAGATGTTGAGCAGCTCGGTGGTCCGGGCCGGGCCGCCTTCGGTCGTGGCCTGGACGATGTCGAAGCCGTTCATCGAGCCGAGCAGCGCGGTGGCGACGTTGAAGGTGACCGCGGGTGCCAACAGTGGGAACCGTATGTCCCAGAACGTTCGCCACGGGGAAGCGCCGTCGATGCGGGCGGCCTCCAGAACGTCCTCGTTGATGGTCTTCAGGCCGGCCAGGTAGATGAGCATGGAAAGGCCCATCCATTTCCAGGAGTGGATGATCGCCACGACGAGTAGCGTCCAGGTCGTGTCGCCGAGCCAGGGGATCGTGATGTCCCGCCCGAGCAGCGACCCGAGGATCTGGTTGATGGCGCCGTCCGGCTTGAGCAGGGCCTGGAAGACGTACCCGACGGCCAGCGCGGACATGATGACCGGGATCACGAACATCACCCGGGCGAACCGGTTGACGCGCGTGTCGCGCTCCAGGAGCAGAGCGAGCAGCAGCCCGAACAGATTCTGGAAGATGGCGACGAGCGCTGCGTAGACGATCGTGATGCGCAGCGACATGACCAGGGTTCCGGAGGAGACCAGGTCCTGGAAGTTGCGCAGGCCGACGAAGTTGATCTGAGACTTGAAGCTCGACCAGTCGGTCAGCGCGTAGACGAAGTTGAAAATCGACGGCAAGAAGGAGAAGACTCCGAGCACGACGAACGCCGGGACGAGGAATCGCGCCGGGTAGGTGCCGCGACGTCGGTCGTCCCGCCGCCGCGTCCGCCGTGCGCCGCCGTCGGGGACGGTGCGCTGGGTTGCCATGTTGATGGTCGCTGTCATCTCTGTCGGCCCCCTTTGGGCTGGTGCGGGACGCGCTTGCACGCGGGCCCGCACCAATCGATCAGAAGCCCTTGATGCCCTGGGCGCGGGCCAGCTGGCCGAACTGGTCCTGCGTCTGCTGCGCGACCTGCTCGGGCGTGGTGGTGCCCTGGATCATGTCGGCCAGATAGATATACAGGTCAGGGTTCGCCACGGCCAGGGCCTGCATCGACCCCACCGAATCACCGAGCGAAGCGTGCACATCCAGCAGCGCCTGCGGCACCGTGCCAGGGTTGGACACGCCGGTCTGCAGCGAAACGGTGTCACGGTCCTTGACGAAACCCGCGTAGCCCTCGCCGAGCCAGAACGACAGCAGTTGCCGGGCGGCAGACTCGCGCTTGGCGTCACCGGTCTTGAACGCCACGAGGGCGTTGGCCTGGTCGGGGATGAAAGTGCCCACGTTGCCCGACGGGGAGATCGGGAAGAAGCCGATCTTCGCGTTCAGCTCCTCCGGTTTGGCCTTGGCCTGCAGCTGGCCGAAGAACGAATTCACCTGGATGACCATCGCGGCATCGCCGGCGAGCAGTGCGTCGCCCTGGTCCTCGAACGTCGCGGTCTTGATGTCCTTGTTGAACAAGCCCTCGTCGATCAGCGACTTGTAGGTCTTGATCGCCTCGAGGATGGTCGGATCGGTGAACTTCTCCTCACCGGCGTTCACCCGATCCCACAGCCCATCGGCGGCAGCGTCGGCGAGCTGGACCTGGACCCACCACTGGGTGCCCCAGCGATCGGCAGCCATCTCGAAAAACGGGGTCTGTCCCTCGGCCTTGAGCTTGCGGCCGAGCTCGATGAACTGGTCCCACGTCTTCGGCGTCTCGGTGATGCCGTGCGCGGCGAAGACTTCCTTGTTGTAGTAGACACCCTCGACAGCCGGGCTCGTGATCAGCGCCGCGTACCGGGTGTCGTCGAGGATGCCAGTGATGTCGCGCAGCTCAGGAGAGTACCTGCCAAGCCACGGTGCATTGTCGAGCGGCTGCAGGTTCGTCCGCGCGTTCAGCGCCGTGAGCATCGAGGCGGTGGGCTGCCAGAACGCGAGGTCAGGCTTGTCGCCGGTGGCGACCTTGGTCTGGATGCCCTGCTCGTACGGGTCGGGGATGGTGATGATCTCGACGCTCGCGCCCGTGGCCGCCTCGAACGCCGCGGCGACCTCCGTGGGCATGGTGTTGGAGTTCTGGGCGGCCCAGACCGTCAACGTGGTGCCAGCCAGGTCGGCGGTCTGCTGAGGCCAAACGGCGGCACCGGCGTCGCCCTGGTCCGGCGCTCCGCCGCCTGCCGTGGGGTCGCTGCAGGCGCTCAACGCGAGCGCGACGGCCGCGACCGTCGCCACGGTGATCAGATACTTCTTCATATCGACTCCTCGTTCCTCTGGTGTCGCCGACGACACCGGTCCGATATGGGCGTCGTGCTCGCCTCAGAGCACGACGTCGTGGCCCACACGCAGCACGCAGGCCGCGGGATAGCCGGCGGTGGCACGCACGCTGGTGCGGCCGTGCGCTGAGTCGACGGCAAGCCCCCCGGCCGTCGCCTCCGGGTAGATGATCTGCACGTCGCCCGCAGGCAGGTCCAGAACGATCTGCGGGTCGCCATCCCCGCCGCGCCACCAGACGGCAACACGGGTCTCGGTCGCAGTCGACCGTCCCACGGCGACCCAGGCGTCGTCCCATGCCGGCAGCCCGAGCGGCCAGAGTGGGACGGCGCCGCCGAGCTCGTCGTCCCACTGTTGAGCCAGCTGCACACCCTTGGCCACCAGGTCGAGCTGCCGGTCGGACATCGCGGCCAGATCCCCCGACAGGTACAGACGCCCCGACAGCCCCGTGACGATGGTGAAGACGATCTCCTCGTCCGTCATCGAGGGCTGCGGGTAGGCCCAGTTCCCGGCCTGCTCGGGCAGGACCGCCATCAGGGCGCCGGCGGCGATGGGCGGATACAGCAGCGGCTCCTGCTGGTCGGATGTCGACTGGATCTCCGTGCGGGCGAGCAGGGCGTAGTCGGCGCGCATGGACCCGGACGCGCAGTTCTCCAGGACCAGCCCGGGATGGCGCTCGCGTACGCCGTCGAGCCAGCCGAGGTAGGCGCGCGTGTGCCGCAGCAGGCCGTCGCCCGGGCTGTCCGCGTCGCGATCGGTCCCGACCCCCGGCGTGACGTTGTAGTCGAGCTTGAGGTAGCCGACCCCGAAGTCGTCGACGAGCCGGTCGACCACGTCGTCCAGGTGCTTGCGCGCCTGCTCATGGCGTAGGTCGAGCAGGTACCTGTCGTGTTCGACGATCCGCACCCCCCGGCGCTGCAGGAAGGCCTCGTCCGGGAACTGGGCGGCCACCCGACTGCGCACGCCGACCACCTCGGGCTCCAGCCACAGGCCCGGCACCATCCCCTCGGCCCGGACCGCATCGAGCACGCGGCCGAGCCCGCCGTCGGGGAACCGGGTGTGCGAAGGGCTCCACTCCCCTACCGAGTCCCACCAGTCCCCCCCGTCGTCGTACCAGCCTGCGTCGATGCAGAAGTAATGCGCCCCTACCCGCGACGCCGCTCGGATCAACGGCAAGAGCTTGTCGGTCGTCGGGTCGCCCATCAGGGTGTTCATGTAGTCGTTGAACACGACGGCGCCGGCGGCGCGGGATGGGTAACGGATCGCACGGCGATGACGGGTCATCTCTTGGACCGCTCCCTGCCACCCGGCGGTGGACCACGCCACCGACGCCGGCACCGACTCAAACTCCTCGCCCGGCTGCAGCGTTCTCAGCCAGCCGTGGTCGGCGTCGGTGGGGCCGAGCAGACCGAGCGACACGAACTCGCGGTCGTCGCCCGAAAGCCGCTCACCAAGCTCGGCACGCCAGGGCCCGTTGTTCTCGATCTGCCACGCCAGCGCCGCGCCGCTCCGGCGTGCGACCAGCACGCCTGCCGGGACGCGCTGTCCCGACGACCAGGCGCCGTGGCCAACGACGGTTCGTGCCCCTCGTGCGTCCTGGTGCTGGTGGGAGGCCAGCGCAAGGTTCGGCAGGCCGTCCTGCCCGCGCAGGTCGTGGGTGGACCATCGCCACTCGCCGACCCACTCGCTGGCACCCTCGATCGTCGCGACCTCCTCCAACGGTGCCGCACCCACGGGGTCGGCCAGCATCAGCGACGAGACCGCCAGCAGGTGCAGCGGCACCGACGAGGTGTTGCGCACCGTCGTCCATGCCTGCAAGGAGCTCCCCCCGGGTTCGCCTCGTAAGGTCGACAGCACCTCGATGCCCGCCGCCTCGTCACGCTGCCGCACCCGCACGGTGCGCCAGCGTCCTTCGTCCGCCCAGTCGTGGCCCGTATAGCGCAGCCGGGCACCGATCGCTGTCGCCGTGTTCCGCAGGTTGCCTTTCGCGTGGCCGTGGCCGACGGCGAGGATCTCGACGAGTGGTTGGTCCGCCGGCGCGCCCTCTGCCCCGATGGACTCGCTGATGACCCGCGCCGTCACCGGACCGTCTGCCCAGCGCGCCAGGCGGAGCTGCACGCCACCGTCACCCCAGTGAGCGAGTGTGGCGGCGGGACCGGCATTCATGATCGGCATCGTTGCCTTGCCCCTCGTCAGCACGTCGTCCGTCGAGCATCATGAAAGCGTTAATCATGATGGAGCGCAAGGTATAGTCGGGACCGAGATACGGAACTGTGATACGCGCTTTCAGAGGTGACCCTCGAGCGCCGGCGCGCAGGACGTGCGGTGTGCGGTCAGGCGCTGGGGGCGCGCCCGGTCGAGCCGCGCACGATCAGATCCGGGATCATCCGCACCGACGGACGCGCCTCGCCCGTCTCCATCCGCCCGGCCAGCAGGGCGAACACCTGCTGGCCGAGGCCGACGAAGTCCTGACGGACGGTCGTGATCGGGGGCGACCACAGCTGGCTCAGCGGGTGGTCGTCGAACCCGACGACCGACACATCGTCAGGTACGCGCCGCCCATGGTCGTTCAGCGCCTTGATCACCCCGATCGCCAGCTCGTCGTTGCCGGCGAGCACGGCCGTCACCGACCGATCGCGGGCCAGGGCCACTCCCGCGTCGTACCCCGACATCGGGTTCCAGTCCGCCCTGATCACCGGCGGCACCGGCACCCCGGCGGCGACCACTGCGTCACGCCAGCCGAGCATGCGCGCGCTCTCGGTGCCGAACGACGGGATCGCCACGTGATGGACCGTCTCGTGGCCGAGGTCGAGCAGGTACCGCGTGGCCTGCGCCGCCGCGTACCGGTCATCCATGTAGGCGTGGGAGATCGCCTCCCCCGACGAACCGCCGGAGGCGGCCGCCACCGCCGGCAGCCACGGAGGCATGGCCGCCAGCGCGGCCACCCCGGGTGGATCGAACTCCAATACCACCGCGCCCGCCAAGGGCTGACCCAGGGCATGGTCGATCGCCCGCTCCACAGTGAGCACGTTGGGCGTCTCGACGACGGAGATCACGACCATGTAGCCCGCCTGGCGGGCCGCCTCCTCGATGCCCTGGATCGTCGAGGCGTATCCGTACCGTGTGGTATTCCCCGTGAACACGGCGATCATCGACCCGGTCCGCTGCGCCAGCGAGCGCGCGGCACCGTTCGGACGAAAGCCCAGTTCCTTGACCGCGGCCATGACGCGCGCACGCCGCTCGGCACTCACCGGAACGGAGCCGTTGAGTACACGCGAGACCGTCGGCACGGATACACCAGCAACCCGTGCCACGTCCGCGATGATCGGCGGTCTCACCGGACGAGAAGCGCTCACACTGGAAGGTTACGCGGCCATGCAGCAGAGGAGGTCGCGGCCCCGATCAGCGCCTTCACGAACTCCCTCGGAAGACGTCGAGTTCGGCCACGGTAGGTAACGGCGCGGCGAACTCTTCCAGCGAGCGTCGGGAGCCCGTTTTGAGTACTTTCCAGCAACGTCCGGGCGTATCGACCAGGCACAAGCAGCCACCGTCCGCCTGATCTTCAACGGCTCCGTTGCATTGAGCGTTGGCAAGTTCGAGGCAGGCTTGACGGGTGAAACCATCAACCCGTCCTCGCCCCTGGCTGCCGCCGAAGTCGGCGTTCGCCGGGTTCCGGTTCCCGCCCGAGGTGATCGTGGCCGCGGTGCGCTGGTATCTGCGGTTCAACCTGTCCTATCGGGATGTCGAGGAACTGCTGGTTGAACGCGGCATCGAGGTCGACCACGTGACCGTTTACCGCTGGGTGCAACGCTTCACGCCGCTGCTGGCCGACGCCGCCCGATTCTGCCGCCACTCGCCGGGTGACCGATGGTTCGTCGACGAGACGTACGTCAGGGTCAACGGTGTGTGGCGGTACGTGTACCGGGCGGTCGACCAGTACGGGCAGGTCATCGACGTGCTCGTCTCTAACCGCCGGGACGCCGGCGCGGCCCGGCGGTTCTTCCGCCGGGCGCTGTCGACGTTGAAGGTGACACCCGCAGAGGTGGTCACCGACGCCGCCGCGGTCTACCCCGGCGTGCTGGATGAGCTGATCCCATCCGCGAGGCACCACGTCGAACGGTATGCGAACAATCCGATCGAGGCTGATCACAGCCGGTTGAAACACCGTTTGAGATCGATGCGCGGGCTACGGACGGACAAGTCAGCGCAGGTGATCATCGCCGGGCACGCATTCATGCAGAACCTCCGACGCGGACACTACGAACTCGCCATCGACACCCCGCCGATCACGCGGGTCGCCGCTGCGTTCACCGAACTCGCCCAAGCGATCTGACCGCGGACCCGACCGGGTTCAACACGTCCGCCCATCCGATAAGGCAACGGCGCCGGTTGTAGCGCAGGTACCAGCGGACCGCGACGACGATCACCTCCGCGGGAAACCGGAACCCGGTGAACGCCGCCTTCGGCGGCGACCAGCGACGACGAGGACTCGACGGCTGCACCCGTCAAGCCTGCCTCGATCCCTGGACACGGGCAACGCAACAGACCCCAGCGAGCTGATGGTCAATAGCTGAACGTCGTCGCCCCGTCGCCGATCCAGCGCCACATCGGGACGGTGCCGCCGAGCTCGGCCGAATCGATCAGCTGGGCCTCGTCGAGCCCCTTCGCGGTGAAGCAGATCGGGCAGACCAAAAACCTCCCACCCGCCGCCTGGTACCGCTTCACCAGGTCAGGCAGCGGCGGGCAGCCGGTGCAGGCCACCCCGGTGGCGACGCCGCCTAGCGCGAGCCGAACCGCCTCCTTGGTCAAAAACATCAGCGTCGGCCGGCCCTCCTCGGCCGCACCGACCGCCACCAGGAACGCCACGGTGACCCGCTCGGGGTCCTCCAAGCCGGTTGTCAGGCTGATGACCGCTTTTCCGGACATCTCACTCCTCCTCGGGTCTGTCGCTGTCAGTCATAAGGTTGACTGACCGGCGACCCCTCGCCCGCTACGTTTTCTGTAGCGGCGAGGGCCTCCACGCCGCGAGGAAGGTGCGCGCGGTGAAGCGCTATAGCCAGTACTGCCCGGTGGCTCGGGCCGCCGAGATCCTCGCCGAACGCTGGACGCTGCTCGTCATCCGCGAGCTGCTCTGGGGCGAGGACCGGTTCAGCACCATCGCCCGGGGCGTTCCTCGAATGTCCCCGTCGCTGCTCGCGGCGCGTCTGCGCGAGTTGCAGCGAGCGGGTCTCGTGCAGCGGCATGTGGCCGACGGTGAGCCCCGCTACCGGCTGACGCCGGCCGGGGATGAGCTACGGCCGCTTCTGGAGCAGATGGGCGCGTGGGGTGTGCGCTGGATGCACGAACTGCGCCCGGACGAGTTCGACCCGGTGATGCTGATGATCGACATCCGGAGGGATTCCCAGCCTGCCCGCATGCCGGAGAAGGCCACGACGGTCCAGCTCTACTTCCGCGACGCGCCGGCAGGTCAGCAGCGATGGTGGCTCGTCCTGTCCCGGTCCGGCGGCGCCGACGCCTGCGACACCGATCCGGGCTTCCCGATCAGCGTGTGGTTGGAGACCGAGGTGGAGACTCTCACCCGCATCTGGATGGGTGACATGAGCTGGTCGGCGGCGCTGCGAGGCGGATCGCTAAGCCTGAAGGGGGAGTCCGCGGCCTGCCGCGCGCTGCAGGGGTGGCTCAATGTCAGCCCCTTCGCCGCCGTCGAGCGGGCGGCGGTCCCATTGCCCCGGTGAGGTGCTCGGATGGGTGCTGTTGCGTTACGGAATCGAGGGAGATGCCAAGCCCGTTTCGGGTCTGCGGTCAGATCACGCGGGCCAGCTCGGTAAACGCGGCAGCGACCCGCTTCGCTCGCGGGACCTCGACGGTGAGTTCGTAGTGGCCGCGTCGTAAGTTCTGCATGAAGGCGTGGCCGGCGATGATCACTTGTGCGGTCTGCTCGGTTCGTAACCCGCGCATCGGTCTCAGCCGGTGCTTCAGTTGGCTGTGGTCGGGCTCACTCGGATTGTTGGCGTGCCGCTCGACGTGGTGCCAGGCTGAGGGGATGAGGTCGTCGAGGACGGCGGGGTAGACCGGGGCGGCGTCGGTGACCACCTCGGTGGGCGTCACCTTCAGCGCCCGCAGCGCCCGTTGGAAGAACCTGTACCGCGCCAAAACTGTGTTTCAGGCTGTGGGCTGGGGATTTGCCTGGTGGATCAAGCGGCCCGGCGATACTCGTTGATCACGCCGCCCAGGACGCGGCGTCGCCGGATCGGCTTGTCGATCGCGATGACCACGCCGGGGTCGTAGTCGGGTGGATGCTGATCCAGGCTCTGGTGCGGCCGGTGCCGGTCGAAGTGGTCCTCATAGTCGCGTAGCACGGTACGGGCGTGCTGTTCGTTGTAGATCAATACCCGGTCGGTGCACTCCGCTCTGACGCTGCGCACGAAGCGTTCCGCGAACGCGTTCGCCCTTGGCGTGCGTGGCGGGGTCTTCACCACGTCGATGTCTTCGGCGGCGAACACGGCGTCGAAAGACGCGGTGAACTTCGCGTCGCGGTCGTGGATCAGAAACCGGAACCGTGTCACACGGTCCCCGAGGTCCATCACCAGGTTGCGGGCTTGCTGGGTGGTCCACGCTGCGCTCGGGTGGGCGGTGACGCCGAGGATGTGGATCCGTCGGGTCGTAACCTCCATGACGAACACGACGTACAGCCGTCGCAGCGTGACGGTGTCGACGTGGAAGAAGTCGGTCGCCAGCAGCCCGGCCGCCTGAGCGCGCAGGAACGTCCGCCAACTCGTGTCGACCTCACGCGGGGCAGGGCCGGTCCTCGATCGGGCGAGGATGCGGCGGATGGTGCCGGCGCCGACGCGGTGGCCGAGCCCGACGAGTTCGCCTTGGATGCGCCGGGCGTCGTGGCGCGCCCACGGCACCGCCGCGACCACGATGCCGTGCTCGGGGCAGGCCACCCGCGGCGCGTCGGCCTCGATCACCGCCCGCACCGGACCCAGATCCAGCGCCCGCCATCGCCGACGTCCCCGGCCGGCGTCATAGCCGACGCAGCGGCGCCCGCACCGCCCGCAGCGACGCCGTGCCCCCTTCGACGGCCTGGCGTGCACCACGACCAGCATCACCTCGGCACCGTCCTCGTCGAGGTGTTCCTCCTGCTCAACCCGCTCTACCACGGTGGTCTTACCCACCCCGAGGAGACCCTGCCATAGACTTGCAGGACGCACGCCGTTTCCCGATCTTCAGACTTCGGACCTCAGAGACCCGAAACCCTAGACCGGGAACGGCGTGCGCGCGTTTCAGCAGGTCAACCCGCCCACACATCGGTGCGAAGAGCCACAAAACCGCAGTTCACAACCCGTGCGACCAGTTATGGCACGGCACAGGGTCAACGGACCAAGCGAGCGAACCTCCGCAGCTCCTCGGTAAGAATTTCTGGTTGTTCAAACGCGGCGAAATGGCCACCACGGGGGACCGTGTTGAAGTAGATGAGCTTGGACTTGTAGACGCGTTCGGCCCAGATTCTCGGAGTTGGGATGATCTCGCGGGGAAAGACCGTGAATCCGACCGGGACCTTGAAGTCGTCGGCTGTGCCAGCGGCCCGCGCGTCCTCCCAATAGATTCGCGCCGAGGAGGCCGCGGTGCCGGGCAGCCAGTACAGCATGATGTCGTCGAGCATCCGGTCGACGCCGAGGACCCGTTCGGGATTGCCGTCGCTGTCGGTCCACTCCATGAACTTCTCGTAGATCCACGCCGCCTGCCCCACCGGGGAGTCGGTCAACGCATACCCCAGTGTCTGGGGGCGCGTGGACTGCTCGTAGATGAAGCCGGCGCCGTCGTTGAAGAACCGCTGCAGCTTGTCCAGCGCCTCCTGCTCCTGCGCCGTGGGCGGGTCGCTGACCGGGGGCTGGAATACGGGGAAGAAGTTGAGGTGGATCCCGGCGAGTCCGGCGGGCCCGAGCTTGGCGAGTTCGTGCGTCACGGAGCCGCCCAGGTCGCCGCCCTGAGCGAGCCAGCGACGGTAGCCGAGACGGGACATGAGCTCCGCCCAGGCTCCCGCGATGCGCTGGATGTTCCACCCGGACGTGGCCGGCTTGTCGGAGAATCCGAAGCCCGGTAGGGACGGCACCACGACATGGAACGCGTCCGCGGCGCTCCCGCCGAACGCCGTGGGATCGGTCAACGGCCCGATCACGTCGAGGAACTCCACCACCGAACCCGGCCAGCCATGGGTCAACACCACCGGTACGGCGTTGGCGTGCCGGGAACGTACGTGCAGAAAATGGATTCCCATCCCGTCGATCTGGGTGCGGAACTGGCCGAACCCGTTCAGCCGCGCCTCGACCTGACGCCAGTCATACCGCGTCCGCCAGTGCTCGACCAGGTCGCGTACCCGCTCCAGCGGCACGCCCTGGGACCCGTCGGGAACGGTTTCCCGCTCCGGCAACCGGGCCGCCGCCAACCGCCGCTGCAGATCGCGCAGCGTGGCGTCCGACACCGACAGCCGGAACGGTGTCACGTCCGTTGTGGCCGCCGGCAACGTCACCCCGGGCTCGGCAAACGCCGGCGATGTCCTTGTTACCGCCAACCCAAGCGGGCCTGCGACGGCGCCGACCGTGACGGCCGCCCGCAAGGCCCCGCGACGAGTCAGGCCACAAGTGTCTTCGTTCCGCACGATTCCTGCCTTCCTGGTCCGAATGATCGACGACAATCGACGCTTGCGGTGGTGGTCGTGATGAACGCCCGGTTGCGATTCAACCGGGCACCGTAGCGCGTCGAATGCGTGCGTCCGCTCACCGTCGCAGGCCTCCTGGGAGGTCACCAACGATTCGATGGCGCTGGAATCCAGCGTCGCCGTCGGTACCTCACGCGGGATCCGGACAGCCCCGCTCGAACCCCGAACCACTAGCCCCGAGCAGTCCGCTGGCCAGCGGCGTGTGCCGGTACAACACCCGGCGCCCGGAACGCCACGACGTCACCAAGCCATTGCGGCGCAGCACCGACAGGTGGAAGCTGACCGACGGCGCGCTTTGACCGAGCTCACGGGCGAGGTCGGTGGTCGACTTCGGCAGCGCCAGACAGCTGAGGATCGCCGCGCGGCTGTGACCCAGCAGCGCACCCAGCGCGTCGTCGGCGTAGTCGGCGTCTCGGGAGTCGCCTCCCCACAACGTGCCGACTCCTCGGCAGGCATAGATGAGGCTCGCGGGTCGATCGGGGCCCTTGTCCACCATCAGGTTCGGCCACGCGAACACCGACGGCACCAGCACGAGCCCGTCACCGGCCAGGTCATGGTCCACCGAGTGCCGGGGCTTGTCGATCCGCAGGATCTCACCCCGCACGCTGACCTCCGGGTGCAAGCTCGACAACAGCGCATCGACACCACCGCCGGTCAGCCGGCCAGCCCGATACGCGACGTCATCCTCCAGCACCGCGCGTAGCTCCCGCCAATGCGGCTCGATCGCCACCGACCAGTACCGCCACAGCGCGTCGGCTAACCGCCGAGCACCAGCCGCCCCTTCGGCAGCCAACGTCCGCGCCGGCGCGGGCATCGGCTCCCGACCCCACACCGCCGCCAGGTCGGCACGGATTCCCGCCACGGGCGACTCGGCAACCAACCGCAGCTGGTCGTCGATGGTGCCGGCGTCGGTGGCCGCCACGAACAGGAAATCCGCCACGTACGCGCTCGCAGGCACAACCGCGCCCAGCAGCCCCATGTCCAGACCACGCAGGCCGTCCCGCGTCGCCTCCAACCAGCCCTGGTGCAGCGGCGACACCCGCCCCGACGACAACTGGTACAGGCTCTCAATCACCTCGGCGAGAGGCGAGAACGCAAACCGCATCCTCGCCACATCAGCCAGACCCATCCGGAGCCGGATCACCCCGCCATCCTAGGTTCGCGGACGCTGAACCTTCGCCCTTGACCCTCGGCGTCAGGCCGACACCCGCCCACGGGCCCCTCCCCGGCCCGATGGTCGGGAGTGTCAAATTTTCGGCTCTGGCACGAAGAAGCGTGGCGTGGTGGTTTGGGTTGGTGGGTCGTGATACTGTAGGATGGGGCCGGTGTGTATCGGACCTGATCAAGACGGTGTGTCCCGACCTATCCTCCATAGTGGTTGATCAGGTAGTTGATCAGGGTCAGGTGGTGTGCATCCAGGCCCGGACGATGGCGGAAGCGGCGGCCTGCCCGGAGTGCGGGCAGCCAGCACGGCGGGTGCACGCTTACCATCTGCGGCGGTTGGCCGATTTCCCGATCGCAGGCCGCGGCGTGATCGTCGAACTGCGCGTGCGGCGTATGTCAGACCCACGGCTGCCCGCGGCGGACCTTCCGGGAACAGTGGCCCGAGATGGCGTCGCGGCGTACCCGGCAGTTGACCGCGTTGATCGCGGACATCGCGGTAGTGCTGGCTGGTCGCGCTGGCGAGGCGGTGCTGTCCCGGTTGGGGGTCAGCGTCTCGCGCACCACGGTGCTGCGGTTGCTGATGGCACTGCCGATCCCCTCGGAGCCGGTTCCGGCGGTGCTGAGCGTGGACGACTTCGCGCTACGGCGCGGGCACCGTTACGCGACCCTGCTAATCGATGCGGTCACCCACCGCCGGGTCGACGTACTGCCCGGCTGCAGGGCCGCCACCCTGGCCGCGTGGTTGCGAGAGCATCCCGGGGCCGAGATGGTTCGCCGGGACGGATCAGCCGCCGAGTGCTCCGACAGACGTGTCGCGCATCCTGGTTGTGGGCGAGGTCAGCCCATCCGCCGAGTCGTGGATGGTCGCCGCGATGGGCGAGGGTGTCGTCGCTTAGGTCAGCTGCACCACGGCGGCGGCAAGGCGGTCGAGGCTGGCGCGGTCCTACGGCTGCGAGGGCGTCGTACCGTCGATGTCCTCGAACGCGAGGACCGTCCAGTGGCCGTCATCGAGGGTTTTGAGGAACCGGGGCGCGGGGACCTGCGCCGGCAGAGCCGCGGCCACCAGGGCTTCAGTCCGGTATGTGCCGGCCTCCAGGGGCCACCTCTGGGCGTTCATTGCCTTGACAAAGACGCGGCGCCCGTTGCTCAGGGTCAGGCCGGGACGCGAATCCGGGCGAGAAGCCGCCAGGGCAGCTCTGGGCCCGGATGACGTGAGCACCAATCAACTCCTCGACGGCCGCACCTGCGGATGCTGGCATGCCGGCCCAGAGCAGTCGGCGCTTGCTGATCATCGTGGCAGTCTCCGGGTGGGGGTGGTCGCGTAATTACTGTCGATGGTCGAGGCTCGAACATGCTCAACTGCCGCGAGTGGTGGCGCCAGACGGGCCGCTGCGCTGACCAGCTGACAACAAAAGTGTGGGACCGCGTGGTAGGACGAGGCCATGTATCTCGTTCGCCTGTCGCACGCCGGCCCGCATTGGGATCTTGCGAGGCCGATGGAAGAACAGACCGGCTGGCTCGCGCACGCGTCGTACATGGACCTGCTAGTCGACGAAGGGATCGTCGTTCTGGGCGGTCCGCTCGACGACGTACGCGTGGTGCTGGCTATGGAGGCGGAGTCCGAGGAGGCCGTCCGGGCGGTACTCGGCCGGGATCCGTGGAGCGGCACCCACCTGCGGATCGACAGGATCGACCCGTGGACGATCCGCCTGGACGGCCGCCATACCAGGGCTGACCGGTCGAACATCGGTTCGTAGCCGTGAACCGCGCACGGCCCCGTAAACGCCGACCGCGTGGGCGAGGCTGAACCGCCCCGGGGCTGGTAGAGACCTCTTTGCTTGAGAGGATCTGACCATGCCGAAGCAGTACCCGAGAGACCTGCGGGAGCGGGCGGTGCGTCTGGTGCTGGAGCACCGGGGCGACTACGCAACCGAGTGGGAGGCGATCGGGTCGATCGCCTCCAAGCTGGGGATCGGGTCGGCCGAGACGCTGCGTAAGTGGGTGCGCCAGGCCGAGGTCGACGCCGGGCGGCGCGCCGGGGTCACCAGCGATGAGTCGGCGGAGCTGCGCCGGTTGAAGCGGGAGAACGCCGAGCTGCGCCGGGCGAATGAGATCTTGAAGGCCGCGTCGGCTTTCTTCGCGGCCGAGCTCGACCGGCCACACACACGCTCGTGAGTTTCATCGACGAGCACAAGGCCCGCTTCGGCGGAGTCGAGCCGATCTGCCGTGCCCTGACCGGGCATGGGACGAAGATCGCGGCCTCCACGTACTACAAGGCCAAGGCGATACCGCCGTCGGCGCGGGCCGTTGACGACGCACGGCTGCTCGAGCGGATCCGCCGGGTGCACGCGGACAACTACGGCGTCTACGGCGCCCGCAAGGTATGGCGGCAGCTGCGCCGCGATGGCGTTGACGTGGCCCGGTGCACCGTCGAGCGGCTGATGCGCGACGCGGGCTTGCGCGGGGTCGTACGCGGGAAGAAGATCCGTACCACGATCACCGATCCCGGTCACGAACGCGCCAGCGACCTGGTCGCTCGGGACTTCACCGCCGCGGCGCCGAACCGCTGAAACCGCGACGGCCTTGGCGCAGCCTCGCCCAGGTCGAGCTGGCCACCGCCGAATGGGTCGACTGGTACAACCACCACCGCCTGCACTCCGCGATCGGACACCGCCCGCCCGCCGAACACGAATCGATGTTCTACGCTCACCACCAGCCCGACCAGCCGGAACTGGTCACAGTCTGAGGACTCCACCAGACCCGGGGCGGTTCAGCCCGGTACTGCGCGAGCTTCGTGTCACAGGCCGTGATGGTGGCCCGGGCTGCGCGGACCTTGGCCGAGGCCGGTCTGCAGTATTCGGTGATCTGTGTCGTCACGCCGGAGACCATCGGGCACGCCGACACTCTCGTCGATTTCTTCACTGACCTGCCGGGCTGTCAGTCGGTGGGCTTCAACATCGAGGAACAGGAAGGCGCCGACCGTGCCCCGGTGACCGAGGTGTCCGCGTACCGGTTCTGGCTCCGCCTCGTTCAACGCCGTGTCAACGGCAGCCCCTTACGGATCCGTGACCTGGACCGGCTGGCCGACTACCTCGCCGCCACCCGTGCCGGGCGGGTCGATCACGCCCCATACGAGCCGATCCCCACCGTCTCCTGGGTCGGCCAGGTGGTGCTGCTGTCACCGGAGCTGCTCGGCATCACCGAGCCACGCTACGGCGACTTCATCACCGGCAACGTGCTCCGTCAGCCGATCACCGCCATGATCGCTCGCGCCGGCGACCTGCGCTACGTCACCGAATTCGTCACTGCCCTCAACGGCTGCGCCGACCACTGCACCTTCTACGACTTCTGCCGTGGCGCCCAAGCCGGGAACCGCTACTTCGAGCACGCGACGTTCACCGCCCGCGAGACCACCTATTGCCGCACCACCCGACAAGCCCTCGTCCGCGCCACTGCGGACCACCTCACCCCTGAAGGAGGACCATGACCAGCGCACTGGCCACCCTCGTCAACGCCGCACCGGAACAGCTCGCCCGCCTCGGCGTCGACCCGGAGCGATCGGTAGCGTCGATCGACGCAGCGAAGTTCGACAACCGCCCTGCGTGGGCCAACAAGGGCAAATTCGACAGCCGGCCCGGCTGGGACAACTGGAACAAGAAGAAGTAACCGCTGTAGGAGAGAACGACCGGATGCGCGGGGTGGCGTGCCCACCCCGCGCCCACACAGGTTGAGGACACATGCGCACCACGACAGTCGGCGACGTGAAGATCCTGCTACCGGACCTTGACCCGGAGGACCTCGACCGCGTGACTGACTTGGCCGATGGCCTCACCGAGGCTTTCGTCGAGGGCGCGTCGTGGCGCGGTGTGCAGCTGGAGGATCACCGCATCCGCAGCAGCTTGATCACCGGTGGCGACCTCAGCGAGAGCACCTGGGAAGCAGGGAGCCTCTACGGCTGCGAAATCACCCGCACCGACTTCTCCGGCGCGGCCCTGACCGGCGTAACCATCGAACGGTGCGCCATCATCGGCTCACGGTTCACCGGTGCCAGGCTCACCGACGTACGCCTCAAGGACATTCTGTTCGACGGCTGCCGCTTCGACTACGCCACCTTCCAGCGCGTCACCGCCGTCGGCTCGGTCGCCTTCACCGATTGCACCCTCACCCACGGCACCTGGTCCACCTGCCGTCTGCCGGGAATCGCGCTGCGATCCTGCGACCTCGCCGGTCTGGAGCTGGGCTCCTGCCACCTCGACGGCGCCGACCTGCGAGGCAGCCGGCTCCGCGGGCTCAAGACGCCACTCGACAACCTGTCCGGCGTCACCCTCGCCGAGGGTCAGCTTCCTGACCTCACCGAGTTGGCCGTCGCCGCCTTGGGCCTGACCGTACGCAACGACTGACTTCAGGGGCAGCATGGCCGCTGACGCCGTCCCGACCGGCATCCCGGAAACGATTCTCGTCTGCATTCGAGGCAACTCAGGCTCGGGTAAGAGCAGCATCGCCCGTGTGGTGCGACGTCGACATGGTCGGGGCTGTGCGCTGGTCGGGCAGGACTACCAGCGGCGCGCCGCCCGTGCCTCTGTCGGAGCGCGCTGCAGACCTCCGAAGGTTTTGCTCCACGTGGGCTGGGCAATGATCGGGCCGACGACGACCCCTCTGGAGACACGACCCTCGTGGAAGCCACGGGCTTCTTCAGGGCCATCATCACCGGTCCTTTCATCTGCGCGCTGGGCCGGCTGGTCGTACCGGGCATGCAGAACATCCCGATCTGGCTGACTTTGCTCATCGGCGTGGTCACCGCGATCCTGGGCACCCTCGTCGCCGGAGTCCTCTGCGTCGACGACACCTGCGGTATCGACTGGATCGAGCTGAACCTCCAGGTCGCCTTCGCCGCCATCGGCGTCGCGATCGCCGCTGGCGCCTACGGCCGTCGGCGCGTCCGCTGACCTTCACATCACCGCGCCGGCTCGTCCGCTGGGGAGGGTCGGCACCATGGTGTGCGCGTACCGCCAGCCGCGTTCGCACCGTGCGCGGGGGGACGACCAGGGCAACAGGGACAGGGCCTGTCTCACATGCCACGTCATGGCCTGTCGCTGAGTACCGTGTCCAGTGGCGGGGTGGCCGAACGCCCGAGCACGTGAGCGGCGAGCAGCGCCAATGTGAGCGCGACCAACGCCCACAATATTGGCATTAGTATCGTCACCGGCGACAGCGCGGCGACTACCAGACTCAGTGCCCGCCGGCGACCCACTGGGCGGCGGGCGCGTCGCCATATGAGGTGATCGGCGAGTAGGTAGACAATGATTCCGCACACCAGTGTGGCCTGCCCCATCATCACCGCGGCACCTGAATGCTGCGTCGGATGCGGCAAGGTCGTGCGCAGCCCGAAGGCGACCAGCACGAGGCCGACGACGAGGAACAGGTGAAGGTACGCGTAGGCATCTCGGGCCAGGGCGCCGCGTTGGCGGCTGGTGGCGAGTTCGGCGAATCGTTGGCCGATGACGACGTCGGTGCCCACGTAGGTCCACCACAACGCGAAGAGCAGTCCGGCGGTGAGTGCGACGGCGCCGAGGCTGCCAATCGAGATGGGCGGATCGCCGATGGCTGTTCCGGTGGAGATGACCGCTTGGCCGAGCGCGATGAGGATTATCAGGTTGTAGCGACCCATCCATCGACTGACGGAATGCAACCACCAGTTTCGGGATCGGATGAGGTAGCCGCCGCCCACGTCAATGAGAATGGCGGCGGCCCAGCAGAATGTGGTGAACGGGGTGAGCGGATCACCAGTGGCCTGGGCGGGCACCACCGCGCAGAGCAGCAGGACTATTCCCACCCCGGTCGGTCCGGCCGCCCTGACAACGGGGGCGCGAAGGGTGGTGTCGCGCCGGACCGCCAGCCAGAACGACACCAGATGCAGGAGGCGCACCGCCGCATACGAGGTGACGACGATCAGCGGCCCGGGCAGCCCTGCGGATACATAGCTGAACGTCTGTGGCGTGGCGATACCCAGCATCAGGATTAGGGCCACGGCGGCGAGGACGACCAGCCGCAGCAGGTTTCCCGCGCTGCGGATCGTCGTGGTGAACCAGGTGTAGTTGACCCAGGACCACCACAGCAGCGCCAGGACAGCTAGTCCCTGAAGCACTCCGATCATCGAAGGGTGCCGGGTCATCAGCACGGTGACTTGGATGAACGCATACACGAAGACCAGATCCAGGAATAGTTCCTCCGGGGTGGCATCGACCTCCTGACCGGCCGTTACCGCGATAGCGCGGTGTAGTTGGCGGTGGCGCCGTCGCAGCAGCGTCACATGGGCGAGCACCACGCAGACTAGGGCGCCGGCGAGGAGCGCGAGGGATCCCGGAGCTGTCAGGTGACGGGCAGGCGCGACCAGCAGCGCGACGAGGACAAGGCCGAGTACCGGACCGCGGCCGACCCGTCGGACGATGCGCCATTCGAACGCCACCAGCCCTAGTAGGTACAGGACCACACCACCGTAAAGAGATGCCAGGTCGGTCACATCCCACCGTTCGAGGTGGCCGACCGGGCCTGCGCTCAGCGCCTTCTTGAGCCCGAACGCGACCAGGATGAGCCCACCGATCATCGGCAGGTGCAAAAGTGAGTAGGCGTCGCGGGCGAGGCGGGACCGCGCGTGATGTGAGGTGGACTGCAATACCTGCTCACCGCTGGGTGCTGCGATGTCGAAGTAGGCCCACCACAGGAACGCCACGACGACAAGACCGAGCACCGACCCGCCGAGCACGGACCAGGTGATCGGATGGTTGCCGGTGAGGCCGCGACTCGTGCCGATCGAGATGATCGTCTCGCCTAAGGCGATGAGCATGATCAGGTTGTGTCGCTCCGCCCAGTGTCGCACCGATGTCAGCTGCCAACTACCGGTACCTGGCGCGCGCAGGCCCGCGTAGTCGATGACGATCGCGACCGCGAAGAGCAGAAGTTGAAGCGCTTCCGCATTCCGGCCCGGTGGTAGGTGGTGGGGCAGCAGGACCGCGCACAGCAGCAGTGGGGCGCTGCCGGCCAGCGGGAGCCACGCGCGCCTGGCTGGAGCGGACGACTTTGCCGAGCCTCGTTGCTCGCGAGAGATGATCAATAGGGACCCGACGCGAGCCGCCAAGAAGCCGACGACGAAAACGAGGGGTCCGGATAGCCCGCCCGGCTGGTCAACGAAGACCTCCGGGATGGCGACGGCGGCGAGCAAAATCGCGGTGGCCGCCGCGAATATGGTGACCGGCAGGCTGCCCCGGTCAAGCCTCACCAGGTTTCCCACCCAGGCGTAGCCGATCCAACTGCGCCAGAGCAGCAGCACCACCAACCCTCCCTGAAGCAGCGCGTCCAGAGCTGGGCGTTCCGACATGAGCTGGGTGACGTTGATGAAGGCGTAGACGAATACCAGATCCAGAAAGAGCTCCGGGCGCGTCACCCCGCCATGCGTCGCGGCCTTGATCCGCCCAGCCGACGGGAATGCGCCGCGCGACGCCACTTCCCCATCGCCGCCACCCACCCGACTACTGTGTCAACGATTGACATCAGGGGCACATAAATCGATGAGCCACAGGATGTTCCAGTAGGTCCTGACCGCGCACCCCTTCAGACAAGATAGAGCCGTCAGTCATGCGGCATCGCGTCACCGTCCCCCTTCGCAACACGCGTCAGTGCAGCCCGCCTCGCACCCGCAGCTGCCGTCGGCCTCGCCGCTGCCGGCAAGTACGACGCAGTCCGCGCACTGCTCACCGCGCCACGCCTCACAGCCTTCGGATCGCGATCCCCGCGATGATCCGACCGGGTTCGCCCAGGACCAGTCGAGCCAGGCGTTGAGGACGAGGCGGACGAGCACGATCGCCGACAGGTACGTGCACAGCAGGGTTTGGGAGGAGTCGCCAATCACGGTGGCCGAGCCGAGGGCGCGGCCGGTGCGGCGTTTTGCCCATCAGCACCGGCATCACAACCCCGGTCAGATGACCGAGCGGAGCGCCGCGATCATCAGACACGCCAGGCTTGGGAGGGTCCGACTGCTACAGCTGACGTCCCGCCCCGGACGGGGTGCGGGCACCGTCAAAGCTGGCAATCAGCCGGGCGGTACGTCGGCGGCGGTGAGATCGAGTCGGGGGCGTAGGTAGCGGACGTGGTGTCGCCACCGGTGGTGTTCGTAGGCGGTGTCGACGTCTATTTCCGCGACGATGGTGGGTGTAACGGGCCTGTAGGGGAGTGGTTGGGGTCGGTCGAGTTGTCCGGTCCACGCGGCGGGGAGGGGTTGCGGCCAGGGGTGTGCCCCCGTCGGGTCGAGGGGCGTGAGCAGGGCGGCCAGTTCGGCGCGTTGTGCCGGTCGTAGGGGGTTGGTGCGGCCGGTGTAGCGCAGTCGTCCGTGCTGGTCGCAGCGGCCGAGCAGGAGGGTCTCGGGGTTGTCGGTGCTGGGGGTGACGCCGCCGATGATCGCTTCGGTGGTGCGGTAGGCCCGGACTTTCTGCCAGCCACGGCGGCCCGGCTCGTAGCGCCCGTCGAGGCGTTTGATCACGACGCCCTCGATGCCCGCGGCTGTCCAGGTGGTCAACCATTCGGCGGCCTGGTCGAGGTCGGTGGTCTGTGGTGACAGGGTGAGTTGGGCGGGTGCGTCGGCGAGTAGCTGTGTGAGCAGGGCACGTCGCTCGTGCAGGGGCCGGTCCAATAGTGGTCGGCCCGGTGGGGCGCTGAGCAGGTCGAAGACGACATAGTGCGCGGGGTGGCGTCGGGCGATGTCCGGAAGCTGGCCGCCGGCGGTGACTCGTCGCTGCAGGTGGGCGAAGTTGGTTCGTTCGCCTTCCCACACCACCAGTTCGCCGTCGAGGACGGCACCCGGCTCGACGGCTTCGGTGACAGCTCGGGTGATGTCGGGAAAGTAGGTGGTGACGTCCCGGCCGGCTCTGGACTGCAGGTACACGCCGTCGGGCCGGCGGAAGGCCAGCGCCCGCCAGCCGTCCCACTTCGGCTCGTAGGCCAGATCCGATGCCTCAGGGACAGCGTCGACGGCATTCGCCAGCATCGGCGTGAGCGGCGGACGCAGCCCCTCGGTGGTGCCGACACGCCGGCGGGCCGGAGTCACCGCAGGACCGACCGACGACATCGAACTCGAATTTCGCCCACCTCCTCTCTCATGGTTGAGGGGCGTACGGGGGTGGCGCTGGAAGATGCCGAACGGTCGATGGCGGTATGCGGAATGAAAGGCGGACGAGGTCCCGCTGGGTCCCCCCAGCTCGTGTCCGCACGCCAGTGAAGTGCTTCGAAGTTTTGTCGCCGCTTCCTCACCCCTTTCCAAACATGCCTTTCGATGGACATGATCGTCAGAGACGGTTGCCGTCCACCCAGCGCCCAGGAGGCCCCCATGCGTGTAACCCAAGTCTCAGCCCGTTTTCGCGTCACGCGCCACGCCGCCGCAGTCGTCCTCGCCACCCTCGCCGGCGCCGGTCTGGCCGGCGTCAGCGCGCAACCCGCGTCGGCCACACCTCCCGGGATCCCGTCGAAGGCCACGGCCCAGTCGCAGCTCAACGCCCTGACCGTGGCAGCGCAGGGCTCCACCAGCGGCTACTCACGGGACCTGTTCCCGCACTGGATCACCATCAGTGGCAGCTGCAACACCCGCGAGCAGGTCCTCAAGCGCGACGGCACCTCCGTCGTCGTCAATAGCTCCTGCGCGGCCACCTCCGGCCGCTGGAACAGCCCCTACGACGGCGCAACCTGGACAGCCGCCTCCGACGTCGACATCGACCACGTCGTGCCCCTCGCGGAGGCGTGGCGCTCCGGCGCCAACTCCTGGACGACCAGCCGCCGGCAGAGCTTCGCCAACGACCTCACCCGCCCGCAACTGATCGCGGTGACGGACAACGTCAACCAGTCCAAGGGCGACCAGGACCCCTCCACCTGGCAGCCGTCCCTGTCGTCATACCGGTGCACCTACAGCAAGATGTGGATCACCGTGAAATACAACTGGAGCCTCACCCTGCAGTCATCGGAGAAGTCAGCCCTGCAGAGCATGCTCAACACCTGCAGCTCCTGACACAGCCCCTCGACCGCCGGGGCGTCCTCTGCGGGACGCCCCGCCGGCCGGACTATGCCTGCTGTGGCGAAGACGGTGCGCCGTCGCCAGCCTGCTTGCGCCACTGGCCGCCCGCGTCGACGGCCAGGAGGCGCTTGACCATCGCCAGAGCATCCGCCTCCGTGTCGAACTCCCAGCGCAGCACCCGACCGTTCTCGCTGTCGCCAGCGCGAGCGACGACCTTCCACCGGACCTCACGGGTCAGCCACACATCCCGGCGGCCCAAGCGCCCCCAGATGCCGTTCCACCAGCGTCCCGCCACGTCCTCCACCAGCGCATCGTACAAGTGTTCGATCATCGGTGGGTGTGGGGTGGCGAGTTCGCCAAGCTGAGCCTTCGTGCGGCGGTAGGCGTTCGAAGGCCGCCCTTCACCTTATTGCCCGCCCTCGATGAGGTCACTGGCCGTGGGGAGGGGCCCGTCGTACCGGAATGTCGGCGGGTCCCCCTGGCCCTCGCGGTCGCAACGGAGATAGCGGTGCTGCACAGGCGGACTGGGATGCTCACGTGCGCCGAGGTAGGCGCCGGCCTGCAGCAGGAGAATGGCCTGCGGAAGGGACCCGTCCTCGTCGACCTCGATGGGGGTGATGCGGCCATCGGCGGGCCCGCCGAGCAGCCAGGCCTCCACCGCGGGCATCAGTGCTTCACCATCGGCCCAGCGGCCGCCAGCAGCCCGGCGACTGCCGCGATGACAGCGGCCGCCGCGCCGACGAGGCCAGTGACGGCGGCGAGGTAATCGAGTGGCGCCGGCGTATCCGTGCGGCGCGTTCGGCCGTGCCCGCCCCTGGTCATGGCTGCTCTCTAGCCCTTCAACGGATCGATGGGACGTGGCGTCGTCCCTCCGGGTTACTTCAGCAGGGCGCGGCTGGCGGCATCAAGCGTCGCGGCGTCATCTGTGGATAACTCAGGTGCTCGTGGATGAAGGAACGATCATGGCGGGTTTCTGGGTCATGCGTCCGTTGGTGCCGATTCGCGGCGTGGTGTGCCGGTGAGGGTCCCTTTACGCGCCCGCACTTTGGTGACCGTCGGGCCATTGGATGGCTGGTCCGTCGTCGGCGTGCAGGCGGCCCCGGTCATCGAGTTTGAGCAGGTATGGTCGTTCGCTCATCAGAGCGGTGTTTGGGAAGGGCCACCAGGGTCCGGAAGTGAGCGCGACATCGCGGCATCCCTTGCCAGGCGGGATCGGGGGCGGCCCCGAGGGCGGTGCGATAGGTGTCGATCGCGGCAAGGACGATGAGGTCGGGGTAGTAGCACGAGGCGGCGTCGGAGAATCGATCGTCGAGGTTGGGCGTGCTGTAGCGGACGACAGCGCGGGCCTCGTCGTCTTGGCGGACGACTCCGTGGTCGTCGTCCCAGCACCACGCCAGCTGGATCGCGTAGCGGGCGGTGATCGAGCGGTCGAGCGCCGCCCGCATCGGGCTCAGGGCGTGCTGGTACGTCTGATAAACGGCGCCGAGCACCGGCTGCAGCGCCGATCGCTCGGACGGCAGAACGGGCGGGCATCGGTAGGCATGCTCCATCAGGTCATAGCGCTCATCCATGCCGTCATAGCGCTGCTCGCCGTACTACCCCTCCCACTCGAAGAAGGTCGGGTGGCCGATGAAGCGCAGCGGACTGTGGGCGCGAGCGTGCCCGATGTGCGGATGGTGGTGCCGGCAGGGTGGGGGCCGCCACGCGGTGCCATCGGGTTCACCGGACCGGGCGGCACTCGCCGCCGCCCGGGGAGTCCTGGTCACCGCCGGCTGCGGATCCCGGAATCGTGGCTGCGCCGGCGCGCCGGCCGCCAAAACCCCTGCATCTTCCTCGGCAAGCACCTGCGCTTTCCGCCGCCGCCCTGGCTGCCATCGTCGCCAGCGCCGCTGAACCTCCAACAGGCCGGCGCCCCACCCGCCGAGGCTCTCGCCCACCGGCGTAGCCGCGACTTGCCCAACTCCCCAAGTGGAGCGTCGATCGATTCCGCACCACCATCGAACCGATCGGAGTAACCCCAGGCCACCTTTGTAGGTGCGTCTCCGCGCCTGTCCCACGGCTAGGACGATGAGGTGTAGGCCGCACTCTCATCATGAAGGCTCATTCGACTCAGCCGGACACGACCCGGGCACCCGAGCGGCATTGCGTCGATAGCCCAGGCCGTGAACGCTGACCGTGAGCCTCCGGCCGAGCGTTGCCATATGGGTAGACGCTGACGCTGTACGAACTCGTGCAGGTTGGCGCCTCACCGAATCGGCGAGACACCCAAGCCCTCCCGATCGTTGAGCCAATACCCCCCCGAACCGGGCTGTTGCTGAACTGGAGGACAGGGTGCCGGACTATCCGAAGGCGATCGGCCCGGACGACGGCGTTGAGCCGGTGCCCCGCCGGATCCGCGCCTACCTCGCCGGCGAACTGGTGCTGGACACCAAGCGGGCGCAGTACGTGTGGGAGAGGCCCTTCTACCCCCAGTACTACATCCCGGCCGCCGACGTGAACCGGAGCCTCCTGGTCGACGAGCACCGCACGGAGCGGGTCCGGTGTGGGACCGGGCGGGTGCATGGGCTGCGGGTCGGCGAGACGACTCGTCCTTCGTCCGCTCGGTGGTACGGAGACGACGCGCTGCCCGGGTTGGCCGACACCGTCCGGTTCGAGTGGGCCGCCATGGACAGCTGGTTCGAGGAGGACGAGGAGGTCTTCGTGCACCCCCGGAATCCGTATGCCCGGGTGGACGCAATGCGGTCCACCCGACGCGTACGGGTGGAACTCGACGGGGTCGTACTGGCCGAATCGGCGTCGCCGGTGCTGGTCTTCGAGACCGGTCTGCCGACCCGCTACTACCTCAACCGGACCGAGGTGGCCTTCGGGCACCTCGTGCCGTCAGAGACGACGACCTCCTGCCCGTACAAGGGCCGGACCAGCCGCTACTGGTCCGTGCGCGTCGACGGCACGGTCCACCCGGACCTGGCCTGGTCGTACAGCTTCCCCACAAGCGCGCTCCTGCCGATCGCCGGGCTGATCGCCTTCTACAACGAGAAGGTCGACCTGATCATCGACGGGGAGCGATTCACCCGGCCGAAGACGCACTTCTCCTGATCGTCAACGGCGGCTGAACTTGAACCCCAGGCGACGCGACGGGTGAAAATTGACCCCCTCGTGCGGGTCGGTAGTAGCGGTCTCAACGTCGACGTCCGCGAGCAGCTCAGCTTGGTGGCGGTCGAGTCGCTCTGGGACTCCAGCCCCGTCGAGCCGGGCGTGGTCTGGGCTACTGACGATGACGAGTTCGCCAAGATCCTCAGCGAGTGGACGCGAGCCGTGCCCTACTTGAGGAAGACCGATACGTACATCGCTCCTGGTACCTGGGAGTAAGCCGGCCGCACGACCGGGGCCACTACGCGGCGTTCCCCCCTCGGCGGGGCAGCTTCCAGTCCGGCCGAACGAAGTGGCAGGTGTATCCGCCGGGGTTCCGCTCCAGGTAGTCCTGGTGTTCCGGCTCGGCCTCCCAAAACGGGCCGGCAGGACTAACTTCGGTGACCACCTTGCCCGGCCACAGGCCCGACGCGTCGACGTCGGCAATCGTGTCCTCCGCGACCTGCCGCTGCTGGTCGTCCTTGTAGAAGATGGCTGACCGGTAGCTGACTCCCACGTCGTTGCCCTGGCGATCCTTCGTGGTCGGGTCGTGAACCTGGAAGAAGAACTCAAGGATGTCCCGGTAGGACACCTCGGCAGGGTCGAAGGCGATCTCGATCGCCTCGGCATGGGAACCATGGTTGTAGTACGTCGCGTTCGGCACATCCCCGCCCGTATATCCCACCCTGGTGGCGAGCACGCCAGGGCGTTTCCGGATAAGGTCCTGCATCCCCCAAAAACAACCGCCGGCCAGAACCGCCATCTCAGTCGTGTCAGCCATCGCTTCGCCCTCCCATCCGGGCTCTCGAAAGCAAGGTCACCTCCGTCGTCGCGCCGCCACATCGACGGACGCAGCCCCGACAATGGCCTTGTCGCCGTCGTTCTGGACATAGCCGACCACCGAGGCCTTTCGAGGATCGAGAGTTGGCGGCATCTCGAGGTCGACCCGCCCGCGCTCCACGTTCATTGGAATCGACGTGAAGGCGCGCACCACGCCGTCCTGCCGAAGCCGCCGCCCGGCGTTCTCGCCTCGGGGTACCTCGTTCTCCAAGCCACGTTCCACGACCGCCACGTTGAACGCCGCCGGCTGTGGCAGTCGCCCGGCCTGGTACTCCACCACGACCCGGCGTCCATCGCTCGTGCCCTCGGGAGCATCCTGCAAGGACAGCGCGAGCGGCGTGGTATCCGCCGCCTCCGAAAGGGCGGAGCTGATCGCAGACGAAGCCTGCCGGCGGTCGGATCCGACGAACTCAACGACGCCGTTGACGATCATCTGGGGGGTGTACAGCCCCCGGGAGCCGAGCGCCCGCGCGTACGCCTCCTGACGCAGGGTGTGCGCCTCGGCGCCGAACGGGTCGGCCCAGCCCAGGTGGTCCCAGTAGTCGACGTGGAACCCGAGCGCGTAGACAGGCTCGCCCCGATCCCGGGCGTCGCGGTCGATCTCGGACAACACGTCCTCGGCCGGAGGGCAACTGTTGCAGCCCTGGGAGGTGAACATCTCCACGACTGCGAAGCCGCCGCGGCCCGGCGGCCCGGCGCTACCAGACCCGGTGCCCCGTGTGTCCGTCATGGCGCATCCTCCTCGGTCAGTCCCGCTGGCGGCCCTGACCTTCCCGTTCCGGCGACCACCATGCGGAGGCACGAGGATCAAGACCCTCCTCAAACTCTTAAAAAGCGGCACCGTTCTCACGTGTGGCCGCCGCGCTCATCGGTCAAAGCGGACGTCGCCCTCGGCAGCATCGTCATGGAGATCGATCTCGCGCTACGGATGGCGTTCTTCCGCGACAGCCGGTGCATCTCCCTCCGCCACGAGATTCTTGACATCGCCGACGCTGCCGCAGCGTCGACAGCAGTCGCCTCGCCGACGCCCTCGACACCGGGCAGGCCCGGGGCACGATGATGCGGGACTACCAGCGGCACCGCGACGACGTGCGGGGCAGTCCCCACCTGTTCTTCGCCGGCGGACACCAGGTTCACAACCCGGGCATCACGATGCACTGGGAAGGCGAGCCCGGTGCCGGCTTCCCCGTCGTGGACGTTGACGACCCGTCGGTCTTCGCCGAGCTCGTCGCCCGTGCCGCAACCACCGTCACCTGATCCGGCATCTTTCGGCGCTACCGCTTCCGGGCCCGCGCGGTGGCCCGGGCGTTGGCCTTCTCGATCGCGCCGACCTCGTCGCCCTTGTTCAGGTTCTCCGGGTCGTCGATGCCGACCCGGTGTGCGACGTCGTCGAGGTGTTCCTTGCTGGCGTTCGCGTCGACCCCCTGGGCGGTGTCCCGCCGTCCACGCGCCGACTCTGGCGTCCCCTGCTCGGCCTGCGGGTCCGATGGGCCCTTGTGCTCCTTGGGCTCCCAGTGGTCCCCGACCTTTTCATGGGTGTGCTTCAGGGAGGCGAACGCGGTGCGGTGGGCGCGCTCGCCGTCGCCGTAGGACTCCTCCGCCGACTCAAGCGTCTTCTTGTAGGTCCGTACCGCCTTGTCGTCGGAGCGGGCGATGGTCGACGGCACGTCGTCGCGCATCTGCTCGGCCTGCTCGTGCTTGTCGGGCATGACAACGCCTCTCTCCTGGTGATGCCGGCGGAACGGAACGCCCGGCGCGGCAGCCGCCCCGCAGGAACTCATGCCCTCCCCAGGTGGGCAACAAGGTGCATGCCCGCCTCGTGTAGAGGGAAACACCCGATCGAAAGGCGGCGGCCCGAGCAGGGCGTCGAGCGTCTGGACGACGTCAAGGAGGTCCGGATGGAGTCCGAGGGCCACTTCAGCGTCATCACCCGCGACGCCGGCAAGCTCCCGGGACGAGGTGCTAGCTGACGCCGTTTGCGCCCCCCGTCGCCGGGAAGGCGACGGGGGACCAGTGGCGCGCGGAGCCGCCCGCGCCATCGCACACACGGGGAGGCCGACATAGTGACCGGGAACGGCTGCACGATCTTCGCCAGCAGGCCCACGACGCGGGCATCGAGGGCAACTCCAAGATGACTGAGGAGCAGCTGCGCGACGCGCTGCGCAAGGTCGGCAAGGGCGAGCGGCCCCAGATGGCCAAGCACGAGACCAAGCGGTAAGCGCACGAGCGGTGCCGGCACCCTGACGGGTGCGCAGTCCAGGTTCGTCCGTACGCATTTGGTCAGCTCGGCGACCATGTCCTCGCTGAGAGGCAGGCGTCCGCGCACGCGGTGCAGGCCTGGGCGCAGTCGTTGAGGGCGTCGATCGCCGCCGCCAGCTTCGCGCGGTCCATGTTGATCGACTTCGGGTACATCTACCGCATCAGCATCTGGTGCTCGGCATCAGGGAATCCTCTCTCATGGTTCCCCGATCCCTACCCGAAGGCACCGACACACACCGCCGGACACGGCGGTATGACGGGGACGGCAGCGGGTACCGGTTGCACATGCCGAGTCGATCCGAAGCACTCGGACCGGCGTGACCCCCGGGGCAGAACCATGACCGACCAAGCGCCTCGCGAGGAGGGGGCGCGCCTGGCACGGCAGGAGAAGGAGGACGACCGGCTCAACGGTCTCGCCCGTCGGCTGGACAAGCCGATGGGCGTACTCGGCATCCTGTTCTTGCTGCTGGTGCTCGGCCAAGCCGTCACCCGCGACCAGCCACTCACCGGCGTGCTGACCGCCGCCAGCTGGGCGCTGTGGGCGGCCTTCGTCGCCGAGTTCGCGCTGCGTGCCTGGCTGGCCCGCCGCCGCGCCCGCGAGTTCTGGAAGCGCAACTGGTGGCAGGCGATCTTCCTCGCCGTACCCTTCCTGCGGTTCGCCCGCGCCGCCAACGCGCTGCGGGCCGCGCCCGGCACCGGCGTGGTCGCCGCCGCCGTCCGCGGCTCCCGATCGGCGGGCCGGCTGCTGCCCGACCGGCTGGCCTGGCTCGCCGTGGTCACCGTGGCGATCATCCTTGCCGCCGGGCAACTCCTAGTCGTCACCGGCTCCTACCCGACGTACGGGAAGGCCCTGCACGGTGCGACCCTGACCACGATCAACGGCGGTGCCAGCCGCTCAGCTTGGCCGGGTTGAGCACAATCCAGAGGACGGCGACCCTGGCGTCGGCCGTCTTGATGCCGACCACCGCGATAGCCTGGCCGGAGCGGCGCAGGGCCAGCCCGGCACGGCCGTTGACGGCCTCGATGGTCAGCTCGGCGTCCGGTTGCCCGGACAGCAGGACCGCGGCCATCTGGGCAACGTCTTCCGCGCCGTGAATGGGGCTCATTGCGGCGGGCAGCAGCCCGCCGCCGTCGCACACCGCGATCGCGTCAGCGTCCAGGGCCGCCCCGAGCGCGGCGATGTCTCCTAGCCGGCAGGCCTCGGCGAACCTGCGCACGACATCGTCATGCCGATTGAACATGCTGGGACCGGATAGGCGGGTGCGCGGGTGGCTCCACCGGGTCGTCGCCGGTGACGAACGCGCGGCGGGGATCCTGCACCGAGGCCAGCGAGACGATGTCGCGGCCGAACACCACGGCGGTCAGCCAAACCGCCAGCACCCGGGTCTTCCGTTCCCAGCTCGGTACGGCGAGGACGTGGTACCCCCGGTGCATCAGCCAGGCCGGCAGCCCCTTGATAACGATGCCCCGGTACTGGAAGATGCCCCGACCGAGGCCCAGCGTGGCGACGGTGCCGAGGCTGTGATGCACGTACTGCTTCGGCTTTCGCCCGCGGAGGGTGGCCACGATGTTCCTCGCCAGAAGCTTTCCCTGCCGCACGGCGTGCTGGGCGTTCGGCACCGTCACGTCGCCGGGCCGGCTCACGGCAAGGTCCGGAATCGCCGCGTCGTCGCCGGCACCCCAGGCGTCCGGCACCGGTTCGCTCTCGGTGCCGACCCGCAGGTCGGCTCGTACGATCAGCATCCCGCGCCCGTCGATGGGCAGATCGGTGTGGCTGCGCACCATCGGATTGGCGGCGTTGCCGACGGTCCACACGATCAGATCGGAGTCGAACTCCTCTCCGGTCGACAGCACCACGTGACCGTCGCGCGCGGAGATCAATTGGGCATTGAGGTGTATGCGTGCGCCGCGCTTCTCCAGCGACCGCACTACCCATTGCCCGGGTCCGTCGGAGACCTCGGGAAGGATCCGGTCCCGGGCCTCCACCAGGTGGAACTGCAGCTCGGCAGGGTTCAGCTCGGGGTACGCCCGCATCAGCGATGTCGCCAGGGACAGCAGCTCACCGAAGCCCTCGACGCCGGAGAACCCACCGCCCACGAACGTCACGGTGAGCAGCCGCCGGCGCAGCGGCCCCGGCTCGAGCGTCGAGGCCCGGTCGAAGGCGGTCAGCAGCCGATCCCGGATCGCCACCGCTTCCTCGACGTGCTTCATGCCGATCGCCTGCTCCGCTACGCCGGGAATGGCCAGCTTGCGGGTCACCGCGCCGGCGGTGACGACGATGATGTCGTAGCCGAGCGCGAACTCCGGACCCTCGGCCGGCTGCACAGTAGCCGTCCGGTGTGCATGGTCGACCGCGACGACCGTACCCGAAATGAGCGTGGCCCGGCGTAGGTGCCGGCGCAGCGACACCGCGGCGTGTCGCGCCTCGACCGATCCGGCCAGCACCTCGGGGAGAAACGGCTGATACGTCATGTACGGGCGCGGATCGACCACGACGACCCGTGCCTCGTCCCGCCGAAGCTTCTTCTCCAGCTTCCAGGCCGTGTAGAAGCCGGCGTAGCCGCCGCCGGCCACCAGAATCGTTCGCACGGTGTCCTCTGTTTCTCTCGCAGTCGACACCTATATGACCAGGTAGCGCGCTGGTTTGTGACGTCGGCGGATCAGGCCAGTCCGGACACCGCTGCGGTCTCCTCGGGGTTCATCATCCACAGTACGTGATCGAGGCCCTCGGTCGAGGCGCTGACCGTGAGCACGGCGGCCAAGGTGCCGTCGCGCCGCAGCACGGCGGAGGTCTGGCCGTTCGTGTTCGCCCACCCCACGTCGAGGCCGTCCCAGAACCAGGTGATCGCGTTCAGGAACTTGGCCACGCGCACCACTCCCACCAGCGGCCGGCGGGCGACGCCCAACGCGCCGTTGCCGTCGGACAGGCTGGTCACGTTCCCCGCGAAGAGCCGCTCCAGCGCTGTCATGTCGCCCGAGCGGGCGGCCGCGATGAACGTGGTCAGCAGCTCCCGTTGTGCGGTGGTGTTCGCTGGTGTGCGCGGGACGGCGTGACCGAGCGTCCCGCTTCAAACCTGCAGCGGCAGTCCGTCGTGATGTAGACGAAAGCCGTCAAGAACAGCGGGATCGACCGCGAGACGCAGGTTAGGAAGCTGTTGCGCGATTCGTTCGAACATGATCCGGCTCTCCAGCCGGGCCAGGTGGGCGCCGAGGCAGAAGTGGATCCCGTGCCCGAAGGCGATGTGCTTGCGAACGTCGGTGCGGTGGATGTCGAACACGTGCGGCCGGTCGAACACTGTGGGGTCACGGTTGGCTCCCCACAACGACAGTCCCACGCGGTCGAACGCAGGGATCCGCCCACCAGCTATCTCGACGTCCTCGAGGGCAAATCGCGGTGGCACGATCTCGACCGGGCCCCGGAACCGGAGTGTCTCCTCGACCACCGCTGCCGCCAGCAGCGGATCGTCCCGCAGTGCCTGCCATTGGTCGGGATGGGTGAGCAGGAGTCGAATGCCGTTGCTGATCAGGTCGACGGTTGTCTCCTGGCCGGCGATGAGCAGCAGCTGCACCAGCGCCACCAGTTCGTCCCGGTCGAGTCGGTCGCCCTGTTCCTCGTGGGCCACCAGTTGCGATATCAGGTCATCGGCGGGGACGGCCCGCCGCCGGGCCGCCAGCTCGTCGAGGTATGCCGCGAATGCCAGCGTGGCGGCCGAGCTGTCGATGCTGGCCGACACGATCGCCGCCGACCAGGCGCGGAACTGTGGCCGGTCCGGTTCCGGAATGCCGACCAGCTCGGCGATGACGTTGACCGGCACCGGGTCGGCAAGGTCGGCGATCCCGTCGATCCGTCCCTGCTGGCGCGCCCGCGCGACCAGCCGGTCGGCGAGTTGGCTGATCCACGGCTCCAACCGGGCCACTGCCCGTGCCGTGAAGCCGCCGCTGACCAGCCCTCGCAGGCGGGTGTGGTCGGGCGGATCAAGGCTGATGAGCTGGCGGGCCTCGATCCTCGCTACCTCCGACAGTTCGTGCCGGGCGGGTTGCCTACCGCCGGGGCAACGCCGGTGAACCTCGTGTCCGATCGCCGGGTGACGCAGCCCTTCCAGCACATCGGCATGTCCGGCGATCATCCAGAACCGGTTGCCTGCGGGATCGATCTGAAGGACCGGCTTGCCAGTGGCTCGCACCCGGTCGTAGAACCTGTGCGGGTCACGGCGCACCACCGGATCCCACAACTCCGAGACGCCGAACTCGGTGGCCACGTCGCCTCCATCAGCGGGAAGTGCACTGTGTGCTCCGGTCGCCTTGCGCATCCTGTCGGATGGCGCACGTTTGGTCACCACGTCGTGTGTCTGGCTTCGGAGCGGACGGCTGACGGCCGACCAGCCAGGCCTGTTGAGCGCTAACATAAAGATGTTTCCGGCACGTGTCAATCGAGAGTTTTTGCTTGCCCGACGGCACTGTCGACCTTAGAGTTAGCGCTCACATTGGTTGGTGATCAAGGCCCCCCGCCGCTGACTCAGCGCCTTCCGTGGGCCGCCGCGGGCACCGGCGTCTGTGGGCCAGCACAACGGTTTGTGGAGGAGCTTCGATGAGATAGCGCCAACCCATCGACGAGCCTTGTCACGGCTTGGAGGGCGGAACGCGCCGAGCACCGCGGCGTCCCTCCTTGCAGTCGCCGGGCTCGCGCCGCACGCATGACACCTGCACACGAGACGGACCGCCACGGGGGCCAACCGTCGACAACTCCCTGAGCGACTACCCCAACACGCCCAGCGGCATCCCGCCCGCTACTGGCCGACCGCTGTCATCCGGGCCCATCATTCGCTCGGTCATCGCTACCTCCGTCCGGCATGACAGCTGACCACCCCGGCCGAGGCCAATCCATCAAGCGGATCGACCGCGAGCAAGAGGCTGGCCGAGCGGTCAGTACCGACCGACATGTGAGGACGATTCCAAGTGACCCAACCCGACAAGCGCCCCATCAGTCGGCGCAAAGTTCTTCAGGCATCAGCCATCGGTGTGGCCGCGGCGGCCACCGCAGGCGCGTTGCCAGCGACAGCCGCCGAGGCGGCACCAGCCGTCGAGGCGGCAGCAGGCCTGAGCGCGCTCGCCGCGACCCCGGCCGATCTCGGCCCCGGCGCTACCGCCCCGGTCAGGCCGTTCCAGCTGCGGGAGGTGAAGCTGGGCGACGGACTGCTCCAGGAGAAGCGCGACCGCATGAAGGCCTGGCTCCGGCA